>JBMOLJ010000066.1:0-9556 GCA_049324235.1 Bacillota bacterium
CGACAAACCCCTTTGGGGTTTGTCGACGGATTTCTGTGCGGTTAAAATGCCGCTCTTAGCGCCATTTTTCCCACCAATCTGACGCGCATGTCGTCAGATTGGATTGTAAGTGGGGGGTTGCGATCCCCCACACCCCCTGAAGGACACTTTGTCAACAGCCTGAGTAACAGGAGTCCTTCCTGTTACTTTTTGTCCTTGACTATAAATTTTCTAATTTCTCGTTCAATATGGCAACCCTGCGTTCCAGCCGCTTCTTTTGTTCTGTAAGCAATTCCTTGTACTTTTGGGCCGGAACTGCTGAAAAATTCCCTCTGCACCCCCACCTGAAGCCACGCCCCAGCCCAAGGCCCAAACCGTTGCCGTTTTGTGCGTTCTGGCCTGCGGCACAATAGCCAAGTCCTCTTCCGGTCATGCTGCCGTGGCCTTTTGGTCCTGTTCCGTCTCTGCCTGGCATAAAAAGACCCCCTTTATAGATATTTGACATATGCCCATTTCGTCATTATTATACCCAATATTGGACATATGTCAATAATAATTATAAAAATCTGTTTATAAGGGAATCTGTAGACCAGATTTACGATGGCAAAGAAAACAAGCCATGTTGACGGAAAACCGGCATGGATAAGTACCTACTGTGAAAACAGCCTCTGATACAATATTAAAGCAAAATCATTTCAGGCTTTCCCCTGATTTGTAATCATTCTTTTCCCAAAGCTCCACCGCTCTCAATGCTTCCGAAACCGAAGAAGTGTCCCCGAAAATGCCAAGCATCGTCACATGCTGCGGACATATCCCTGTGATTTCCGCTACTTCAACATTCGATGTTTTTTCTGCAATATCTCCGGCAATGATCATGAGCGGCAGTGGTCCATGAATCAATCCCAATGAAGTTATCATGCCGTTTTTAAGTTTTTCTTTGATATCATCGTCGGCAATTCTTCGCGATATTACTTTAACAGTGCCTTTTGACGGTGTATGAATGGCTTTAATCGTTAACATGATGCCCCCCCTCTCGAGAATAATTTATCAGTTTAAAGAGCATATGTCAATTATAACTCTATGATCATCTAATAAACGGTAAACAATTAAAAACACAGGGCTGTGCAGGCCCGTGTTTGCCAAAAACCATATTGCCTGTTTCGCAAAAACACCGCTCTCCTCTTGACTTTCCTGATAGCAACTGATACAATCCCACTATTAAACTGACTGCGGTCGAAACGGTTTTATGGGCAAGAGAGAGATAACAAAAAACCGAATAATTGATGCTGCCACATGGCTTTTTACCGTTCACGGCTATGACGCGGTAAGCGTTGAGGACATCACCAAAAGCGCAGCTATTGCAAAAGGAACCTTCTATTATCACTTTAATAAGAAGGATGACCTGCTGCTTTTTTTGATAGAGGAGAATTTTAAAAAGCTCTTTGACGAACTGCATGAAATCAGAGACAACGCCGCTCTCACGGCAGCGGGCAAACTGGAACAGGTCACGCGGGCCCTTTTCTCACGGGATTTTGCTCTTGAATCATTTAAAAGTTACTTCAGCGGCAAAGTCCCGGCCCAGTACGAAGCCGACATTAAAACGATACGCTTGAAATACCTGCTGCCGCTGATATCCTCCATTGTTGACGGCGGAATCAAAAACGGAATCTTCAGGATTAAAAACGGACAGGTAATCAGCCATATCGTCACGTATGGTATTACAGAGTTTATCTATAGGAACTACGAATCTTTGGGTGACGAGCAATATTATTTAAGCGTATTAAAAGGGTTCGAGGAACTATTTAACATATTCCTGACGGCCGGTTCAGAGCCGATCAAACTTGTTTGAACAAAAATAATACTAATAAAAATGAAGTAAAGGGGATGAACGTATGGAAAAGACGCTGATCATCTACTATTCGCTGGATGGAAACACACAGTTTGTCGCAAATGCTTTGGCTGAGAAGCTCGGCGCCGACCTGCTCCCTATAAAGCCGGTCAAGGATCTCCAGAAAAAGGGGTTCTGGAAGTTTTTCTTCGGGGGCATGCAGGTAGTCTTCGGGAAAAAGCCGAAGCTGCTTCCGATGGACAAAAAACCGGCGGACTATAAGAGCATCATTATCGGGACGCCTGTTTGGGCAAGTTCATTTGCCCCGCCCATCAAGACTCTGCTGGAAAGCAACACGATTGCCGGGAAAAACGTGGCCGTTTTCTGCTGCTGCGGCGGCGGGCCGGGTAAAACCATCACGAATATGACAGCCAAGCTGGAGAAAGACAATACCGTGATCGGCAGCCAGGACTTCCTGAATCCAAGGGCAAATGAGCAGGACACTTTGAAAGCTGTTGACGCGTGGTCCCAGGAGCTTATGGAGAAAATCGGCTGACGTTTGCCGTTCCGGCAGCAAATTTTCCGGACAGGTCATGACCACCCGTGAAACGGGTGGTCATGACCTGTCCCTTCTTGATAAACTAATTCTATTCCGTGTCTTCCATGTCCTGCTTTGCACGCTCGATGACCTTTGCGGCAATGTTGCCGGGCACTTCGTCATAACGTTCAAAGTTCATCGTGAACGAACCGCGCGCCTGGGTCATGGAGCGCAAATCGGTGGAATACTTGAACATCTCGCTCAGAGGCACTTCGGCGACGACCTCCTGCAGACCGTCGCTGGGGTTCATCCCCATCACGCGGCCGCGGCGGCGGTTGATGTCGCCGATTACGTCGCCCATGTACTCGTCGGGTATCAGCACTTCTACACGGTATATCGGTTCAAGCAATACAGGGCTGGCCAGTGCGCAGCCTTTTTTGAACGCAAGCCGCGCGGCCGTTTTGAAAGCCATTTCGGAAGAGTCAACGCTGTGGAAAGAGCCGTCGTAGAGCGTGCAGCGGATTCCCACCACCGGATATCCGGCCAGAACTCCCCTGGCTACGCTCTCGCGCAGGCCTTTTTCCACCGCCGGGATATACTGCCTGGGAACGACGCCGCCGACGATTTTATCGATAAACTCAAAGTCCGCCGAACCGTCCATGATGGGCTCGAACTCAATCCAGCAGTGCCCGTACTGGCCGTGCCCGCCGCTCTGCTTCTTGTGTTTCCCTTCGGCCTTGACGCTCTTGCGGATGGTCTCACGGTAGGGTATTTTGGGTTCTTTGAGCTCGGCTTCCACGCCGAACTTGTTTTTCAGCTTGCGGCACAGCACTTCAAGGTGCAGCTCGCCCAGTCCCTGCATGAGCATATCACCGGTCTCTACCTGCTTTTCGACCCTGAACGTCGGGTCTTCCTCTTCCAGACGGTGCAAGCCGGAAAAGACCTTGTCTTCCTCGCCTTCTTTCTGCGCTGAAACAGCGAGCGAAATGCTGGGACGGGGGAACTCGATCGCATCGAATTTCACCGGGTTGCCAGGGTCGCACAGCGTATGCCCGGTCATCGTATACTGCAGTTTTGCCACCGCGCCGATGTCTCCGGCCTGCAACTTATCTACCGCAATCTGTTTTTTGCCGCGCATGATATAGAGCGTGCCGACTTTTTCGTTTTTCCCCGCGTCAGGATTATGCATGGGCATGTCCGCCGTGAGCGTGCCCTGATAGATTTTGAAAATGGACAGTTTGCCCACAAACGGGTCAGCCATGGTTTTGATTACGTGCGCTGCGAACGGTTTGGATGCATCCGCCGTTACCTCGGCATCCTCTCCGGTTTTCGGGTTCTTGCATCTTACAGGCGGCATATCCGCCAGAGAGGGCATAAACGCTATAATTGCGTCCGCAAGCGTATTCGCGTTCAGGTTCTGTGCGCCGGACGCACACGCGACCGGTACAACTTTGCCCGCGATCACGCCGGCCCGCAGGCCCTGCATGATCTCTTCGTTGGTGAGCTCCTCACCGCCAAAGAACTTTTCGAGCAGCACATCGTCGTTTTCGGCTGCCGCTTCGATGACCGCTTCGCGGATCTCTTCAACCGCGTCCTCCAGCTCGCCCGGGATGTCCGCATCCTTAAACTTCGCCTTTTTATCAAAAAGCCTGGCGCTTTTGTTTATGATGTCAACATAACCGGCAAAAGCACCGCCTTCCATGATCGGCAGTTGGATCGGCGTTATGGATGTGCCGTATTTGTCACGAAGCTGGCCGAGCACTTTATTGAAATCAGCGTTTTCACGATCCATCTGATTGATCACGATCATTTTGGGCACAGATTCTTTTACACAGTTGTCCCAGGCTTTTTCGGCGCCGACAACAACGCCGGAAACGGCGCCGACGACGATGAGCGCGCCGTCCGCCAGCTTCAACCCGGCTGTCAGTTCGCCGATAAAATCAAAATAGCCCGGTACATCGATCAGATTGATCTTGCAGCCGCCCCATTCGATGGGCGCAAACCCCGCGCTGATCGAAATCTGGCGCTTGATCTCCTCGGGATCATAGTCCGTCGTGGTCGAACCGTCCTCTACCTTGCCCATGCGGTCCGTTGCTCCGGCATTGTAGAGCATAGCCTCGACCAATGTGGTTTTACCCTCGCTGCCATGGCCGATAACGCAGATATTCCTGATTTGCTTGGCCTCAAAGTTCATGTGCCTTCTTCCCCCTCATGTCTTAACGCTTTTACTGAAACTAACCGTATTTTCGCAATCAGATGATGGCCGCAACCACCCATTTTAAAACTAACTAATATTTTATCAGATACCCTTCTAAAATGAAATAATAATTTTAGACAACAAAAAGCACCATGTCCGGTGCTATCTGTTTAAGGCGGGCAGTCTATCATCCACCTACTTTTGTTCAACCGTGATTTGCAAAATAAACGTTTCGTCCTGCGGCAGGGTTTCGTCCGTGTATTCCGAAAGCCAGGGCGCTATTACAGGCCGCGATACAGGGTTTATTTCCAGTGTATATGTGCCTGCGGCCGTTTGTTGAACTGAAATGCCGTTTCTGTCCGTAAGGGACAGCAGCTCATCTATTGCCTTTTGCGGTTCTTCCGCCTGCAAAACCATGGTTTTGTTGTTGCCCGCAGCTTTAACGGCCGCATCCGAAGACGCATCCGGCTCCCGGGTTCCTTCAGTCTGCGCATTCCTCATGCTGTCAGAAGCATCCCCGCCGGAATCACCTTTTACAGAATCGGCAAACAGTCCGTTATCCCCAACTGCCGCGGTTGCCTGCAGTGACACATCCCTGGTGTTCACGTCAGGGTTGACTGTTTCCAAACGGGAGAACATTGCCGATTCACTGTCCGCACTCTGCGCAGTGGAATCAATCGATGCAATCTCCTGCGGACCGGTCCCTTTACCCAGCCCGATAAACACCCCTATGCCCAGCAGCAATACCATTACGGCGGCGGCAGAAGCCATTGCCGTACGAAAGCGCATACGTTTTGATTTCAGCCTTTCGCGCTGAACAGCTTGTACCCAGCGCGCATGGAAATCCGCGGGAGGCTCGTATTGCGTACGGAACCGTTTCATTTCATCCATCAGCATGCGGCGGGCCTCCAATTGCGCCGCGCACGCTTCGCAGTTTTTCACATGCGCCTCAAAGCGCGCTTGCGTATCCGCATCCAGCATACCGTCAAAGTATTCGTCTATACGCTCTGTGCACTGATTGCAGTCGATGGAGTCCACCCCCCCGCGCCTTATAATTCCCGCTATTTCTATTGACGCAGATCCTTTCTGCTTGGTTTCAATTATCGACAGTTTTTTTGCGGTAAATTAAGGCATACTGAATAAGTCGTAAAGCGATTTATTCAGTGCGGGCAATGCCCGCACTGAATTTTGAAAGGCCTAAATCATCCCGAAGCCGAACCGGAATCGGCTGCGGCTTAACCGCATTTAGAATAGCCGCAGCCGCGGCACATCACGCACCCGCCCTCGTGCTCAAGGATGCTGCCGCAATCCGGGCACCTTACGTTTTTTTGTTCCTCTCCAGCCGGATTACCCTTTTCGGGGGATACTTCCACAACGTCCGGCATCTGCCGCATGACCTTTTCGAGTACGCGGCCGATTGCGTCCGGACAGGACAGCACCTTTAACCCGTTCTGCCTGAGCGTTGAATGGCAGCGGATGCCCCTGAGCTGCTCAATGAGCGTGTGTACGTCCATTCCCGAACGCAGCGCCATGGATACCAGGCGGCTCGTTGCCTCCGACTGCGACGGGCACCCGCCCGCGCGGCCCAGGTTTGTGAATACCTCGCATATTCCCTGCTCATCATAGTTCACGGTGATGTACAGGTTTCCGCAGCCGATACGCACCTTTTCCGTGACGCCCTTGGTCACTTCGGGCCTCGGACGCGGCTGTACGACAGCGGGCTTCGGTTCAAGTTCAAGCTTTGCTTCCGGTATAGCTTCCATCTTTGCATTTGCTTCCGGTATAGCTTCCATCTTTGCCTTTGTTTCCGGCTTTGCCTCCGTTTTTGCCGCCGACGCGCCTGTGCTCAACACCTGCGCTTCACGGCTGCCGTCACGGTAAATGGTCACGCCCTTGCAGCCCAGTTTGAACGCCGTGACGTATACGTCTCTGACATCCTCGCGCGTTGCGCTGTTGGGGAAATTGACCGTTTTGGATACGGCATTGTCGGTATATTTCTGGAACGCCGCCTGCATGCGGATGTGATAATCGGGAGAAATATCGTGCGCCGTCACAAAGACGCGCCGGATATCCTCCGGTATTTCATCCATATGCGCGAGCGTGCCTTCCTTTGCAATGCGCAGCATGAGTTCCTCGCTGTACAGCCCCCGCTCGGTCAGCACCTGCTTGAAGTACGGATGCACTTCGGCGAGCTTGTCGTCATCCATTACATTGCGCACGAACGAAACGGCGAACAACGGTTCGATTCCGCTGGAGGCCTCGCAAATGATGGAGATGGTTCCGGTCGGCGCGATCGTCGTATTGGTGGCGTTTCTGCGTATTTTCTCATCTACTATGGCGCTCTGTGAAAACAGCGGGAACGGCCCGCGTTCTTTTGCAAGCTCCTCCGACGTTTCGCGGGAGCGCTGCTGGATGAACTGCATGATCTTCCCGGCTTGCCCGATGGCCTCATCCGAGTTGTACGGTATGCCCAGCTTAAACAGCATGTCCGCAAACCCCATCACGCCCAGCCCGATTTTACGGGTCTGCTTGGTCATGCGCTCAATTTCGGGAAGGGGATAATTGTTCACCTCGATCACATTGTCCAAAAACCGGGTCGCCAGTTCGACCACGCGGCCAAGCTCCTCATAATCCACCGCATAGCCCGTCCCTTTTTTGACTGTGACGGCGTCCAGGTTGACGGAACCCAGGTTGCAGGACTCGTAGGGCAGCAAAGGCTGCTCGCCGCAGGGGTTGGTGCTCTCGATCTCGCCTACCCCGGGGACGATGTTGTCGCGGTTGAGGCGGTCGAGGAATATGATGCCCGGCTCGCCGTTGTTCCACGCCATGTCGACGATCATGTCGAATACTTCCTTTGCCTTCAGCCTGCCGGTTTCCTGCTTTGTACGGTGGTCTATGAGCGCATATTCCTCGCCGTTTTCCACGGCATGCATGAACGCTTCCGTGAGGCCGACGCTGATGTTGAAGTTGTTCAGGTCTGTGTTGAGCTTTTTGCATTGGATGAATTCAAGAATGTCGGGATGGTCCACGCGCAGGATGCCCATGTTCGCGCCGCGCCGCGTACCGCCCTGCTTCACCGCTTCGGTGGCCGCGTTGAACACGCGCATGAAGCTTACCGGCCCGGACGCGATGCCGCCGGTGGATTTAACCGCAGCTCCGCTCGGGCGCAGGCGTGAAAAGCTGAAACCGGTACCGCCGCCGCTTTTGTGGATTAACGCTGCATTTTTCACGGAATCGAATATGCCGTCCATGCTGTCTTCGACCGGCAATACAAAACAGGCAGCCAGTTGTCCCAGAGGTTTCCCCGCGTTCATCAGCGTCGGCGAATTCGGCATGAATTTCAGGCTGGTCATCAGCTCATAAAACGCATCTTCCAGTGCCTTTGCATCGGCTTTAGCGTCAAAAATCAACTCTGCGTCCGCGACGGTTTTGGCCACGCGGCGGAACATATCATCGATGCTCTCAATTAAATTACCGTTGACATCCTTGGTAAGATAGCGCCTCTCCAGAACCGTTACCGCATTCCTGCTCAACTTCATACACCTGTCCCCCAAACTATATATTGTGGTCAATTATCAAACGGAACGCTACATATTGTATCACCAGCAATCACGAATGTAAAACCGTAAATACGCGATTAATCAAAAAGAGACCACATTTTTTTCATGCAATCTCCCAGCATCTTTGATTCATGTACGCATTCTCTTTTGTTTACCTCATTTTGGCTTCCATTTTATCAGCAGTAACCATTATTTTATCAAACAAGCGTTTCAGCCACTGTGGGTCACCGGAAGAATAAAAGGCGACTTTGCCCGTACACCCTTCGCTGAGCATGCCGCGCTGTGCAAGCACCCGGGCAAGGTGCCGGACCGTTCCCTCGTTTCCATGTATGATCTGCGCCATGGGACACAGCTTAGCGCACACATCGCGTATCATGTTTTCTATCAACACAAAATGCGTGCATCCGAGCACGATGGCATCAATGGCAGTATTCCTGTAGGGATGGAAAAGCTCTCCGATGTATGTCCTGATTTCGGGTGAATCAAATTCGCCTTTCTCAATAAGTTCCACCAGCCCATGACAGGGCAGCAGCAAAGCGTTCCCTTCGGCATCAAACGTCTTAAGCAGGTTTAAAAACCTCGGCTGCACAAGCGTTGCGGGCGTAGCCATGACCGCAACGCGCCCCTGCTTCCGTATCGCAAACGCGGGTTTGATTGCAGGCTCCATGCTGATGACCGGGATATCAAGCTCGGACCGCAGCTTCTCCACCGCAACGCTGGTTGCGGTGTTGCAGGCCAACACCAGCGCCTTGATGTCCAAATCCATGAGCTTTAATACGCATTCGATTGTATACGCGGAAATCTCCTCTGCGGAGAGCGCGCCATAGGGCGCACGCGCGTTGTCCCCGTAGTATACGAACTGCTCGCAAGGGAGCAGTTTGCGCGCCGCCAGAAGCACGCTCAGTCCCCCGATACCCGAATCAAAAAAAGCAATTGGACGCATAAACATCCTCCGCAAACTGTTTCATGCCTGTTCTTTCAAATGGCCAGTGCTATTATATCATAGTTTGTACGGATGCTGCATCCTGAGCCTTTATTTCAACGCTTCGGCAAGCGTCTTTGCGATATAGGGCACCGCATTGAGCGATTCTTCGAGCGTATTCTCATTGTGTCCGACTTCTATGAGCATACAGGAATCCGAAACATGCTGGTTGTATCGCCCCGTCTTTACACACACGGGGCGCGCCAGCCTGGAATTGATCTTGTTCAATTTATCCGTAACAAGTTTTGCGAGCTGATAGTTTGATTTCCAGTTTGGTCTTTCCTTGAAGCCCTTTCCGGTCTTACCCTCGCCGGTGCCCACCACGAACATAACGCGGGACACGGATTTGCCGTCTATCGTTACTGCATCCGATGTGCCGGATTTTGAAGAATACGCGTCGCGGTGCAGGTCAATAAATATAGTAAGATTCTTGTACTTTTTCTTGTAGTTCTGCATGGTCACCAGGGAACGC
>JBMOLJ010000067.1:0-9067 GCA_049324235.1 Bacillota bacterium
TGTTTCTACTCGTTCGACGACTTTGGTGCACAGCTTGCTGTGCACCACTACCGCAGCAATAACCGCCCCATGCGCCCCCTCCAGTATAGCTCCCCCAGGGAGTTCCTCCGTGCTTACACTGTCCTAATGTTTGACAATCCTACAACATATTAATAAAGCCCTTACGGCATTTTTATCCCCGTTTTGTTTGGGTGATATCCCTTTTTTATAGAATAGGATTTCCCTGTCCTGTTTAGGCTGAACATTGTGGATTACCGTCCCGTTTGCTCGCTGTGCAGCCTCCTTTCTTCATTGCAAAACAGGATACATCGGGTGTATGATTATAATATAGGCAGCGTGATTGTTGAAGGATTTCCGGTTACAGAGATGATTGCGAAAAAGAAGCCGGTTGTAATATTTAATGGCCGCAACGAATATTTCGCAAAGCGAATTATTCAGCAGGCATTATGTACTATCTGCACCCCAGGCGAAGTTTTACGGAACCTGCGCGAGGGTGAAGAACAGAAAGGACTGGGTTTTAAATGACGAATTCAGACATGCTATCCGGTGTTTTTGCTCCCATCGTAACGCCGTTTGATGAAAACGAGGGCGTCCTGATTAACCGCTTGATCGAAAACATCGAAAAGTACAACCAAACGGATTTGAAGGGCTATATGCCGCTCGGAAGCAACGGCGAGTACCAGGGGCTGACCGATGCTGAATCCTTTGAAATCCTCGAAGCGGTCTACAGGCATAAGGCAAAGGGCAAAACGATCGTGGCAGGATGCGGACGGGAATCGGCGTATAAGACCATAGAGTTTATTAAACAGGCGGCGGATTTCGGCATGGACATGGCTTTCGTGCTTCCCCCGCATTATTTTGCGGATAAAATGACTGACGAGGCCCTGGAAGCGTATTATACGTCGGTCGCTGACCGCTCCCCGGTTCCCATCGTCATCTATAACGCGCCCAAATTCGCCTTCAACATCATGATAAGCGTCCGTTTGATGGAAACGCTTTCAGCGCATCCCAATATTATCGCGATAAAGAATTCCTCGATGCATCCCAATGCGGAGTATATGAAAGCGATAGGGAAAACCCCAGGTTTTTATTTGATCGCAGGCAATATCAAAACCTTCTACCCCGGACTGTGTGAGGGCGCGGTCGGCGGCGTG
This sequence comes from Bacillota bacterium, assembly GCA_049324235.1. GTDB lineage: Bacteria > Bacillota > Clostridia > Christensenellales > UBA1431 > UBA1431. Next base: position 1,155 of record JBMOLJ010000067.1, read on the forward strand.
CTTTCCACAGCCAGCTATCTGCCGGAGTATTGCTGCAGGTTATACGATTATTTCAAGCAAGGCGAACATGACAAGGCGTCTGAGCTGCATACGTTCCTGAATGCGCTGTCCTCCGCGACGATTGGGCCGTATGGCGTTGCGGGCGTCAAACTGGGACTGGATATACGGGGATTCTACGGCGGCAGGACGCGGCTGCCACTGCTTCCCGTACCGCCTGATGAAAGGGAACGCATTCGCAAACATTTGACGGACGCGGGAATTCGTAAATTCTAAATTCCATGCAATTTCTCCGGGCGGGCCAAACCGTATATTTGGCCCGCCCGGTTCAGTCTGACAATACCTCAACCGCCATCCTTTATAAACCAGCGTTCGATATTATTATAATAGTTCATATTGAACAGGCCTTCCACATTTTGCACGGTGTTGTCGCTTACCAGGCTGTACGTCCTGTAGCACAGGCTGATAACAGGAAGCTTATTAAGGATCATTTCCTGAATCTTACCCATGTTTGTTTTCCTGTCGGTTTCTTTTGTGCTTTTCGCATACGCGTCAAGAAGCGCGTTCATTTCTCCGTCCGAGTACCCTCCGTAATTGATGGAACCGCCGCTGCGCAAAAGACTCGTAAGGTCCAGGCTCCTGTCCAGATTGAATCCGCACAAAGCCAGATCAAACGATTTGTTTTTCAAAGCCTTCAGATAGTCCTCCCAGCTCTTTGTTTCTATGACTACGTCGATACCGGTTTTTCGAAGCTGCTCTTTTATCGCCTGCGCCATGTCCTTGCGGACGGTGCTGTCAGGATTCTCGTCTATCAGCAGGCGCAGCTGCAGCTTTTGTCCCTGTGCGTTCACGCGTATTTTCTGCGTTTCATCCTGCGGCAGGAACCATCCTGACGAATCGAGCAGTCCGGCAGCCTTTTTTATGTTGTATTCATATGTTTCGGCTCCTGGGTCAAAAAGATAGTTGCCGGGCGAAACCGGCGTATCCACCGCTACCGCGTGCCCCAAAAAAGCGCGTTCGATGACCTCTTTTGTGTCAAGGGAGTACGCGATCGCCTGCCGCATGGACAGGTTCGAAAGCTTGCCGCCAAGCAGATTGGGCACAATACATTCATAGCGCTGCGTCATCACCTCATAAACGGTGGTATCGTCAGACTGTGCAAACCGGCTTGCGGTTATCTGCTGCGTGGGCGCCATGTTAAGCTCGTTGGCCTCGAAGGAGGACAGCGCCGCATCGTTGTCCGGCACCGCCACCGCCTTGATTGTATCGATATGCGCACGCTGCTTCCACCAGTTTTCGTTCGCCTTGAGCGTCATACCGGAAGCATTGCTTGCCTGCACTGTATAAGGACCTGTTCCGTTAGGTAATGCGGTATCTACATTTCTGGAGCTGCAATAATTCCTGGACAGGATCGGGAAGCACAGCGCGTCCATTACCGTATGCCCGCTCTTGGCTGCGGTCACGGAAAGCGTGTAATTATCCACCACCTTCATCTCTTGTATTTTTGATGCAGCATCTTTATACAGGCATTCGTCGGGCGAATAGGACATGATAAGGTTGTGCGTATACAGGACATCGTTTGCCGTAAGCTCGCCGCCCCCGCGCTGAAATTGAATGCCTTTTTTAATATGAAAGGTCCAGGTCTTGCCGTTGTCCGCTGTTTCAAAGCTCTCGGCCACGCCGTTTACAACGCGTCCCTGCTCGTCGTATTTGACAAGGCTTTCGTACACGAGCCACCCTATGCTGGCCATGTCAGCCGACGTGGCGCGCAAAGGGTTCAGCGTCCCGGGGTTTTTGGGCATAGGGATGCTCAGGGTTCCGCCGTCAACAGGGTCGACAGGCACGGAGGGCTGCGGCGTCCCCGTTGTGACGGGTGTGGCCTGTCCGTTGTTGCTGCAGCCCCTCGCAACAAGAAGCACGCCAAGTATCACGCCAACGGCAAGGACAACGGATACGATGATCCGCAGCCGCCTGTTTTGTTTAGTCACCCACCGCCCCACCGGACGGATAGAGTTTTTCATATTGTTCATTGGCATCAAACACCTTGTCTACGTATTGTCTGGTTTCATCAAACGGTATTTTGGCAAGCGATTTTCCGTTATCCGTATAGGCCGGGTTATTAAGCCATTGATCCACTGACCCCGGCCCTGCATTGTATGCACAGAGTGACAGCCGCACATCAGAATCATAACGCTCCAAAAGATACTGCAGATACCAGCAGCCAAAGCGCAGGTTCGTTTGCGGATCTTTGAGCATTTCGTCAGTGTAATGCTTGAAACCTAGCTTTCCGGCAATCCATTCGCCGGTTTCCGGCATGATCTGCATAAGCCCGACAGCGCCTTTGCGGGAAACGGCGTCCGCATGGAATTCGCTCTCGACATATACCACCGCTGCCACAAGATAAATGTCGAGACCGTATTCTTGCGCCATATCCGAAACATACGTGAGATGGTCTTTTTGATATATGGAACGCAGCATCAGTTCATTTCCCCAGAATGCCGCCGTTGCCAAAACCGCCAGCACTAAAAGGCCCAGTATGATCCGAAGCAGTGTTTTATTTTTATGTTTACCCTTGTTTTTTCTTCTCACTATTTACCCGAAATCCGCGCTTTGGTCTCTGCCCACAGGGCATCGACCTGCGCCAGCAGTTTGCTGGTTGATTCATTGTTCGTTAATATCCGGTGTGCAAAACGTTTTTTTTCATCAGAAGACATCTGGCTCCTTATGCGTGCACGCGCCTGGGAAGCGCTCAAACCGTCGCGCTGCATGATGCGCTTCCGGCGGATATCATCACGCGCCTCCACCAGCCAGACCTCGTGTGCCGTTTGGTGCATGCCTGTTTCTATGAGCAGCGCCGCGTCCACTACGGCGATTGCGTCCGGGGTCTCTTTGCGCCAGCTTTTAAGCGTCTCGTTTATTTCCCGGATAATGAGCGGATGCAAGAGTGCATCCAGCCTTTTCCTTGAGGCTTCATCGTTGAAAACGATTTGGCCGAGCGCTTTACGGTCCAGGCTTCCGTCGGGCAGAAAAACCTCCGGCCCGAACGCTTCGCGGATACGCCGTGCGCCTTCACTCTGCGGCAGCACGATCTTTCTCGCGACCGCGTCGGCGCAGACCACGCGCGCGCCCAGCTCATGCAGGCGCTTGGAAACAGCGGATTTGCCGGAAGCTATGTTCCCTGTCAGCCCGATTATATACATCATATTCCACTCATTTGGCATCAAACCACGTGTACCCTGTGCGCACATCCACAACGAGCGGTACGGAAAGTTCGATCACGTTTTCCATGCAGTCTTTAAGAATTTCCGCGGCGCGCTCCGCTTCGTCCTCCGGCGACTCCAATATCAGTTCGTCGTGCACCTGCAGTATCAAGCGCGCCTCCATGCGTTTTTCCTTGAGCGTCCTGTCCACGCGCACCATCGCCACTTTTATAATATCGGCGGCCGTGCCCTGTATGGGCGTGTTCAGGGCCACACGCTTGCCGAACGAACGGACGTTGTAGTTCGGGGAAACAAGCTCGGGCAGATACCTCCGCCTTCCCATTAGCGTTTTCACATACCCGTCGCGTTTGCCGCGCTCTACGATTTCATCCATATATGTGCGCACGCCGGTGTACCGTTCAAGATAGCGGTTGATATAATCCCCGGCCTGCTTTCGCGATATCCCAAGATTTCTTGACAGGCCGAAATCGCTGATGCCGTACACGATGCCGAAGTTTACGGCTTTTGCGCTGGAGCGCATGTACGGCGTCACTTCGCTGATAGGCGTCCCGAACACTTCGGCGGCAGTGCGCGCGTGGATGTCCTGACCGTTACGGAAAGCGTCAATCAGCACCGCGTCGCAGGAGATATGGGCAAGCACACGAAGCTCGATCTGCGAATAATCCGCACCGATCAGTACATGCCCGGGCTTTCCCGGTACAAACACCTTGCGTATTTCACGCCCCATCTCCGTTTTCACCGGGATGTTCTGGAGGTTCGGCTCGATGGAGCTTATCCGGCCGGTTGCGGTCACGGTCTGCTTGAAGCTCGTATGCACGCGGTGCGTGACGGGGTTTGCCGCGCGAAGGAGGCCTTCGACATATGTTGCCTTGAGCTTCTGAATTTTGCGGTATTCTATGATCCTGGGCACGACCGGATGCTCGGACGCCAGGCCTTCGAGCACTTCAATATCGGTCGAATAACCGGTTTTCGTTTTTTTGCCGCTTGCCAGGCCCAGCTCGTCAAACAGGACTTCCCCGAGCTGCCGCGGCGAATTGATATTAAAATGCCGGCCGGAGAGCTCATGGATTTCCTCGGTGAGCGTTTCAAGGCGGGAAGCGTAATCGGCGTTCAAGGACGCAAGCATTCGGGTATCCACACAGAACCCGAGAAGCTCCATATGGTACAGTACGGCTGCAAGCGGCATCTCCACATCCCAAAAAAGGGAAGCCATCCCCTCTTTTTCGAGCTTTTTAACCATTGTCTCGCCAAGCGCCATCACCGCAGCGGCATGCGATGCGCTCTCGCCCAGATACCGCTCCGACAGCGTCTCGATGGAAGCGCCGCCCTGCGCGGGGTCAAGCAGATAAGCCGCAATCATGACGTCGCAGCGCCTGCCTTTAAGCTCCAGGTCCCACCCATGCAGCTTATGCAATACGGTTTTTACGTCATAAACGGTTTTTTCTACGCCCGCGTCTTCAAACAGCAGGCGCAGCGTGGAAAACACCTGCACCTGGTCCATCCCGGGTTCCAAGAGCGTGTGCGTATCCACGATCCTGTAAACCATGGCGCTGCCCGCGGCAATAGTAAGCTCGGGCTGCAGCGTAAAGGCCATTTCCCCGCAGGAACGCACCTCCTCAACGACCGACTGAAGCATGTCCAGATCGCGCACCTCGATCTCTTTTGCCGCAAACGCCTGCAACAAGGGCGCGGTTTCATCATCACCGGCCTCGCTTTTGGCTGCAATGCGCCTATAGATCGATTTTAGCTCGAACTCCATGAACGTTTCGTATATGCTCTCAGGCGAAGGCCACGCAAACCGCAGGTCTTCCAAAGCTACGTCGACGTCCACATGGCAGTCGATGGCGCCCAGCTTTTTGCTCAGAAGCGCCTGGCCCGAATACGTTTCAAGCAGTTCTTTCTGCTTGTTGCCTTTCACTTCGCCGATATTGTCAAGGAGCGTTTCCAGGGTTCCGAACTGCGCGATCAGTTTCAGCGCGGACTTTTCTCCGATTCCGGGGACCCCCGGAATATTATCTGAAACATCCCCCATCAGTCCCTTTACATCGATGAGGTTTTTAGGCGGAATCCCGTATTCTTCTTCAATGCGCCGCCTGTCAAACCGCTCGATCTGCGTTATCCCGCGTTTGGTGATAAGCGCCTCAATACCGTCGTCAACCAGTTGCAAGGCGTCCCTGTCGCCGGTAACAAGCAATACGGGAATTTCTTCTTCCTGCGCGCGGACAGCCAGCGTGCCCAGCAGGTCGTCGGCCTCGTAGCCGCTTTTGGTCACAACGCGGATACCCATCGCAGCAAGCAGGCGCCGGATGCTCTGCAACTGTTCGTTCAGCTCGTCCGGCGTCGGTTTTCTCCCGGCTTTGTATTGGGTAAACGCCTCGTGCCTGAAGGTCGGCCCTTTCAGGTCGAACGCAACCGCAACGTGCGTGGGCTTTTCCTCGCCGAGTATGCGGATGAGCATATTCAGGAAACCGTGTATCGCGTTGGTGGCAACGCCGGTTGACGTTGTAAGGGGCGGAAGTGCGTAGAATGCGCGGAACATCAGGCTGTTCCCGTCCACAATAATCATTTTGGGGGTTATGGTGCATTCCTCCTTCCAGTACAATACTACCTGTAAAAGGTATCATACCCGCCCCGCAAATGCAAACCGGCGTTGCCGTTTTTATGTATTCATACGTTGTGAAAGATGACAGATGCTTTGGTTTACTTCCAGTCGTATACAATATCTACCGTGGCCTGAACTTTCAGCGTGCCCGCCGAAACGGGTATTTGCGAACTAGTACTCTTGTCTGCCGCCGCATAGGATTCGTAGATTACGTCACTCGTTTTGGTCTCGTTTATGCTGCGCGCGGCGCCCACGCCCCTACCCGCGGCGGAGGCAATCTTCTCCGCTTTTGCCTGCGCATTCTTGACCGCCAGTTCGAGAGCCTGCTGATACGCCTTAGCATCGTCTTTCAGGCCGAAGGTGACCGAGAAGCTCGTGTTCGCGCCCGCATTCGCCGCAGCATCCAGCACTTCTCCGACCTTGTTCACATCGCCCGTTTCAAACTGGATGACGTTGGTCACATCATAGTTGGCAACCCTTGTTTCCGTATAGCTGTACGCCGGATACACGCTGTACTGCACGGTTTTGATGTCCTCCTGCCGTATGCCCGCTCCTGTCACCGCGCTCATCACCTTTGTCATGATCTGCGCGTTCTCCTGCTGCGCTTGCTTCGCCGTTGCCTTTTGCGTAAACACGCCCAGAGAGACGGTTGCCATATCCGGCTTCATGCTTACTTCTCCTGTTGCCGACACGCTGATTCCGTCGGCCTTCAGGCCTTCGCCCAGCACGATCGTCTGCCCGTCCGCCTTGCCGTCGCATGCCGTGAGCGCAAATACCGCCGCCAGCATGACGCATACCAGAACACATATCCTTATACTGCGTTTCATATTTCTCCCTCCAACAACAAATTTGTGTAGTCCTTCCCTGGGGCCACATCCTTTAATCATTGGACGGATCAGGCTTTTATATGTTCCTTTCCTGTTGCAACACGGTTTTGAGAATGTTACGCGCTCGGTTTATCCGCGATTTCACGGTGCCGATATTGCAATCGATGATCTGGGAAATATCCTGATATGAAAAACCCTGCATGTCTCTCAGGACAATTACGGTCTTATATTCCTCATTCAGCGTGTTGATCGCCGAAAGGATGTTCGCGTACTGTTCTCTGGATTCGATTATCTGGTCAGGAAGGGGCGCATGATCGGTAAAACCCGCCGGTTCGCCTTCCACGGCATCCATGTACAGAACGTCTCTCTTTTTCCGCTTCCGTATCTCATCAAGGCAGGTGTTCACGGTAATGCGGTATACCCAGCTGGAGAACATGCACGACCCTTTGAACGTGTGCAGACCTCTGTATGCCTTTATGATAGACTCCTGCGCCATATCCTGCGCATCGTTCGGATTCCCCATCATCCTGTATGCGATATTGTATATGCGTTTTTCATAATGCGTAAGCAATTCTTCAAAAGCGCCGGCGTCGCCCTGTTTTGCCCGCTCTAAAGTTTTGCTTTCGTCTGTCAGCATATGCACTCCAAGGCAGCGGATGACTGCCGTACTATCCTTGTAAGTAATGCATATATTGTAATCGCTAACACTTTTTTTGTAAACCGACGCGGGGTGATATTCGTCTCGGGAAAAAGGACGGCACGTATCCCTTTTATGCCCGGTTGCATTATTGCGGCGCGCGTGGTAAAATATCATCGTTCGCGCCGAAGTGGTGGAATTGGCAGACGCGCTGGACTCAAAATCCAGTATGGGCGACCATGTGTGGGTTCGAGTCCCACCTTCGGCACCACACAGGAATACCCCCAGTTTTACTGGGGGTATTCCTGTGTAAAGAGGGTGGTCAGCTCGGACCCGCTTAAAAACGCCCGAAAACCAACAGAGATAATGGAACGGGAATGGAATGAATACAGAAAAAGCTGACAGGACCGGTACAAGCCTGCCGGGCTCCGGCTTCGAGTCCCACCTTCGGCACCACGTTGGAGCAAACCCCGCCCCGCTTAAAATACCCAACCGCTATGCGGTTGGGTATTTTTCGTACCGCTCCGTTGCTCCTCCTCTCCCCATAAAGCCATACGGCGTTTTCGGGGGCCCCGTATTTCTTGCTTCCGCTGATGCAGAAGCAGGATAACCGGCGCGCCGGTTATCCT
>JBMOLJ010000068.1:0-9032 GCA_049324235.1 Bacillota bacterium
CGAGAACCCACTAAAAAAGCCCGAAACCGAGGGAAGAAGTAGAATCAAAAACACTAGTAAACGGACGGAGCGTATAGGACCAGCACAAGCCTGCCGGGCTCCGGCTTCGAGTCCCACCTCCGGCACCACGTCGGAGCAAACTACGCTCCACTCAGAATTCCTGATCGCTTTGCGATTCAGGAATTGTTCGTACCGCTGCGTTGCTCCTCCTTTTCCCCGCAAAGCCTTATTGGGCTTTGCGGGGGCCCCATGTCTGCATCCAGGCAGCAGCGCGACGATATTGGACGCCGCTTCTGCTTTTCAAGGCAAAATGCGTGTAATACTCGCTGCACAGTTTCGCGGGCAACCCATACCTGCCTGCATCAGGGGAAATACTTTGTTGTAAATCGTACTGGTATGTGTGATAATGTCGGAAGGGTAAATATAACGCAGGATATTTATCAAAAGGATTGGAGGATTATTACATGACGCTGGGATATGAATGGGACTATGCCAAAGATTATTTCCGTGTTGCAAACAATGTACTGTATATCAAAAAGGATATGCCCGAGGATGTGAAGGAACGCTTCCTGCCGCAGATCACGGCACACCGTGATGTGGTTGCCAAACGCCGTGCGGAGTTTATGTTTTTTTCAGGAGACATGTTTTTTACGGAAATCGTTTACGAAGATTAACGGTTTGCATATGATTTGGACCGGTTAAAACGGGCCGGCTTCCGGCTTCTCGCATATATCGGTACCATTAAGACAAAGCTCTGTTTACGCAGGTTGCAGTTCGACCGGCATGAACAGGGCTTTCATTCAAAAAGTAGCAGTGGAGCATTTTTCCACACATTTGGGAGTTGCGGGGAGTGAACAATCGAGCACCCTAATCGTCGCCTCTTAGCAGGTTTTCTGCATAATCGCGCAAACTTTCGAATGAGTTTACATTATCACCGCGCTCGGCAATGCTTTCCCGGACATAGTCGGGCAGCGAATCGTAATAATTACGCGCTTCGTTGCTTTGTCTGATAAGCTCATTTAAGCCGGAATATTTTTTTGGCACAGAACCACCTCCAAAAATAGTTTGCGCAACTGCAGCGTTTTCATACGGGAGCAGCAAAACGGACGATGAAACATTTAGAAGGAGACGGGATATGCCACTCCGTTCCCTGCACAGATTGCACAAAAAAGGAGGACGGGTGTTTCCCGTCCTCCTCGGAGTCTCTCATAAACAAGAGACTTTAACGAGGTAATCTTCGGCCATTTGAACCATGACCAACCTCGTTCATATATTGTCCTAGCTAAAGAAAATTATGCATAACGTGGTGAGCGCCGTGAAGCATTTGCAAACTGCGGTTAATATACCTTCCTGCAAAGGAATTCGCCTGCGCGGGATCATCGCTCCGTTGCAGTCCCATTATGCAAACAATAAGCTCCAATGCGCTGATAATAAGGAATATGATGCTTCCTGCCGCCAGGGCGCCGCCGGCCGCTGTCGCAATCACCGACCGAGGCGTGGTTAAAAACCGGAGAATTGCGGGGGTTAGAAAAAGAACTAAGAATTGCCGGTAATATAAAAAATAAGGTTAAAGGAACGTATGTATATAAAAACTGATTCATCTGGGAAGGAGCCCTGAGGATGAATATGAAAGATTTCTTTAAAGACCGTAACGAAGCAATACTATCACTGGATAAAGAAAAAATTCATGCTTTTGAGCGAAAGTATGGATTCGAGCACGAAGAAGATGAGGAGGTATTCTGGGCCGGGGTGTTTTACCTGATTCTTGCGCTGAAAAGCGCGTCTCATGACGCTAAGGCAAAAGCCAGAGAATGGCTGATAGGTCATGGGTTCTCTATTGAATATAAATTAGGCGCGTAAACGCGTTTTATCTGTGTTTATAGTACCATGAAATAGTTCAATAACCGCAAAGGGCCGATTGACTCACGGCTCTTTTTTCAATGCCGCTGGCGACACTCACGGTTTAAATGAACCTTTCAAAACGTTCTTTGCCCGCTTTGCAGATAGGGCAGGTGTGCGGCGGGTTGTTGTTCGCACAAAGATAGCCGCACACCATACACCGGTAAACAGGATAAGCTAATGCCCCAAGACCGCCGTGGATTTCAGGCGCCGCCTGTTTTTTTGTACGGGCTGCGAGCGGAGGCCTGCGCTCAGGAATCTGCTTTGGAGAAGGAGGAGATTCCGGGCTGACATACAAGGCGCAAAAGCACGCACCGTATTCAGCCAAGTCATCATCACGGTAGACACAGGGACAGAGGATGTCCGTATTGTCTTCAGGGGCGCCGACAAACAACCTGCATGGACAGCTCTCCATGCCGTAACGGTCTTCGTTAGCGACCAGACCTTCAACCAGATTAAAAACGAAATCGTCGTCCGGGTTGAGCGTATAACCGCCCGAATCGGCGTCCGCTTTGATTTTTTCCAAACGCCTTTGCACTCTCTCATTATCCATTGCTATGCTCCTATCAGCTCTTTGAGCCGGGCCTCGTCATAGCCGACAATACACTGTTTGGAGTTAATGACAATGGTGGGGAAGGACCCGCCAGGGTTGTATTTTGCCTGCTCTTTGACGACTCTATCGGCTTCCGAGGCGGGCAGCGTATCCACATCGATGTAGGAATAAGCAATGCCGTTATCATTGAAAAACTTCTTGGTTTTTTTGCACCATCCGCAGGTGCTCAGCGCAAAAATCCTGATATCGCCTATTTTTCTGCCGGCGACTCTTATAAATTCAGCCATGGTGTTTTCCTTTCGATATTATTACCCTTTAGCAACAGCGCCGCCGGTTTTCAGCGCCCTGTAATCCGCGTAGGTCATGGGTTTGCCCGCGCCTGTTTTCTCCGCCTCCACAACGTCGCAGATGAACAGGTTGTGAGAACCCAGATCGATCATGGAGGCTACGTTGAGGCTCATGCGGGCGATCGTGTGGTTTTCGGGATAAGGGTTGCCGTTCGCGTCCGTTTTGTGCTCCACGCCTTCAAACTTTTCATGGTCGCGCCCGCTGCGGAAACCGAAGGAGCCTATGAATTTTAAAGGGCAATCCAGAGAGAGCACGGAGACCGTCAGGCTCCCTTTTTTTCGCACGAGCTGTGTTGTGAGGTTTGTCTTCATCATGGTAACGTTCATTCTCAGAGGTTCGTCCGTTGCCTGCACGGCGGTATTGATCACACAGGCGTTCTTTTTGCCGCCCTCCTCAACACCTGCGATGAAGAGACCATATGTTAAACTGAACATTGCGGTTTTATCCATTATTTACTGACTCCTTCCATTAAATTGCCCTAAACATATCAGTTTTTTTACCATATGTAAAGACAGGCCGGTAACAATGTGAGTGCCATTAACCCGTATTTTTAAATACAATTGGCCGCCGGTTCAGGCGGAGGTTTGCATGCGCGTTGCGGATTTGTCCGAGACAGCGTCTTTTTTGAGGCCGTCGATCCGGTAGAGGGAGCTGTTTCTCTTTTTATGGTCCCGTTCCTCTAGGGTAAGTTTCCTGTCCAGGATGGATTTGATGGCGGACGTGAGCTTCCCGAAATGTTTTCTGCACTCTTCGTCTGAAAGCTTGTCCATGCTTTTGCCAAGAATACCGGACAGGGACTTCAATTTGCCATAAGTTTCCCTGTCGAAAGAACCGGACAGCAGGCCGAGTTTTTCCTCCATATCGGATTGCCTGTAAGCGTGTTCATCCCAGCCGCTTTCTCTTTTTATTTTTTCATGCGCTTCTTCGATCAGGCGCAGGGCGATCCTTTTCAGGTAAACGAAGGAGCCGATGCCAAACCCGTGTGCGGACGAACCTGCCGCCCTTAAAAACTCCTCATAGTGCTCCCCTAAAATCCGGCGGTATTTCAAAAACGCACCGGCCTGCAAAGACGCGGCCGGGGGGAACTGGCCGATTTTGATAATGCTGTCTGCGGTTAAAGCCAGAAAAACGCAAATTACCGAGTCGCACCGGGCACAGCGCGATTCAAGCTGAATAAACGTGGAAGGGTTGGATTGCGTTTTGGACATGCCGGAAAAATGATTCGCCAGGAGCCGGACGGCATGAACTTCCTCGTCAGAAAAGAAAATGCTGGTTTCATTGCACCCGGCGCAGTATGCATCGAAATTATAGGTATCCGTGAAGAGCTTTTTCAGATGGCCATAATCGTGTTCCGAGATTTCTATTCTGGAATACAGGGCCGATTCATAAACGCTCGATCTCAGTTCTTCAAAACGGCACATTTCCTAACGCTCCTCTCCATATTTAACTGTACAATTAAGATAAACCGCTTATACTTTCACGAAACGTAAAGGTTGGGAATGTTTGGGAAGAAAAAGCTGCAATAAAAAAACGCCAGCGGCAGTTTGCTGTGCTGGCGTTTTTACGTTTTAAACTATTTTATAATGGGTTTTGGAATAGGGAGTACGGATTTTCCGAACGCGGTGTTGACCACGATTGCGCCGCTGAAGTAAATGGCCGTTATGCCCGACAGCAGCAGGGAAACGGCGGGGATGACGGCAAAGTCGTGAGAGAGTACTTTCATATCCATTAGGGAAATAAAAGGCAATGCAACGTCAAGGAAGAGAACGATCAGGGTAAGAGGAAGCGGTGCCTTGAAGAAGGCCGGGGTCCACAAAAACGTGGCGAGCGTAAGCGCAGCCCAAGCCCAGCCGTCGATTGTTGCGTCGAAGGCTATACCTGCGTTTGCAAGGATGAATTTCGTGATCATTTCGATACCGCTGACGAGCATGAAAAAAGCGCTGAAGTACAAGAACGCGTTGCCGCCGCTGGTGTTGTGATTTTTTAAGTCAATGAGGCCGACGATAACCTGGATAACGAATCCGCCGATCAGCCAGCAGCCGATTAAAATGGAGGCCGACGTTTGAACCTTGCCGGTGAGCATTGCAAAAAAACAAAAGCATGCCACGGCAAGCGCAACCAAGCCCGCAGGGGTTGGGTTTGCAAAAGAAGGTTTGTTTTCCATACATGTGGTCTCCTTTATAGTATATTGATTGCATTATATATATGCTGTCTGAATATTGTCAATAATGTGACAAAGTTTATGTCGAAATATCAGGAAGCAGGCCGTTAAAAGATGCAAAAGAACGAAGCCTGGCGCTTCGTTCTTTTGCACTGCATCATTTGGGGGGATGATGCCGTTCGTTCTATGGGGGGCATAGAAAGCAAGCTGTTACACCGCTATATAGCGGGAATAACCTTATTTATGTGTATGTGATTCTAGCAATAACATAACCAGAAACCGGTGACGAAAAACACAAAAAATGTAAACTTGTAAATTTTTGCCAAAATAATATATTGTGCCCGATTTTTGCAGGTTATGCCTGTAAATTTATGGCGTAAAGTGAAATATACATATTGAATCCGCGCATTTTTTCATATATAATTACACCCAGCATAATGGCAGAGTAGGCGTATGTGCGTGAAGTGACGGCGGGACGGGAAGTTGCTCGCTGTACGAAAAACCTTTATAGGGTTTGCGATGCGTAGGCCGCATTCCGCTGCCGCGGCAAAGGATTTTCTGCGGGCCTTTTAAGGCTGTTTAAGAGAATCCCATGCAAAAGTGCGGTGTGCTTATTAAAAAAAAGTACACCGATTTTTTTGTTTCGCCCGGGGGTGTAGCCAGTGCTAACTATTTGAAGGGGGCGTTTTTTTATGCCAAAAAAATCGTTAGCGAAGATCGTTGTGTTTATCGGGGTGTTTATTGCGCTGGATGTCCTTTTGACCAGGCCGTTTCGGATGATAGGTTCGACGGTGACATTCGGGTTCATGGCCATGTCAGTGGCCGGAGGTGTGCTGGGGCCTGTGCTTGCAGGGGTTACCGCGATGCTTTCGGATATTGTCGGGTTTTTTGCATTTCCGCAGGGGTTGACGTATTTTGTTGGGTTTGCGCTGACCGGCGTGGCGCGCGCCGTGGTCTACGGACTGTTTTACTATAAGAAAACGCGGGTGTTCGCGCCCGCGCCCGACGCGCAGGGGAACATCACACAGAAGGCGAAAACGGACGCGGCACTGAAAACGCTTGCCAAAGCGGCATTGTGTTCTTTTATAATCTACATCCTCAACATTTTTACGATCCCGTTCTGGTATACGATGATCCTGCCCGGGACGTACTGGGGATTCTTTGCCGCCAATATTCTTTCGTACACCATCGCGTTTTTTGTGCAGACCGTCATGCTTTGCCTGATATTCCGCTATCTGGACGGTTTTATCCGTAATAATGAAATATAAAAGAGGACGTTATGGACTTTGTTTCGTATATAAGCGAATTCCAGCAGTTTCCCAGGCTGGGGCTTGAACGGATGAAGTATCTCATGGAACTTCTCGGCAACCCGCAGGATGGCCTCAGGGTCATCCACGTTGCGGGTACAAACGGAAAAGGCTCGCTGTGCGCGTATCTGGATGCCGTGCTCACCGCGGCCGGTTACCGGGTGGGGAAATACAGCTCTCCCGAATTGGAGCGCGTGAACGAGCGCATCACGGTTTCGGGAAAAGAGATCGAAACAGGGGAGCTGGAGGCGCTTATACGCGACATCAAACCCGCGGTGGACGAGGTGTGCGATAGGCTTGACGATGCGCCCAGCCGCTTTGAGATATCCACCGCGGCTGCCTTCCTGCATTTTGCACGGCAAAAATGCGATTTTGCCGTGCTGGAAACAGGGATGGGCGGACGGCTGGACGCCACCAACATCTGCAAAAAACCGCTCGTTTCGGTGATTATGCCCGTTGCGCCGGACCATCAGGTACATCTGGGCGATACGGTCGGAATGATTGCAGGCGAAAAAGCGGGGATCATAAAGCCGGGCGTGCCTGTGGTCTGCGCGCCGCAGACACAAGAGGCGCTGAAGGTCATCGAACGGGTGTGCAGGGAGAAAGGAAGTCCGCTCCACGTTACGGATGCGGAAGGCGTGTTTTCCCGCGGAACCGATGGTTTTCATGAACGCATTGCCTATAAGGGCTGGATGGACGTGCGCGTGGGCTTGCCGGGGTGGCACCAGGCCGTGAACGCGGCGGTTGCGCTGGACGTTGTTCAGGTTCTAAGGTATCACGGCATGCCGGTCCCCGACGGAGCCGTGTTACAAGGGATCGGCGGCGCGCAGCACAAGGGGCGCATGGAGATTTTCAGGCAAAGTCCGCTCCTGTTGTTTGACGGCGCGCATAATACCGATGGCGCTTGTGCGCTTGCGTGTAGCCTTGAAAGGTACTGTCCCGGCAGAAAGATGACCGTGGCGATGGCTGTGATGCGGGATAAGGATATAGACGGTATGCTTCATGCGCTGCGCGGCGTGGCGAAACGCTTTATCGCGCTGGAGGTGCCGGATAACCCGCGCGCGCTGGAGGCGCAGGCATTGCTTGTGTATATGCGGGCCACGGGTATTGAAAGCGTACCTGGCCAAACGATGGAGCAGGTCGTTTCCCTGCAGGAGGACACTGTCGTGTGCGGCTCGCTGTACCTGTACGCTTCGTTCAAGCGCTGTATGCAAAAGATCTATGAATGAAAGCGTACACGTTTACCGAACATATCGGATATGATGCTGCGGAGCCTTTGGGGAACCAGCGCGCTTCCGTGCACCACTACCCGGGCGGGCGAGATCGAATCGAGAAGCGTTATGAGCATGTTGCCCGATTCCTGCACGTCAAATTGCCAGGGCACGGACAACAGGCGGCGTCCGCTTGCGGTGAGCAGGGTATACCCGCCGTTCTGATTGAAACTGACGGTCACGGTCTTTGTTTCATCCCGGTTGACGGCTGCATAGCGTTTGAGCAATTCGATAAAATGCCGGTATTCCTCTTCGATATTCAGCACGCCTAAAAGGCTGTGCAATTCGTTATGCAGCATGTCCAGCAGGTCGCGCATGCGGAAGCGGAGGAAGCCTTCCATGCTGAGCATGGGGTTGTCCAGGAGGTTTTGCTCCATGCGCTTTGACGCGATTTCGAGCCATTTGGTGTGGCGCATGGCGCCCGCTTTGGCGATGGCTTCGATGGTGGCCGCTTCGAGGCCTGCGGTCAGCCCGTTCGGCGAGGAGCGCATATCCGATGCGATGAGGGCAGGGGAGACGACAGACAGCGCAAATGTTGCGACAGGCAGGCACGCCGTATAAAGCTCCCCATCATCCGCAACCGAGAAATGAAGTTCGCAGGGGGTTTCCTCGCCTTCAAGAGCGCCTGCGCGCACATGGGCCTGCGCGTTCATCTCGTTGACCAGCTTTCCCCAGTCTTCCCTGAATCTCCGTTCTGCCGTAACGACATATTCCATTTACAAAAACCGCTCCCTGCTTAAAATAATACCTTCTGTGATGTAGTATGGATTTTTACCGTGGTTTTTCTCGTGGCAAATGCTAGGAAACGCGGGGAATATATGGATGGCATTTGACAAGCGCGGATGCGTGCATTAAAATGAATGCAACAAAATTTTTACCGGAGTGAAGGACAAACGGCGTTTAAGAGCGCACCAAAGAGAGGGCGCGCCCCTACCGTTCGAAGGGGCTGCGAGCGTGCCCGGAGAGCGCGTAAACGTTTACCGCCTTCGATTAAACGGCAGGGGGCAGCCCCGTACAGCGATAAAGAGTGGTTTCGGCAACAAGGGTGGAACCGCGGGAGCAGGTTGTTTCCCGTCCCTTAGGATGCGGAAACCTTTTATTTTTGGAATATTATATTAGGGATATTATAGGAGGAAAGAACAATGGTCATTACTTTACCGGACGGAAGCAGGCGCGAATATGAAAACGGGTACAGGCTTTTAGACATCGCGAAAAGCCTGGGGCAGAAGCTGTCCAAAAACGTATTGGCGGCCACCGTGAACGGGGAGCCGAGGGATCTGGATTATGCGCTATACTCGGATGCGGAGGTCCGGTTTTTCACGTTTGAGGAGGAGGAGGGGCGCCACGCGCTGCGCCACACCGCCTCACACATCATGGCGCAGGCTGTAAAGCGCCTGTATCCCGAGGCAAAACTCGCTATCGGGCCTGCCATAGACAACGGATTCTACTACGATTTCGATATGGAAAAGCGCCTGTCCGAGGAAGATTTTGGC
>JBMOLJ010000069.1:0-8848 GCA_049324235.1 Bacillota bacterium
CCGTGATTTGCTTTGTAGACACGGCCGGCGCCTTTTGCGGCATCGGGGCCGAGGAACGCGGACAGGGACAGGCGATTGCCGAGAACATGATGGAAATGATGACGCTCAAAGTCCACATTATCTCCGTTTTTATCGGGGAGGGCGGCAGCGGGGGCGCGCTGGCGCTGGCCGTGGCGGACGAGGTCTGGATGCTCCAAAACTCCGTGTACTCGGTGATATCGCCGGAGGGCTGCGCGAGCATCCTGTGGAAGGACGCCTCCAAAACAAAGGAGGCGGCCGAGAGTCTCAAGCTCACGGCCGAGGACCTTTACGGGTTCGGGGTCGTCGAAAGGATCATCGACGAGCCCGAGGATTTTTCGCAAATTTACGACGCGCTGAAAACCGAACTGTATCAAACCATTGTAAAAAACAATGCTTTGCCGGTTGAAACGCTGCTGGCGAACAGATACAAAAGATTCAGGAAACTGGGGGTGAGTGAACCGTGATCGCCATCGTAACGGACAGCACCGCTTATTTGACAAAAAAAGAGGCAAAAGCCCTTGGGGTGCGCATGGTGCCCATGACCTACACGGTATCCGGGCTGCCGTTCAACGAGAGCTTTGTGGACCAGAACGGCAATTATGAAAGGCTGATCTTCCATAATCTGCAGCGCTGTACCACGTCACAGGCCCCGATATCGGCGTTTATGAGCGTTTTTGAGGAGCTTATGCGGCAGAATTACGAGGTTTTCTGCATCGTTATCTCGTCCAGGCTCAGCGGGACGTACAGCAGCGCGTCCATAGCCGCAAAGGAAGTGAACAGGGACAAGATCATCGTCGTCGACTCGCTCACCACCGCGGGCGGGCTTGCTATGCTGGTGAACAAGGCGAAAAAGCTGGCTGACGAAGGGGTTTCTTTGCCGGAGATAACCAGGATCATCGAGGAGAGCAGGAATAATGTGGGCATAGCGTTTTCTGTGGACAATATGGACGCCCTCAGGCGGAGCGGACGTCTGGGCATCGTGCGCCAGTCGGTCGGCACGATACTCAACATCCGGCCCATACTGCTGTGCGAGGACGGCGCCGTCGTAGCGCACGGTGTGACGAGGGGGAGGTCGGAGCAGATCAAAGAGCTTATCGCGCGGATCCCGCAGAACGCGAAACGGGTGATCGTGCACCACCTTGGGGAAAAGATAAACCTGGATGTGTTGATTTCGGGGATAAAAAAGAAGTTCCCCAGCATAAAGATCGGCCAGTGCAAGCTCGGGCCTGTTCTGGGCATCCATCTGGGACAGGGCGTAATTGGCGTTTCCTGGATGACGGAATAACCGGCAATACGGTCAAATAAAACCGGCAGTGTGGCGAAAAGCCGCCCGGCCGGTTTTTTGTTTTGGGCTTTAGCGCGTAACGGATATGGTGCGCATACAAGCAGGCGGCAGGGAAAGACTACACCTATGATTTATCAAAAGGGGGCAGGGTATGACAAACAGCATTACGAACCGCCAGATGTTTTTTATACTCTTTTTAACCCTGACGACCTATACCGCGATCGGCATCGCGAAGGTAATGGTGGAAAACGCCAATACGGGCTGTTGGATTCCTATCCTTGTTATGGCGCTCATTTTTGCCGTTGCGGTCACGACAATCGTACGCCTAAACAATATGTTCCAGGGCAAGGTGCTCTTTGATTACAGCAGGGAAATTGTCGGAAAATTCCCGGCCTATGTGCTCGGCATCTATTTTATTCTGTATTTCCTGTTGCTCGGCATCTACCTGAACGTGCAGGTAGTGAATATGATCAGGGCGGAATTTTACCCGGAAACGCCGCAGTGGGCGACCCTGCTTCTAGGCATACCGGTTTTTGGCTTCATGGCCTATAAAGGCGTGACAAACGTGGCGCGCCTTTTTGAGATTTACGGCATTATTTTCATTACAGCCGCCGTAACCGTGCATGTCATCATGTTTACCCAGGGAATGGGTTACAGCATTTTCCCGTTGTTTAACAAGGCGGATATGGGACAGTATGCCGCGGCCCTGAAGGACGCTGTTTTCCCTTTTTTAGGGATAGAGATATTAACAATTATTCCTTTTACGCAAAAAAACGGAAAAAAGGCAACGAAAGCCGCTTTCTTTACGCTCATTGCCATCGGCCTGTTTTATGTAATGGTAGTGGAAAGTACTGTTAAAATTGCTGGATTCCATAATATCACCAGTTACAAGTACCCGTTGATCGAAGCGGTACGGCTGGCAGACATCCCTTTTTTTGAAAGGGGGGACATCCTGTACCTGACCATGGGGTTTTTTGGATTGATTGCGGGAATCACCATTGTATATCTGGCAATTGTGGAATACGCGTGCAGGGTTTTTGCAAAGGCGAAACGCGCCGTTATCGTTATCATTACAGGCGCCGTGCTGACGGCGGCATGTTTGTTTGCACTGGGAATCAAGGACCTTGACATTTTCCTGGATTATTTTACATTTATGGGACTGGTTTCGGCGATACTCATCCCGACCGTATTATTTGTGATTGCGAGGGTGAAGAAGCGTGCGGGGAAGATACGTTAAGCTCATAACTCTGATGCTCGCAGTCCTGCTGTTTGCTACGGGCTGCTGGGACTCCATGGACATAGAGGATAAAAACATCGCTACGACGGTAATCTTTGATAAAAAAGACGGGGAGTACAGGTTTTCTATCGAGATCGCTTCCATCAGCAGCAACCTGAAAAATAACGTCGATGCTGCGAATTCCTCAAATTCGTATGAAGCGAGCGGATTCATGTTCGTGGATTCCAAAGGGGCCACTATTCCCGAAACGAGGGCAAACATGGACCAGCAGATGGACAAGCCGCTTTACCTTTCCGCGGTAAGGGCGCTGGTTATTACGGAAAGGGCGGCGGAAACTGATTTGGCCGAGTACTTATTCCGGCTGCAGTCCATTGCAGAATACCGCCAGAAAGTCAATCTGTTCGTTACCAGCGAGGAACCGGAGGATTTGGAGCACAGCAAAACTGAAAACGCTTCGTCCTTCGGGTTTGCCGTCGACGACATGCTGCAGCACCTGGTGGACAACGGGCAGGCTTTTTCAAGAATGATGTCCAGATATGTGGACAATATTCTGAGCCACAGCGGCTTTTGCATACCCTGTATCGACCTGCAGGGGAACAGCATGGTGCTTTCAGGGTACTGCGTGATCGATTACCAGGCAAGGTGCGTCGGTTTTATCTCCATAGGGCAGGCAAAAGGCCTGTTACTGATGAAAGCGGATAAACCCAAAGCTGATTATGTGGTGCCGCTGGGCGAAAACCAGGCAACGGTTGAAGTGGAGTTGGCCCAAAAAGAAACCAAACCCGCATACAGGGACGGTAAAATCAGTTTTGACATGCAATACGGCTTTGATGCCAGGGTGCAGTATTTCAAGACAGCAAATCCTATGCCGATGGATGAGAATATGAGAGCGGAAATCACGCAAAAGCTCGGGCAGATGCTCAAAAACGAGCTTATGGGTACAATACAGCAATCGCAAAAGGAGTTTATGGTCGATTACCTTCAGTTTGACGACGAGTTCAGGGTAGCGTTTCCCGAAGAATTTAAAAATATGGACTGGGCGAAAGAATATCCGAATGCGGGTATGGAGCTTAATGTCGAGGTCAATCTGGAAGCCGCGCCAAGGCTTGACTATAACCCCTCCTGATGAAAGGTGTTTAAAATGCTGAGGACAAAAGCACGGTACGACAAAATCATCGAAGCGTTGGACGCTAAAAACCTTGCCATGTCCGTAAGGACTATCCCGTTTGACGGGGGCGAGCTTTCGATTCTGTATATCAAACAGCTTACCGACAGGGCGGGGCTGGCTGACAATGTGGTAAAACCGCTTATACAGCATTGCTCTATTGAAAAAAAGCCGCTGAAAGCGGCCGAGGTGATGGATACGGCCGTTTACGCGGACGATTGCAGATTAGAGTCCGATGAGGAAAAAATCGCTGAGTTTATCCTTGCCGGAACGGTTGTGATCATTTTTTCAACCGATAAGCAATACCTCGTTATCAATCTGAAACAAATAGAGCACAGGCAGATACCCACCCCTGAGACCACCTATGCCTTACGCGCTCCGAAAGATTGCTTTACGGAAAATCTTGACGTAAATATCGCGCTGATCCGGTACCGGGTAAAGGATGAAAATCTCAGGATTAAAACCTTTGAGGTCGGGAGAAGGACAAAGACCAGCGTGGCGGTGGTATACATCGAGGATATCGCCAACGACACCGCCGTTACCGAAATCCAGAAAAGGATCGAAGCCATAGATATTGACGGAATCGGCGAATCCGGAGAACTGCAGGCCTTCCTGCTCAATAAAAAGTCGAACCTGTTCCCGCAAATGGGACTTTTGGAACGCTCGGACATGGCGTACAATACGCTTGTGGAGGGAAAGGTGCTCACGCTTGTGGAGGGCAGCCCGGTCTGCCTGGTTGCGCCCAAGGTCTTTGCCGAGTATTTCCATTCCTGCGACGACAGGTATGACAACAAGTACTTCGGGGCCTTCATGCGGCTTATCCGATACGCCGCGCTGTATATTGCATTAGCTTCTTCTAGCCTCTATGTAGCAATAATAGCTTTTAACACGAGTGTGCTCCCGGGGGAGTATGCCATAGCCGTGGCCGAGATGCGCTCCAAAGTCCCATTGTCCGCGTTTGTCGGGGCGCTGGTGCTGGAATTTTTGATTGAGCTCGTTCGTGAGGCGCTGCTTAGGGTACCCAAGCAGATCGGTCCTGCAGTAGGTATTGTGGGCACGATCATCATCGGGCAGGCGGCAATAGCTTCGGGGGTTTTCAGCCCTCTGCTGCTCATCATAGTATCCATTTCCCTGCTTGCCTCGTTTGCCATAGGGGATTATTCGATGGCAAACCCCTTCAGGATACTGAAATTCGCGCTGCTTATTTTTACGGGCGCATTCGGGTTTTATGGCTTTGTCCTCTGCATCAGCCTGATACTCATCAGCCTCGTTTCCGTGAACAGCTTCGGCGTACCATTTCTCGCGCCGTTTGCCCCTTTCAAATGGTATGATTTTATTCGGAGCATCTTCTTCAATGTGTCGATATCGCCGCTTCGACCGAAATATCTTCGTAACAAGGACAAAAAGAGGGCCAAAACATCATCGCCTGATTAAGGCATAAACCAAACACAGACAAAACCGGCTGTGTTATACTATATGGGATAATATTGCTGCGCGAGGACGTAAATTTATCATGAAAAAAACTGTTCTAATCACCGGCGGCGCCGGAGGGATAGGACGTGCGGCGTCGGAGGCGTTTGCAGGGAGCGGGTATCAGGTGATGGTCAATTACCGGCATTCCCGGGCGGAAGCGGAGGCTTTGGCGGCGATGCTGCGGGAGGAAGGGCATGCCGCAATCGCGCATCGGGCCGATATCACCGACAGGGCGCAGGTAGAGCGCATGGTCGAAACCTGCCTGGAACGCTTCGGAACGGTCGATGTCCTCATCAACAATGCGGGGATATCGGAGCAGGCGCTGTTTACCGACATAACCGAAGGCGCATGGGACAGGATGATGGACGTGCATGTGAAGGGAATGTACCATTGCTGCCAGTGCGTGCTGCCCCATATGCTCGGGAGGAAAGCAGGCAGGATCATCAACGTCTCGTCTGTTTGGGGAATGGTTGGCGCGTCCTGCGAGGTGCACTATTCGACCGCGAAAGCCGCGGTGATCGGTTTTACAAAGGCGCTTGCGAAGGAATTGGGGCCGTCTAATATCCTGGTCAACTGCGTGGCCCCCGGCATTATCGAAACGGATATGAATACCTTTTTAAGTGAAGAGGAAGCCGATGCGCTCAGGGAAGCCACGCCGCTGAACAGGTTCGGTACGGCCGCGGAAGTGGCGCAGTGCATGCTGTTTCTGGCATCCGGCAGCGCGGATTTTATCACGGGGCAGGTTCTCAGCCCGAACGGCGGGTTTGTTATATAACCGGCGCAGCGGGTCACAGATCAAAGTATTATGATAAAAAACAGGAACGGGGGATGAAACATGAAAACGCTCATTGCATATGCGAGCAAGTACGGAACCACAAGGGATTGCGCAAACATGCTGGCAGAAAAATTCGGCGCGGACGCGGCGGTGATCGACCTGAAAACCAAGCCGAAGACCGACCTTGACGTATATGACCAGATCATACTCGGTTCGCCGATGTACATGGGCAGAATACAAAAAACCGTGAAAAACCTGTGCAAGGACAATCACGACCTGCTTCTGAAAAAACGCATCGCGTTTTTTGTCTGCGGCCTGAGCAACAAGGACGAAGTGCGTACGTACCTGCAAAGCCAGTTTTCCGAAGACCTTCTGGAGCATGCTGCGGCAATCAGGCATTTCGGCGGGGAAATCCGGCTGGAGAATGCAAAATTCATGGATAAATTCATACTGGAAAAAATGCAGAAAGAAAAGAACATGCAGCCCACGCTCGATACATCCGTTATCGAAGAATTCTACGATATCCTCAGCAGGGAATGAAGCCTGCTCCACAGCGGAACCCATTGCCTATGTGACGGAGAAGGTCCCCCCAAAAGAGGATATTGAACAGATCTATGAGCGCGCCGAATCCAGTTAGCTCTCTATTTCAACAACGCTTCCGCGTTCGATATTCGGAAATGGCTCTTTTGCGTCCGCGTGGTACAGCGCCGGCGCGGACGGAAGCAGCCTGTGCCCCATCAGGCCTGCTCCCCATGCTGTGTCTCCAGCGGCTTTGACGCAGGGCCTTCGAGCACCTCGCCGTCCATGCCGAAGCGCGAGCCGTGGCAGGGGCAGTCAAAGGATTTCTCCTGTGCGTTATAGGTAAGCGGGCATTTCATATGGGTACAGTGTGCGTTGTATACAAATACCTCGTCTTTTTCGTTCCGGTATACGGCCGTGGCGCTGCTGTCCACGCCCATGATCTTCCCTTCGCCCCTGGGGACGTCGTTCAGATTGCCGAAGGGTATGGAAAGGTTCCCGATGGTAAACTCCTTGATGATGTCCAGGCTCTGCACCAGGAAGCTTTTTGCGCTTGCTCCCGGCGTAAACCGGTGCGGGGAAAACAGCCTGGCGCAGTTTCGGATAGGATGATCGTTCCCCGTGATTTCGTTTGCTATCATCAGGGCCGACGCGGCAGAGTTGGTCATGCCCCATTTGTCGTAACCCGTCGCGATATAGATGTTCGGGGTCTCTTTGGAAAGCGTACCGGTATACGGAATGTCGTCCAGGGTCATGGTATCCTGCGCCGACCATTGCGTCACCAGCCCAGAATGTTTTCCGTCAAATTTCCTTTTTAAAAAATTGCTTAGCTTCTGATAGCTGTTCAAACCGTTTTGCTGTCCGGTCTTATGGCCGTATCCGCCGACGAGCAGGAGGTTCCCGTTGCCGTCAAAGTGCGTGCGGAAGGAATGCACGGGCTTGCCCGCGTTGATGTACATGCCGCCGATATCAAGGTCCGGCGCATCAGCGCACAGGATATACGAACGCTCCTGGTGCAGGCGCGTAAAATAGAACCCCGGCATGTCCATGACGGGATAATTCGTGGCCAGCACGACGGTGTCAGCGCGCATTGTACCGCTGCCGGTGTGCAGCGCCACCTTGTTGCCGCGTTCGACCAAAGTCACCTTGGAATGCTCGTAGATAGCGCAGCCGGTATTATCCCGCAGGTGCTTTACAAGGGAATACAGATATTTCAGCGGATGGAAATACGCCTGATTATCCATGGCGATGGCGGCCTCTACGGGAAAGGGAAGGCTGGTTTCGTCGATGAAGGACGCTTCCATGTTCAGCATGTCCATGGCCCGCATCTCTTTTTCGATTTCCTTGACCTGTTCATTTTCCTCGGCATAGACGTGCGCCATGGTCCGCGTAAAATCACAGTCGATATGGAGGGTTCCCACAAACTGCGCGATCTGCTCGAACCCCATTTGGTTCGCCGCTGCGTACAGCCTTGCGTTTTCGGTACCCACGGAATCGATCAGTTTGTGGTATTTCAGCCCGTGCTGCACTGTGACCTTGGCGGTGGTCCTTCCCGTAGTACCCGAACCTATTGTGTCCGCTTCCAATACCGCCGTATCGATTCCCTGCTGCGTTAACAGCATTGCCAGGGTGATGCCGGTCAGCCCGCCGCCGACTATGGCGACCTCGCAGCGGTGGTCGCCCTGCAGGGGCGGGAAATCGGGAGACGGGCCGGATGATGTTGTCCAATACGATGCATTGTTTGCCTGCATGTTTTCACCTATACCTGATAGCGTTTTCATCAATTAGTATCGGCGAAAATCGCGCGTTTAGTCAGGGATTATGGGATATAGCTGGTGGAAGCGGACGTACGGATTAAATCCCCCGTACGATGCATTTGTGTACATGGGGCGAGGCGAGGCGGACCGCTTCTTTGAAGACGTCCGGCGTATGCGCTGTCAGGCCGGAGCACGGGTTGTCGGGCTTGGTGACCGCGGGCTTGCGGTACTGCTGCAGGGCGTAGAGCTGCGCGCCCTCGATCAGGCGCGCGATGTTATGGATGTCATCCGGGTTAAGCGTCGGAACGAAGGTGGTGCGGAACTCGTGCGCAACTCCCGTGGACCTGAGCACACCGATGCTTTTTCGGATGCTGTCCGTGTCCGCTTCGACGCCGGTGGTTGCAGCGTATTTGTCAAGCGGCGCCTTGACGTCCATCGCCACATAATCGAGCATGCCGGTATCCAACAAGGCTGAAAGCGCATCGGGACGGCTGCCGTTGGTGTCCAGCTTGACCCTGTACCCCATTGCATACACCTTTTCGATAAAATCCGGCAGGTCCTTTTGCAGCGTTGGCTCGCCGCCGGAAATTACGACACCGCCCAGCAGCCCGCGGCG
>JBMOLJ010000070.1:0-61614 GCA_049324235.1 Bacillota bacterium
CGTATCCCACTATGTGCACCCTGGCAGCGCGCTGGATGCCGAGGGCTTCCGGCGCGGCAACAGCACCTATCTGCCCGGCCTGACCGTCCCGATGCTGCCCGAGCGGCTGTCCAACGGGCTGTGCAGTCTGTGGCCAAACGGCGATAAGCTGACGATGTCCGCCATACTGGATTACGACGGCGAAGGACAGCTCATCGGATCGCGCTTCGTGAAAAGCGTGATCCGCTCGCGCGCCCGCCTCACCTACAATGAAGTATTCGATGTTCTGGAAGGCAGGGACGGAGGGGCCACAGCGCCGTTTGCGGACACGCTCATGCAGATGGACGTCCTGCGCAATCAACTGAAAAAAGCGCGCATCGACGCGGGCTCGCTGGACTTCGACCTGCCCGAAGCGTATTTTAACCTGGGCGGAGACGGCTGGACCGAGCGCATAGAAAAGCGGCTCCCCAACCGTGCGACACAGCTTATCGAGGAATTCATGCTGGCCGCAAACCGTGCAGTCGCAACGATGGCTGAAAAGGCGGGGCTGCCTGTCGTATACCGCGCGCATCCGGTGCCCGACGAAGATAAAACCCGGGAACTCTGGGACTTCCTTGCGAGCATGGGCTACCACGGAAGGGGCGCTAACCCTAAGCAGTTCCAGCGCGTGATCAAAGCGGCAGAGGGCAAGCCGGAGGAGCATGTGGTGAACTACGCGATCCTGCGCGCGATGCAAAAGGCAATATATTCCCAGACCAACGAAGGGCATTACGGCCTTGCCTTCACGCATTACTGCCATTTCACCTCCCCCATCCGCAGGTATTCGGACCTCGTGACCCACCGCGCTCTCAAGGATCATATCGAAGGCAAAAAACCGGGCGCAGGGTCTGCGGCGATTGCCAAACAGTGCACGAAATGCGAAATTGCGTCGATGGAATCCGAGCGCGAAGCGCACGACCTGTTAAAAGCGCAGTATATGCAGAGCCGCCTGGGCGAAGTGTTTGACGGCGTGATATCCAGCGTCACCAGTTTCGGCATATTCGTCGAACTGGACAACACCGTCGAGGGTTTGGTGCACATCACCGCCCTTCATGACGACTACTACATCTTCGATGAACGTACACGTACGCTTACCGGCGAACGCTCGGGTAAAAAATACAGTCTTGGGCAGGCCGTGCGCGTACAGGTGGCCGCCGCCAAACTGGCGCCGCCCAGCGTGGATTTTGTGTTGCATAACAGGGACTAACGTGCTATAATGCATATCCGGCCCTGACGCTACTATACGGCAAAGGAGGTCTTGTCATGGCAGAGGAGCGCAAGATTATCGCGCTGAACCGCAAAGCGCGGCACGATTATTTCATCGAAGACACGCTCGAAGCGGGTCTGGCGCTGGTCGGCACCGAGGTCAAATCGCTGCGCCAAGGCAAGGCAAACCTGCGCGACAGCTATGTGTTCATCAAAAAAGACGAGGCGTTTGTACGCGGCATGCATATCAGCCCGTACGAGAAAGGCAACATCCATAACGTCGACCCTTTGCGCGAACGCAAGCTGCTGCTGCACGAACGCGAAATCGCGCGCCTGAACGGGCTTGCCCAGCAAAAAGGGTTCGTGCTGGTGCCGCTCAGCCTGTATTTCAAGCGCGGGCTGGTGAAGATGGAGCTTGCCGTCGCCCGCGGCAAAAAGCTGTACGACAAAAGGGAATCCATTGCCCAGCGCGACGCGCAGCGCGAGATCGAAAGGAAAATCAAGGACTACGTTGCACGCTAAACATTTTGCCACTTTTGTGGTATACTATTTATGTAGGAAGTTATCCTGCTTAACATGGGGGCGTACCTGGTTTCGACGGGGATCGCAGGGGGCTGGATAAGCGAGCCGCAGCTGTCTGAGACTGCGATAAAACTCGGGCAAAAAAACAAACGCAAACAATAACGAATACGCTCTCGCGGCCTAAAGCCGTGAGCGTCCCACCGCTTTCTCCCGCTTAAGGCGGAATGGGGCGTCAAAAATAAGCGGGGTACCAGCCCGGTCAAGCTTTGTGCCGGGTGGGATCCGATGAAGCTACCGAAACGCTGACCCTGCGGATGGGGGCTGCGCCGGGGGAATCCTAAAACATCCGCTGCGCTCGGAGAAGGTCCGGTCAACAGGTTTTCGGACAGGGGTTCAACTCCCCTCGCCTCCACCATTCAAACGCCGTAACTACGGCGTTTTTTCATTATTGTCTACTTCGAGTAGACACAGTATTTATCTGTGCTTTTATCTGTTATTCCAGTTCTCCAAAGCCTTCTTTGATGAGGTTTACCAGTGCCTGCACCGCTTCTTCCTCGTCTTCGCCGCTTGCCTCGATCACGATCTGCGTTCCCTTTTTAAGCGCCGCCGACATCACCTTGATGATGCTCTTTGCATTGATGCGCTTTTCCGCGCTCACTATGGCGATCTCGCTATTGAACTTGTTTGCTTCCTTAACAAAAACGCTCGCCGGCCGCGCATGCAGCCCGGTCGGGTTCATGATGACAACCTCTTCGCTTCTCATCGATATGCCTCTCTTAATATTTATCATTTTGGGCGTCAGTCATTTGCTGTGCCATACTGCGCTTCCATTCCGGCTTTAATAAGCGCTTTCACTTCCTCTGCGCTTTCTAATGTGAGCGCCTCTTTTGCCAACTGTTTCGCCTGCTGCATGGCAGTATTCCGCACCGCCTTTTTCACTCGCAACACCGATGCGGCGCTCATGGAGAATTCGTCCAGGCCCAAGCCCAAAAGCAGGGCCGCCGCCCTCTCATCCCCCGCCATCTCCCCGCACATCCCGGTAAATATGCCTTCGTTATGCGAGGCGTCGATCACCATTTTGATCAGCCTGAGAACCGCCGGATCAAAATGGTCATAGAGATAGCTTACATTCCCGTTCATCCTGTCCACCGCAAGGGTATACTGGCAAAGGTCGTTAGTGCCGATACTGAAAAAATCGACCTCTTTTGCGATGGTGTCTGCCGAAACGGCTGCCGACGGAACCTCGACCATAATCCCTGCCTTTACGTCAGGATCGAACGCGATTCCTTTTTCCGAAAGCTCCTGTTTGCATTCATTAAGTATGGCCTTGGCCTGTCTGACCTCCGTGACCGTTGCAATCATCGGGAACATGATCAGCGCTTTGCCGAACACGCTTGCGCGCAGGATGGCCCTGAGCTGCGTCTTGAACATCTCGATTTCTTTGAAGCACAGGCGTATTGCCCTGAGACCCAAAAACGGATTCATCTCGTCATCCGTCGGCAAATAAGGGAGCTTCTTGTCCCCGCCGATATCCAGCGTCCTGATGATGACCGGCCTGCCCTGCATCTTCTCCAACACCTGTTTATATGCCTCAAACTGGATGTCCTCGCCGGGCATCTCCTTTGCGTCCATATATAGAAATTCTGTCCTGAAAAGTCCGATGCCCTGCGCTCCATATTTCAGCGCGCCGTCCACATCGGCTGTCGTTCCGATATTAGCAAATAGTTCCACCCTGCAGCCGTCTTTCGTAATGGCCTCAGCGTCTTTCAATGTGAAAAGTTCGGCTAGTTCTTTTTCATACGCCTCTTTTTTATCCCTGTATTCTTCTATCGCGGCAAGGTCTGGTTCATGTATTACGATACCCGTGCTGCCGTCGATTATGATGCTGTCTCCCGTGCGGACTTTTTGCGTAATATCGGTCAACCCCAGTACGGCGGGAATCATCAATGAACGCGCCATGATCGCCGCATGGGATGTCTTCCCTCCCACATCGGCGGCAAAGCCCAGCACTTTGTTTTTGTCTAAAAGCGCCGTATCGGACGGCGTCAGATCGTGGGCGACCACGATGCTCCCCGGCTCGAGCGCGGAAAGGTCCGTCCCGCTTAAACCAAGGATATTTCGCATGATGCGCTCTCCCACATCGGCAACATCTGCGGCTCTTTCCTTAAAATACGCGTCCTCGATTCCCCTGAATTCGTTCACAAATGCGTCCGTAACGGACTTCACCGCATATGCGGCGCCGATAAGCTCCTGCTCTATCGCTTCCCTGGCCCCGCCTATATACTCCGGGTCGTCCAGGAACATGATATGCGCATCAAAAACCCCGGCTTCCTTCTCCGAGAGCTGCGCTTGTGTTTTTTCTTTGAGTAGGAGCAACTGACGACGGGTTTTTTCAATGGCGGTCGCCAGCTTTTTCTGTTCCGTCGGGACGGCTTCATGGCTGATTTTTTCCTGTGAAACCCTGATATCTTCCCTGGTTAAGACAAACGCCTTTCCGATTGCGATTCCGCCCGACGCTGCGATTCCTTTCACCCTCTGTTCCTCCAATAAAGCCTTAGAATGCTCAATCCAGGCCTACAAAACGGCAGCGGCAATACGTTTCCTATCTTCTTCTGTGACGCTAATCCGTCTTGGACATTTCCCTGCTCTCTTCGGCCGTATTCCTGACCGTCTCCAGATCGCTCCCCATCGACGCCTCAACGGTCGCTACAACGCTGCCCTCCACCAACGGCGCATCCGCAACAATAACGCGTTTGCGTATATCCGCGTCCAAAAGCTCCAAGGCCACGTCGGTGCTCATCATTGCGCTTCCCAGATCCACGAATACCAGAACGCCGTCGCCGGAATCGGCCTGCAGGATGGCTCTTTCTATTTTCGTTGCATCCGTGCCTATCCGGTGATCCGCCGTCCCGCCTGCCGGAACGATGTTCACAAGGCCCTGGGACATCTGCGCGCAGAGTTCCACCGTGCCCTCGGCGATTTTCTCGCTGTGTGATACAATCACTATGCCCACCATGGCTCAGCCCTCATCCAGGGTTCCGGCAATCGTATCGATCAGGATATAGCTCGACGTCGCGCCCGGATCCTGGTGTCCGAGGCTCCGCTCGCCGAGATAGCTCGCCCTGCCTTTTGTGGCAATGATTGTTTTGGTGTATTCGGCGCCCTCCTTTGCGGCCTGAGCGGCCTTCACAAAAGCCTGTTTCGCGGATGCTCCGGCGGTAATCCCGGTTTTCAGCGCATCCAGCGCCGGAATCAGGGCATCCAGCATGGTCTTTTCACCCTTTTGCGCCTTCCCGCGTTTTACGATTCCAGCAATCGCTTCCTCAAATATAGAGATTATATCCTCCCTTTCGATTGCATCCTTGCCTGCCATCACCTTCGACGCCTGCAAAAAGGCGGTCCCGTAAAGCGGCCCGGAAGCCCCGCCCACGGTTGAAATGAGCGCCATGGCCACCGCTTTTAATATGTTCCCGATATTGTCGTTTTCCAGTTCGGGAAGCTTTTGCTTGACGACGGTGAAGCCTTTAGCCATGTTAATGCCGTGGTCGCTGTCTCCGATCGGCCTGTCCAGGTCGGTCAGGTACTCTTTATTAGCGATAATCGCATCGCTCATTGCATCTAAAATCTTGATTAATGATTGCGCAGAACCCATCTTGCTTCCTCTTTCTTAAAAGTTATTGCAGTCGGTGGAAGGGGTAATAAGGCGGCAACGCCTTATTACCCCGACAAACTAGACCTGTTTGAAAGCGGGGGTGTCGGCCGGAGCGTTCAAAAGTTCTTTCAGTTCATCATCCAGCTTCAGGATGGTGACCGAAAACCCGGCCATTTCAATGGACGTCATAAAATTGCCAACAAGTGTTTTGGCTACCGTGATCCCCCTGGCGTCCAGAATCTTCCGCACTTCATTGTTTGCGATGTAGAGTTCCATCAGCGGCGTTCCGCCCAGGCCGTTGATCATAACCGCCACCTCGTCGCCCGCAGACAGGGTCATATCGCCCAGTATCTTGTCGGACAGCTGTTTTACGATGGCGGCTGCGTCTGCAATCTTCTCCCTGTGCGTTCCAGGCTCACCGTGGATTCCAAGCCCGATCTCTATCTCGTCTTCGGCAAGGTCAAAGCCAGGTTTGCCTGCGGCGGGTATGGTGCACGGCGTCAGGGACATGCCCATGCTCCGCACGTTTGCGATGACCTTTTCGGCAACCCGCTTTACTTCGCCAAGGTCCATCCCTTTCTCGGCGGCGGCTCCGGCGATCTTATGGACCAGCACCGTACCGGCTATCCCCCTACGCCCGGTGGTGTACAGGCTGTCCTCCACCGCAACGTCGTCGTTTACCACAACGCTCGCGGTTTCGATGCCCTCGGCCTCCGCCATCTCCCCTGCCATCTCAAAGTTGAGGATATCGCCCGTGTAGTTCTTGATAACCATCAGCACGCCTTTGCCCTGGTCTATCGCTTTGACGGCTTCAAACACCTGGTCCGGCGTCGGTGAGGTGAACACTGCGCCGGCCACAGCGGCGTCAAGCATCCCTTTGCCGACAAACCCGCCGTGCGAAGGCTCGTGGCCGCTTCCTCCGCCGCTGACGAGGGTCACTTTCTGGGTCAGGTTCTTTCTTACAAGGACATTTTTGTCTTCGATGCACGTAACATATTCAGGATGCGCTTTGACAATCCCTTCGAGCATTTCCTTGACAACCTGCTCGGGATTATTGATGATCTTTTTCATAACTCCTCCTTATCCATTGAAAACAGTCCCTCAACCCAACAAGTTACAGGGTCGATTTAGAGCATATCAATATATCGACCCACTTAAACTGCTATCGGTAACCGAATCCGTTTGCTCACCTCCTTACAATCCGTAAGCAAAACATCTCCCCTGAACGGATGCGTTTCATCATTCATGAATGAAAAAAGCCGGCTCCGTCATTGGTTCCGAATATATTCAAATCTCTATTTACTCGTGAATGTATCGGATGTGTTTAGAATTATAGAATTGTCTCTGATGCAGGGCTTAGTTGCACAGCATTTTCGTTGCTGTCAGGATGTGCGTTTTCGCTTGCCGGATTATTTTTATCCAGTGTACTATACATATTGTTATTCGTCAACAAACCATAAATACACAAAAAAAGACCAAAAATGTTCTGTAGCGTTTATAGGTTGCGCCAGCTTAATTATCGGCTGGTTCGGTATCCCGAATTTTGTTTAAAGTCCAATTTGATGCAGGTAAGGCGGAAATTTTTTAGGGGGCAATCCGGCTGTTGCCGCCATCGCCCCCTAAAGTTTGGATAATACGTACCGGTTTTGCAAAAGCCGTATTCGGCTTGCCTTTACAAATAAATTACGGTCTCTTTATTTAAACGATTTTCTTAAAACTTCTACAACGTCCTCGTGGTTCATCTCGCACGGATTGGCCGTAAACAGGCCGCCCATCGTTTCTCTTGCGTTGCGGGCAATCTTGTCGAATTCATCCGGTTTGATGCCATAATCGGACATTTTCAGATTGTCAACGCCGCAGTCTTTCTGTATCTGCACCAGCATGGTAATGAAATCCTCCGGCGTGGAAGCGTCCTTTTTGCCCATAGCTCTTGCCATATTGACAAACCTATCATCACAGGCATGACGTTCAAATGCTGGTATTATGATACTGCTTTGGAAGCCGGCACGGAAACGGCGCCGAAAAATATACCCATTGAGAAAATGCCGGATGAGGTCAGAGAATATAAATGTACATTCTCTGAATGGCCAGTTTAAACTTTTTTGTCTCTTTTCCCGCTGAAATAGCTAGAGCTAGCCCGAAAGCAGGCTGATTTCACCCTTGCCGATGATTTTAATCCTGCCGTATTCCCCGTCGTATCCCGGCTCGATCTCCACCTTGCCGCAGCGCAGCCTGCGGATGCCCTCGGCGGCCAACGGCCCTGCCGCATACTTGATGTCCGAAAGCGGCGCTTCGCGCAGGATAAAAAGTTCCGGCCCGACGCTATGTATAAGGTTTTCGCATTTTTCCCGTACCTTCACGCTCGCGGCGGACAGCCCCATCGAAGAGGCGGCCACCTCACGCAGGGGAATGAGGCTTTCAAAATGCTTTGCCCCCGGCGGAACAAATCCTTCGCCGCGGTCAGCCAGCGCCTCCACGCGGTGCAGCACCCCGACCGTGATTCTGCCGCCGCATATGGGACATACGCCTGCGGCGGCTTTGGTATCCGAGGGTTTCAGGCACACACGGCAGTTCCTGTGCCCGTCGTAATGGTACTTCCCTTCTTCGGGAAAAAATTCGATTGTTCCGCAGAACCCGCCTGTATCATGGTTTTCCAGCGACCGCGCAATATGCGGGTAAGAGAGGGTAGTGTTAAAGATGTTGGCTTCCCTTGCAAGGTTCGCCGGAGAATGCGCGTCGGAGTTGGAGACCAGCGTGAACCTGTCCAGCGCGGAAAGGCGCCAGTTCATGGGCGGATCAGAGGAAAGCCCTGTTTCAAGCGCATGGATATGCCCCGTTAAATCCTCAAAGCACTCTTCGATGGCGTCAAACCCCGAATAGGCCCCGAACAGGGAGAAATGGGGCGTCCAGATGTGGGCGGGGATGAATATGGCCTGTGGGCATATATCGAGCGTCATTTCCAGGAGATCCCTGCTGTCAAGGCCGAGAATGGGCCTGCCGTCCGAATGCAGGTTCCCTATGGCCTCCAGCCGGCGCGACAGGGCTTCGGCGGCTTCAAGGGCGGGGAGCAGGATGAGATTGTGCACCTTGCGCACTTTGCCGTTCTTTTTATAGATGCAGCTGATTTCGCCCGAAACGATGAAACGGGGCTCCGCATCCGTGCCATCACCCGCTTTGCGATACTCCTTTTTGAGCGCATAGAGACCTTCTTCCGCAGGGACGAGCTTTTCCCTGAGTTCCCCGCGCCAGGCCGGATGGGTGAAATCTCCGGTTCCGATCAGGTCCAGCCCTTTGCGCCGCGCCCACAGTTCAAGGGTCTCGGGCACGCATTCCCTGCTCGTCGCCCTCGAATATCTCGAATGAATATGAAAATCGGCAATGAACATATACACACCTGTTGTTGTTTAAGTTGTGTTTATGATACATGAAATGGTTTGTATATGGAAGGGAGGATGACATAGTTTATAGAGGGGAAGGTCTGACTATTTTTTTGCAACACTGTCCAAAAATAATAATTTCATTTCCACTTTTTATTTGCCCAGCACGATGATCTTCATAGCAAAATCGCATTTTTGCAATCGGAGACCATCTTTTGCCCACCTTCCAGTATTTACATTTGAAATAAAGATTTAAAATGTTACAATAGTTACATAATTGTTGCGTTATTGTTACATTTCCGACAAAAAGATGAGGTGACATTATGAAGAAACTATTGATCATCCTGATTGTAGCAGCCCTGCTTATCGGGCCGGCAGTTTACGCGGCGGGCTGTACGAGCCAGACAAATGCCGGCACGAGCACGCCAAGTGTCAATTGCACTCTGAATGACACTATTCAAAAAATTATCGATTCCTATAAGAATTGCTCCACTGTAAAAAATAATTCTTCACCGAAACCTTGTGTAATCACAACGTCCTGCCCGTCCAAGGGCAGTGCGGCCACAACGTCCTGCCCGTCCAATGGCAAAGTCGTCGTGATAACGC
The DNA here is from genome assembly GCA_049324235.1 of Bacillota bacterium. Taxonomy (GTDB): domain Bacteria; phylum Bacillota; class Clostridia; order Christensenellales; family UBA1431; genus UBA1431. The sequence goes on from JBMOLJ010000070.1 coordinate 9,382, forward strand.
AGTGCCCCTCCAAAGGCGCCGTAGCGACGCCGAATCCGTCCAAGAGTCCCGTAACTGCAACACCGCAGCCTACGAAGAATACGGCCGCCACGGCCCCGAAGCCTTCGCCTTCGGCCACAAATTCTTCCGGAAAGGTGGATAACCTTTCGTACGAGAAGCAGGTAGCGGCGCTGGTCAATAAAGAGCGTGCGAAATACGGGCTTGCACCCCTGACGTTGAACACGAAATTGTCCAACGTGGCCAGAGTGAAATCACAGGACATGCATGACAAACAATATTTCTCCCATACAAGCCCTACGTACGGCTCCCCGTTTGACATGATGAAGTCATTCGGCATCTCCTACCGCGCGGCCGGCGAAAACATAGCCATGGGTTACAGCACGCCTGAGGCGGTCATGAACGCGTGGATGAACTCATCGGGCCACCGGGCCAACATCCTCAACGCAAACTACACGCAAATCGGTGTCGGCTATGTTGCCGACGGGCATTACTGGACACAGGAATTCATCGGCTGACAACCAATATTTCCAAAAAGCCCCGCTTCAAGCGGGGCTTTTTGGCGAAAAACAGTTAACCAGCGCCCTTCCCCCGCCATGTCCTAAATATTTCCCGGGTGAACATCGACCATATGCCTGATGCGTTATTCGTTTTTGGAAAAGAGAATTTCTTGATTGCGTCCATTGTGTATGTTTATATATTATCATCCATAAAAATCGAGGAGATGATAATTTATGACAATTGCCGACGAACAATACCGCATTATCGTTGAATCGTCTCCCAATATGATCTGGCGATCCGGTAAGGACGCCTTGTGTGATTACTTCAATACAACCTGGCTCAATTTTACCGGAAGGACTATGGAGCAGGAAATTGGCAATGGCTGGGCCGAGGGCGTGCATCCCGATGATTTTGATCGCTGCCTGAAAATCTACCTGGAAGCGTTTGAACAGAGAAAGCCTTTTGAAATGGAGTACCGGCTCAGGCGGCACGACGGCCAATGGCGGTGGATTAAGGACAGAGGCGTCCCTTATTACGTGGATAATGCGTTCGCCGGGTTTATTGGAAGCTGTATGGATGTCAACGAAAACGTCGAAGGGCAGAAACTCCTTAATATGGCCCAAAAGGACGGATTGACCGGGATAAACAACCGCCAGTATTTTGAACTGCTGGCTTCGGAGGAAGTCAAAAAGGCAAGACGTTTTGCACAATCCTTATGCCTCGTGATGATGGATATAGACAGGTTCAAAACAGTGAACGACAAATACGGGCACCAGGCCGGGGATAAGGTGTTGAAAGAAACGGCCAGACTTTTGAAGCAGAGCATCCGGGACCTGGACTTGCTGGGGAGATACGGCGGCGACGAGTTTGTCATCCTGTTCCCTGACACTTCCTATGATGAGGCCTTGCTGATTATCGACAGAATCAATACGGCGGTTACAGGTACACGGCTGCTCTATAATGAATCTGTCATTACCTTTTCAATGAGTTTTGGCGTTTGTGAAATGCATGATGAAGAAAACCTGGAAAAAATAGTTGGTATAGCTGATGAAAAATTATACCGATCAAAACAGCAGAAATATAATGACCGATGACCGACTAGCCAGATTTTGTCAGGCTTAACAGCCGTTTGATTGCACACATTCGAATCATTTATTGATCAAAACCATCCCGGCTATACACAGAGCGATGCCCGCCAGCTGCGCAGGCGTGATGGTTTCTTTATAGAGCAATGCGCCTATAAAAATAAGCGTAACGGCCAATCCGATATTCGCAACCAGGGAACCGGTGCTGACGTTCCAACCCACGCGGTAAACCTGTAAATATCCGAACTCCAGCCCGACAATCGCGAAACCCAGAATAAAGCTCGTCCAGTTCACGGACTTGACTTCGTCAAACAGGTTTTTCGTGCTGCCCGAAAAACAGAATAATATGACGGAAAGCAGGGCCGCTGTAAGATAGGTTACCGTCAGGGTTGCGAACGGGTTGATATTTCCCGGCGTGGATTTGGCGGCAATGTGGTAGAATGTATTCGCACCAATGACAACGAGGATCGGCCAGACGTAGCTCAGCATTTTTCAGATAATTCCCTTAAAAAATATTTATACTTTAAGTATAGGGTATATCCGGATCCGCTTCAAGGATATGTAAGGCCAGAGAATTCATATTATTACCTTATTTCCTGCTCCAGTTTATCAAATTCCTTCGTGCTGAAAAACTCTCAAAGGGTAATTTCAAAACCGTCACACAGCTTTTTGATTGTCACAATGCCGGGATTTTGACTTTCGCCATTCAGAATGCTTTTACGGTTCCTTGTGGGACGGCCGCAAGATTGCTGATACCGTTCGGTGTTAATCCTCTTTCTTTGCAAAGTTGCCTGATTCTCATTGCAACTGCTTTTTGTACATTCATAATTGCCTCCTTAGTGACATATCACAACTTAATGATATGTCACTAAATGAGCGGGTTTCATTCCTCCGTATTATGAAAGCAGCATGCGGTCGCTTGCTAGCTCGCTGCCGCTGGCCTTCTCGAATTTTTCCATTAAATAGTCGACGGTCAGGCTCTTCTTTTCCTCCCCGCCGATATCGAGGATAATCCTTCCTTCATACATCATGACCAGGCGGTTGCCGTGTTTAATGGCGTCGCGCATATTATGCGTGACCATCATCGTTGTGATCTGGTGCTCGGTGATGATCTTGTCGCTCAATGCCAGCACCTTCTGCGCCGTCTTGGGGTCGAGCGCCGCGGTGTGCTCATCGAGCAGGAGCAGCCGAGGCTGCTTCATGGTTGCCATCAGCAGGGTGATCGCCTGCCTCTGGCCGCCCGAGAGAAGGCCGACCTTGGTACTAAGGCGGTTCTCTAGCCCCAGTTCAAGCGTTGCGAGCAGTTCCCTGTAATAATCGCGTTCCTTGTGGGATATCCCCCATTTCAGGCCGCGCTTCTGGCCGCGGCGGTATGCGAGCGCGAGGTTTTCCTCAATCCACATGTTTCCAGCCGTACCCATCACAGGATCCTGAAAAACACGCCCGAGGTACCTTGCGCGGACATGCTCGGGCTGCTTTGTAACATCGGCGTTATCGATGAAAATCGTGCCGGAATCCACCGGATAAACACCCGCAATACAGTTGAGCAGCGTGCTCTTGCCTGCCCCGTTGCCGCCGATCACGGTCACGAAGTCGCCCTCGTCAAGCCGGAGGTCCACGCCTTCAAGGGCCAGTTTTTCGTCGACTGATCCCTTGTTGAATGTCTTGAATATCTGCGAAACCTTCAGCATTTCAGGAGCCCCTTTTTATCGACTTTTTCAGCGGTGTGAGGTAGGTTTTGAATACCGGGAACGAAAGCGCGATGGCAACGGTAATCGCTGTGAACAGCCGTAAATCGGTGGGTACCAGGCCCAATTCTAGTACAAAGGCTATGATGATGCGGTAGGTCACCGCGCCCAACACCAGAGAGATGAGCGTATTCAGGAAATTGCGCGTGCCGAAAAGCACCTCCCCGATGATGACCGACGCAAGCCCGATCACGATCGAGCCGATACCCATCTGAATGTCCGAATAGCTCTGGAACTGCGCTAAGAGCGCTCCCGCAAAGGCAACAAGGCCGTTGCTGATGACAAGGCCGAGGATGATCATCGTGTCGGTCTTAACGCCCTGCGCACGGATCATCCTCGGATTGTTGCCAGTTGCGCGGATGGCGCAGCCTGTTTCTGTTCCAAAAAACCAGTACAGGATCAGGATCACCGCAATGACGCAGATCAATCCGAAGATAATGACCGCGTCGCGGTTATTAAGGCCCATGTTCATTAAGGGTGTATAGACTGTGTCCGCCCTTAAAAGGGATACGTTCGCCTTGCCCATGATGCGGATGTTGATCGAATACAGCGCGATCATGGTCAGGATTCCCGAGAGAAGAGCAGGAATTTTCAGCTTGGTATGCAGCAGGCCGGTAACAAGACCGGCGGCCATACCCGCAAAGACAGCGATCAGCGTCGCAAGATAGGGGTCTGTCCCCGACACAATCATCGACGCCGCTACCGCCGCGCCGGTGGTAATGCTGCCCTCAACGGTCAGGTCGGCAAAATCAAGGATGCGATAGGTGATAAACACCCCGATCGTCATGATCGCCCACAGCAGGCCGAGCGATACAGCCCCCTGAAGTAATTGGAGCATTGATAAAAACCCCCGCTCAAAAGATTAATGTAAGCTGTTACGGTGTCGCGGTTGCGGCAGCGGTGGCAGCCGCAGTAGGAGTCGGATAAACTACGGCGCTTTCCAGATCGGAAGGAACCGTTATGCCGATGGCCTTGACAACGTCGCCGTTGATCGTGAAGTCGTACTTTGTCTGGCTCTCAATGGGCATGGTTTCCGTTTTCGCTTCACCCTTGAGGATCTTGACAGCCATTTCGCCGGTCTGGTAGCCAAGGTTGTAATAATTGATCCCGAGCGTTGCCAGCCCGCCTCCCATTACCATGTTGGACTCGCCGCAGATGGTAGGGAGCTTTGCCTCGTTGGTGATCTTGGAAACGACCGGCATCGTGGAAGCCAGTACGTTATCGGTCGGGATGTAGATCGCGTCCACCTTGCCGACTAGGGACTGCGTCACCTGCTGGACGTCATTGCTGTTCGTAACCGTCGCTTCCTTCACCGTCAGTCCCAGCGCCTCACAGGCCTTTTTAGCCTCAGCGGCCTGCAATACGGAGTTGTCCTCGCTGGAAGTATAGAGTATTCCGACGGTCTTGGCGTCCGGCACGAGCTTTTTAAGCAGGTCGATCTGCTCCTTGATGGGGTTCATATCGGTCGTCCCGGATATATTTCCCCCCGGAGCCTCGTTCGAAGTGACAAGCTTTGCAACCTCATAGTCCGTAATCGCTGTGCCGAGAATGGGGATGTCCTTAGTCTCGGATGCCATCGCCTGTGCAGCCGGAGTCGCAATGGCAAGGATGAGGTCTTCCTTGTTGTTTACGAAACGCTGGCAGATGGTCTTGAGGTTGGACTGATCCGTCTCTGCATTCTGTACGTCAATCGTAATGTTCTGGCCGTCCACGTAACCGTTGTCGGCCAGCGCCTTCACGAAGCCCTCGCGCGAGGCATCAAGCGCAGGATGGGTAACATACTGGACAATTCCGATTTTAAAGCTGGTTGTGCCACTTGTGGTCGAACAGCTTGCCAACCCGAGCAGCATGGTAACGGACAGCAGCGCCGCCAACACTTTAGGTAGCTTTTTCATCAATCATTACCTCCCGTTTCATTTTCAATTTTAACCGCTGAGGGTTACAATTGCTTCTATAAAAAATCCCGTCCTTTATAACGCAAAGGACGGGAAAAACATCCCCGTGGTACCACCTTGTTTCGTTTCCGCCTTACGGTGTGAAACCTTTCAAAGTACAGCGCGCCAACCACGCATACTCTGTCACGATAACGGGTGACCCGGCGCACCTTCAGGGCAAAAGCCTTTTCGATGAGCAGTTCATAGGGTGAACTTCGTTCAGCGCAGCCCTTGTCCCCTTTGCAGCTCCCGGAGACTCTCTTCAAAGGGCGAAAGCGCTCCTACTCTTCCTAATCATTACTGTTGGTCGTATACAGACATCATTATACATTTGCCGCCTTATAGTGTCAATAAAAGTTGGGCAAAAGCCCGTGTAAAACAATACCATACATGTTTTAAGCACACAAAAAGCAGATTCAAGGATAACGAAAGCGGGGGATATATAGTTATCAATCGCTCTAAATAAGGAGGAAGCGGACCATGGAACAACGCGGCGTGGTCATGGGGACCCTGTTTGCGCTGCTCATCGTATGCGGCGTACTCATCGCTTACGGAGCTGTTTCGGGAGATGAAACGCTGCTGCTGCCAGGCGTCGTTGCCGCTCCCGTTTTGTTGATCGTGATGCTGGTTTATTGGAAAAGATCGGCCCAAAGAAAAAAAATGCTGAAACAGGACGGCCATCTCATTTACTGGGAATACTCGGATCAGGAGGCGGAGGCCATTATCGCCCGCGAACTTCCGTCGATACGCAAAAAGAGCAGAGCCGTTGCTATCCTGCTGAGCGTATGCTTTATTGTTATTCTTCTGCCGTTCGTGCTGATCACTCTGCAGGCCGATCCCGGCTCCCCTATTCTCGTGATAGCGATACCAGCCGCGCTGCTGCCGCTGCTCGCGATCCCGCTCGCCCCTGCCGCGGAGGCCGCCAGAATCCGGCGGTATCCGTGCATCACTGCAATCGGCCGCGATTATGCGCTGATTGCCAACCGCTATGCGGGGATAAACGATTACTCCAGGCTGAAGCTCGAACATGCCCAACTGCTGCAGGAAAAGCAGGAGGGGATGCTCTGGATGCGCGCGCATTATTCCTATCGCGCCGGGCGCGTTCCGAGCACTATCCGCAAATCGGTCGATATCCCTGTTCCCGGCGGCAGGGAGAGCGAAGCGGAAGATTTCTGCCGCAATCGGCAGGCAAAAAGTGAATAAAACGTTTGAGGTGCCTGCATCTTTGACAAAGCGCGGATGAAATACTACAATACGATTAACGTATCCGTCGGTTTATGCCTGTAATGGTACTGCGCCGCATATGCAGAAAGGATCACATCATGAAACCGTTTGACGAAATAGACCGGCTCAGCGCGTCCAAAATCCGTTATATCCTCTTTGACATCGACGACACCATCACGACCCGCGGCAAAGTTACATCTAAGGCGTACGATGCGCTCTGGGAATTGTACGACGCCGGATACTACCCCATACCTGTGACCGGCCGGCCCGCAGGCTGGTGCGATCTGATCATCCGGCAGTGGCCTGTCCGGGCTGTCGTGGGAGAAAACGGCGCATTCGTGTACTACTTTTCAGAAGACCAGCTTTGCAGTTTCATCCACCCGTCCGTGGCCTCAGGCGACTACCGCGAAAAGCTCAGCGCCATCCGGGATGAAGCTTTGCAAAAAGTGCCCGGGTGCCGGGTAGCGAAGGACCAGTTTTGCAGAATCTACGATCTTGCCATCGACTTCAACGAAGACCCGCCGCATCTGGGCCTTGAGGCTGCGGAGGAGATCCGGTCGATATGCGTTTCCATGGGCGCGGAGGCCAAGATCAGCTCCATCCACGTCAATACCTGGTTCGGGAAATACGACAAGCTGTCAACGGCGCTTATGTTCCTGAGCGAGGTGCTGGGCGAAACGCATCCGAAAGAGCGCGTCATGTTCTTTGGGGATTCGCCGAACGACGAGCCGATGTTCGCGTATTTTCCCGTAAGCTGCGGGGTTGCCAATATAGAGCCCTTCGTATCCACCATGAAGCACCTGCCCACATACGTCGCCCCGCATGCGGGCGGAGAGGGATTCGCCGATGCGGTGGAACACTTCCTTTCGCTCAGAAACTCCGCTTTTTAATGAATAACTTCCTCAACCGGCAATCAAACCGGCAGCCCGCTCGTTGCGGGCTTTTGTTAATCGGGATTCACCGTTTTTGCCCTCCTTTTTACAAGGCGGAACGCGGTAACAGCAACGCCTATCAGACAGATGCACGCCGCGGTAATGTACACGATCCGCATGCCGTATATGAAGGCGTCGCTCCTGCCTTCAACGTATCCCGAAACATGATAGCCGAGCTTATTACTCATTCCCCCGTACAGCAGGGAGGTAGACAGCGCTATCCCGCTGACCATCCCGAGGTTCCTGACCAGCGCGTTCACGCTCCCCCCTATCCCAAGCTTGTCCCTGGGCAGCGTGGACATGATCAGCGAAGTGTTCGGCGACTGAAACATCCCGTTTCCGAGCGACATAATGGCTATGAACAGCACCATCATGGCATACGCCGGATGTTCATCGAGGGTCGATAACAGAAATAAGCCTACGCCGGTGAAGAACAGCCCGATCAAGGTCAGCAGCTCCGAACCGATCTTATCCGAAAGATAGCCGCTGACAGGCGCCACCACGGCAAGCACCAGCGGAAAAATCGTCATATACAGGCCGGCGGCGCCCGGTGAAAGCTTCAAAACATCCTGCAGATAAAAGGGCTGGACAATCGTTGAACAGAACATGGCAACGAAACTGATAAAGCCGCAGAATATGCTGATGGAAAACCATTTGTTTTTAAACAGGCCCAAATCCAGCAACGGGGATTGCGACTTCTTTTCAACGATAATGAACAGTACGAACGAAACGAGCGATATGCTAAGAGCAACGAGCATGAACGGATTGAAATACCCCACGACCTCAACCTGGCCCAGGGAAACGAATAAAGGGACGATAGCAAATATGAATAAGGCCGCCCCCGGAACATCCAGCCTGCTTTTGATTCTGTTCTCTTTTTTGGGAAGGAACCGCAGACTGAAAAGAAACACGATAATGCCGATGGGAATATTGATCCAGAATATGTATTCCCACCTGGAAACATCGACGATAAAGCCTCCCAGCGCCGGTCCGACCAACGTACCTAAGGCTACAAACGTACCCGATATCCCCAGCGCCCGCCCTCTTTCATTGGGCGGGAAAACCTGCGTAATAATGCCCTGGCTGTTGGCCATGGTGCACGCCGCCCCAACCGCCTGGACAATTCTTGATACGACCAGCCAAAATAGCGAATGGGTAAGCCCGCACAGGAAGGAGCCGACGGTGAAAACAGCCAGGCCGTATTTGAACACATTCGACTTCCCCTTGAGGTCGCCGTACCGGCCGAAAACCAGTATGGCCGCCGCTATCGTAATCAGGTAAGAACTTACTACCCACGCGATCTCGCCTGACGTCACATGCAATTCTCTGCCTATAACCGGCAACGCCACATTGACGATGCTGCTGTCCAAAGTAGCCATAAAGGTGGACATTACGACGATAAATAAAACTGTCCACCTTGTTTTGGATACATTCAACGTTTGGGCTTCCAAATTCGAACACATCTTTCAGTCAAAAAGTTTGCAATCTATTCTACAGGCTTCCGTTTGAAAGCACAATTACCCGCTTTATTCCCCTGCCTGTTTATCACTCAGGCCACGTTCGCAAGATATATCACAACGGGCAGTGTGAACATGCAAAATATTGTGGTCAAAAAAACAATGCCCGTGGTATAATCCGGCTCGTTGTCAAACTCCTTCGCGATGATGGCGGTATTCACGGCTGTGGGCGTGGAAATGCCGATCACCAGCGCCTGCGCAAGCAGGCCTTTTACGCCAAGGAGCAGCACGAGTGCGTAGGCGAGCAGGGGCGCCGAGATCACTTTTATCATGCTTGCCAAAATGACGTCCTTGAACCTGAACCCCGCTTTCACCTCTGCGAGCTGTATGCCCAGGCTGATTAATGCAAGGCCGATGAACGCATCGGCAATATAGTTTAATGGTATCATGACCGGCTCGGGTATCCTGATTTGCAGGAGCTTTATCAGGGCGACAAGCGCTATGACATACAGGGCCGGCATTTTCATGGTGTTTTTCAGCGCTTCCCTTCTTGAAGCGTTCCCCGAGCTGGCCTGAAAAACGCTGAAGGTATTTGCCGTAATATTTTGGATCACGATAATGAGCATTTGGGAGGCCATCGCAACCGGATTGCTCTTGAACACCAAATCGATCAGCGGTATTCCGTAATTGCCGGTGTTGAACAGTATGAGCGCGTTTGAGAAGGCTTTTTTCTTGCTCCTCTCGTATTTGAAGATGATGGAGAAGAGCATGCTCAGCAAAAACATTCCGATTTCCATCAACAGGATAAAAGGTACGACTATCAAAAAGAAATCCCATGTTAAATCCATATTATATATTTTTATAAGAATCAGCACCGGAACGAGCACATATATCACCAGTTTAGAAAACGTCCTTGAATCGATCTTCATCGTTTTTTGAAAGACAAAGCCTATCGCAATGAGTATCATGATGGGAAGCTGGATATTGAGCAATATATACAAAAATTCTTTCATGCAGGCGCTCCTTGTTGTTTCACACCTTAAGTATACGCAGATTATAGCACACTTTCCCTTCCCTGCGGCCGGATTTGCGGCAATATGCGCCCCATATGAGCGCCCTTGACACGCCCTGCCGATTGGGCTTATATTTCCCTCAGGGCGTAAAAGCCGCATCCGTATATAGTTTAACTTTGCCTTCGCAACTCTCACGGGCGACACAGGCAAATTATCATTGAAAGAGTGTGAAATGGGAAAAAGGATACACGCGCTCAAGACAGCCTTTCCGGCTACGATACCCGTGCTTTTGGGGTATTTGTTCGTAGGGATAGCGTTCGGGATGCTGCTTGAGGAAAAAGGCTACAGTTTCATTTGGGCTTTTTTCGTAAGCCTGTCCGTCTACGCCGGTTCGATGCAGTTCGTGATGCTTAGCTTTCTGTCCTGCGGCGCGGGTTTGATCGAAGTAGCCCTGATGACGCTGGCAGTCAATTTCAGGCACGTGTTTTACGGCCTGTCCATGCTTGACAGCTTTAAGGGAATGGGCAAAAAGAAACCGTACATGATACACGCGCTTACCGACGAAACCTATTCGCTGCTCTGCGCTGTCAGTGTCCCTGCCGGAGTGGATCCGCACCTCTATAGGTTCTCCATCGCTGTATTGAACCACATATATTGGATAGCAGGCTCTGTTATCGGTGCGGTTGCCGGTTCTCTTGTCACCTTTAACACAACGGGAATTGACTTTGCCATGACGGCGCTTTTCGTGGTCATATTCATCGAGCAGTGGATGTCATATGCAACGCATATCCCTGCCCTTGCCGGCCTTGCATCCGCCGTACTGGCCCTGCTTATCCTGGGCGCCGGGAATTTTATCATTCCCGCAATGCTGATTTCAACATGCGCGCTTATCACGCTCAGGCACAGGCTGGCGCCTGTGTTGTGTGCACAGGAGGAAGGCGGTGTAGAGCATGGAAGCTGACACGATGTACGCGATCGCCGTGGTATTGACGGTAGCCGCCATAACCTTTCTCACGCGGGCCGCGCCTTTCGCCCTGCAGAGCCGGAGCAGGACCCCGGACGGTTTGATCGCGTATCTTGGCAAGGCGCTGCCCCCGGCGGTCATGGCGACGCTCGTCGTATACGCCCTGCGGAATGTACACTTTTCGCAGTATCCCAACGGTCTGCCGGAATTCATCGCCATTGCCGTGGTAGCCGTGCTGCACTTGTGGAAACGGAATACGCTCTTGAGCATACTTACCGGAACCGTTGTCTATATGGTGCTTGTGCAGGCGGTGTTTACCGGCAGATAATAATGGACTGCGCGAAAAGCATATTCTGACAATCAAATTGTCCTCAAAACAGATAATCCGGTGCATTTTTGCGCAATAAAGTTTTTATTGCGCCATTTTGTATGCATAGCATTTGAATATTCAGGAGAAAATCTATGTGCCGGCATTGCATGACGGGTTGCTGGACATACAAAGCTTGACATGTGCATGCAATGAAAATAATATATAGCCATAAATATCGGTACCATAAATTACTAAATAAGGAGGTTGCATATGAAAAAGATCCTATGTACAGCAGTTGCGGTTTTGTCGCTCGGGTTATTGAGCGCGTGTACACAGGGAACACCAACGGCAACGACGACACCGGCACCGGCGAATACGGTTAAGATCGGCATCAACATGGAGCTTTCGGGCGCTGTTGCCACCTACGGCCAGGACACCGTAAAAGGCATTGAGCTCGCAATCGACGAGATCAACGCAGCCGGCGGGATCAACGGGAAGACCGTTGAGCTTGTCAAGTACGACAACAAGTCGGACGCGGCCGAGGCAACCACACTGGCGACCAAGCTCATGACGCAGGACGGCGTCGCGGCCGTGCTCGGGCCTGCGACGTCAGGCGCCTTCAAGGCTGAAATCCCTGTGGCCAACGACAAAAAGATCCCCGTGATCTCAGGTTCCGCTACGGCGGACGACGTAACGGTGGATGCGTCGGGCGTAAAGGAATATGCGTTCCGTGTCTGCTTTGCGGATTCGTACCAGGGCACGGCAATGGCGAACTTCGCTTCGAAGAACCTTAAGCTGAAAAAGGCCATCATCATCATGGACAACGCCAGCGACTACAGCAAGGGCCTGGCCAAGAGCTTTACAGAGACGTTCAAGGCCAACGGCGGCACCATCGTGGCCGAGGAAGCGTATGTAGCCGGTGACACAGACTTCAGCGCGGTGCTCACCAAGATCAAGGGCAAGGATTATGACTCTATCTTTATCCCCGGCTATTACAATGAAGCCGGTTTGATCATCAAGCAGGCCCGCGCGCTGGGCATCGATGTGCCCGTACTCGGCGCAGATGGTTTCGATTCCCCGGATCTTGTGAAACTGGCGGGCGAGAAAGCGGCGAGCAACGTCTATTACTCCAACCACTATTCGTCTCTGGACAAAGACCCGGCGGTACAGAGTTTCATCACAACGTACAAAAATAAGTATAATGCAGAGCCGAACGCCTTCAACGCGCTGGGCTACGACCTCGCCAAGTTCACGTGCGACGCTATCGGCCGCGCGAGCAGCATCACGGGTGAAGCGGTGAAGGACGCGCTTGCGGCCACGACCGAGTATAAGGGCGTAACTGGAACGTTCAGCATCGACAAGAACCACAACGCTGTCAAGGCGCTGGTCGTGATCGAGATGCAGAACGGCAAGCAGGTCAGCAGTGTACGGGCGGGCTTGTAACGTAAAACTATAAAGCAGCTTCTTACTGCAAGGATGTGAGTGAGGGCCTTAAAAGGCCCTCACTTGTCTATGCGTTTTGGGAGTGAAACAACCACCCGGTTCCAGAAAACAACAATAGCGCAACCGCCTTTTTTTGTGGTATTCTTTTTGTGTACGTGTAAGCCTTTGTTTATGGGTGAAAGAGGGGAACGCATTTGGACCAGTTTTTTCAACAGGTTGTCAACGGCCTATCGCTTGGCAGCATCTACGCACTGATTGCACTGGGGTACACAATGGTGTACGGCATCATACAGCTCATCAATTTCGCGCACTGTGACATATATATGATCGGGGCGTTTGTCGGGTATTTCTGCCTGACCGTGTTTAAAATGGATTTCGTGCCCGCGCTGTTGTTGGCCATGGCGGCCTGCACGATTCTCGGCGTATCCATCGAAAAAGTGGCCTACAAGCCTTTGCGCAATGCGACGCGTATTGCGGTGCTGATTACCGCAATAGGCGTCTCTTTATTTCTTGAATACGGTATGATGGCCATATTCGGGCCGAACGTGCGCACCTATCCCGCTATGACGGGCCTTCTCGGCGAAACCATTAATATGGGACAGGTCGTCGTTTCGATGCAGCAGGTTATCATCATGGGTATCACGATACTGCTCATGGTGCTGCTGCATTATATTGTCAAGAAAACCAGGATTGGCAGGGCCATGCGCGCGGTTTCATTGGATGCGGACGCCGCGCGCCTGATGGGAATCAACGTCGACACGACCATATCGTTCACGTTCATGCTGGGTTCGGCTCTTGCGGGCGCGGCAGGCGTGCTGGTCGGCGTCTATTACACCTCTATCAATCCGCTCATGGGGTACCTGCCGGGTATCAAGGCCTTTATCGCGGCGGTTTTCGGCGGAATCGGCAGCATACCCGGCGCGATGATCGGCGGATATACGATAGGCATGGTGGAGGTCATGGTCTCAGGGTACGGAAGCTCGCTGCTCAAGGATGCGGTGGTGTTCGGGATCCTGATCCTGATACTTATCGTGAAACCGACGGGCCTCATGGGCAGAAATATCAGAGAGAAGGTGTAACGTGGGAACACTTGTGAAGAAACCGGCCGTTACCAAAGCCCTTAGCCTGGCGCTTGTATTTCTTGTTGTTCAGGCTCTGCTGTGGACTGGCGTACTCAATGACTATTACTTCGCCACGCTGGTAACGATTTGCATCAACATCATTCTTGCGGTGAGCCTGAACCTGATTACCGGCTTTACGGGCCAGTTCTCGCTGGGGCATGCGGGGTTCATGTCCATCGGCGCCTATACCTGCGCGATATTCATGATGCACGTACCTGCGACCTGGGGCGTCTGGGCCTTTCTCGCCGGCTTATTCCTGGGTGCGATTGCAGCGGGCGTTGTCGGGCTTCTGGTCGGACTGCCCACGCTGCGGCTGCGCGGGGATTACCTGGCCATTGCCACGCTGGGCCTGGCCGAAATCATTCGCGTCATATTCGTCAACCTTGAGATTACGAACGGCGCCGCGGGACTGTCCGGCATCCCGCGGTATGTGAACTGGATATGGCTGTTCATCTTCACGGTAGGCGTTGTCCTGCTGATTGTGAACTTCCTCAAATCCTCACACGGCCGTGCCTGCATATCCATCCGCGAAGACGAGATAGCGGCGGACACGATGGGCATCAACACCACGAAGTATAAAGTGATCGCGTTCATCATCGGCGCATTATGCGCAGGCGTTGCGGGAGCACTGTACGCCTCTTATTTCTACGTGCTCAAACCGGAACTGTTCGGCTTTTTAAAGTCGATCGACATACTCGTTATCGTGGTCTTTGGCGGCCTGGGCAGCGTGTCGGGCTCGATCCTGGCCGCAATCGTGCTCGCGCTGATATCCTCGTTCCTGCAGTCCTTTGCGGAGATACGCATGGTGCTCTACGCACTGATGCTTATCATCATTATGATCTTCAGGCCGCAGGGACTGATGGGTTCAAGGGAGGTCTCGTTCGGCCTGCTAAAAAAGCTGGGCGGCGGCCTGACATCTATAAAAAAGAGAGTTTAAGGCTATGGTAAAACTGAGCATAGACAAATTGACAAAATCATTCGGCGGCCTGATGGCGGTCTCCAACGTGAGCCTACAGATCAACCCCGGCGAGCTTGTGGGCCTGATTGGCCCCAACGGCGCGGGCAAGACCACCGTGTTCAACCTGCTCACCGGCATATACGAGCCTACGTCGGGCGATATCGCGCTGGAGCGGGACGGCCGTGAAACGAAGCTCACCCGCCTGAAGCCGTATAGGATCAGCAAGGCGGGAATCGCGCGGACGTTTCAGAACATCCGGCTCTTCCGCAATCTGACCGTTCTGGACAACGTGCGCATCGCCATGCACCAGAATGCGCGCTACGGCCTGATGTCCGGCTTCTTCCACCTCCCCGCATATGCGCGGGAGGAAAAGCGGATACTGGAAGAAAGCATCGCGCTGCTAGACATTTTTAAATTGAGCGAAAAAAGGTCCGACCTGGCAAAAAACCTCCCCTACGGCGAACAGCGCCGTCTCGAGATCGTGCGTGCGCTGGCGACGAAACCCGCGCTTTTGCTGCTCGATGAACCGGCGGCCGGCATGAACCCGGGAGAAACCGCGCAGCTCACCGATACGATCGCGCAGCTAAGGGAACGGTTCGCGCTGACAATCCTGCTCATCGAGCACGACATGTCGGTCGTCATGCGGATATGCGAACGCATCTATGTGATGGACTACGGCAGCATTATTGCGGAAGGCACGCCGGAGGAGATCAGGACCAACCAACGCGTCATCGAAGCGTATTTGGGGGAGGATGTGGCCCATGCTTGAGATTCAGGACATGCACGTGCATTTCGGCGTGATCCATGCATTAAAAGGCATTTCATTTACGGTCAGCGACGGGGAGATCGTCACGCTGATCGGCGCAAACGGCGCAGGCAAGACCACGACGCTACACACGGTTTCGGGCATTAAAAAGCCGACGAGCGGAACGATTTTGCTGGATGGCGAGGATATTACGGGGCTGTCCGCCCGGGAGCGGGTCAAACGCGGGATTTCCCAGGTGCCCGAGGGGCGGCGCATATTCTCCACATTGACCGTGCTGGAAAACCTGGAGCTTGGCGCATACCTGCGCCGCGACAAGGCGGGCATAGCCGAGGACCTGGAAAAGGTATACGACCGCTTTCCGATACTCGCCGACCGGAAGAAGCAGACGGCGGGCACGCTTTCAGGCGGGGAACAGCAGATGCTGGCCATGGGCCGCGCGCTCATGAGCCGCCCGAAAATACTCTTCCTCGACGAGCCTTCGATGGGGCTTGCGCCGCTTCTGGTGCTGGAGATATTCAACATCATCCGGGACATCAACGCGTCCGGCACTACCATATTGCTGGTGGAACAGAACGCGCGCATGGCGCTGCAGATCGCAAACCGCGCCTATGTACTGGAAACCGGCTCCATCGTGCTTTCCGGCACAGGGGCCGAACTGATGGAAAGCGACGAAATCAAAAAGGCCTATTTGGGAGGGTAAAGTTATAAAACCCTTATCCGTCATTCTGAGGCGAGCCGAAGAATCCTTAAGTCAAGAAATCTTCGATTTCTTAACTTATGCACATGTGCATATTTTGCATGAAAAAATAAATTGCACGCGCGGGAAAATGAATTCTACCCGTTTCTGCAAGGAGTAATTCTTATCCGTCGTAGAAAGGAGATAAAAAGATGTTTGTCAGGAACAAAATGACGACGCATCCGTTCATCATCTCCCCGGACCAGACGATACCTGACGCGCATGAAATCATGGCAAAGCACGGCGTAAGGCGCCTGCCGGTCGTCAAAAACGGCAAGCTTGTCGGCGTGGTTTCAAGGGAGGACATCGCCCATGCTTCCCCGTCCAAGGCAACGGCCCTGAGCTTCGGGGAGCTTAACTACCTGCTCGCCAAAACAAAGATCAGCCAGGTCATGGTCAGGGATCCGCTTACGATATCCCCGGACGCCCTGCTTGAAGAAGCCGCAATCGCCATGCGCGACCACGAGATCGGGTTTCTGCCGGTCGTCCAGGATGACCGGCTGGTGGGCGTCATCACGGAAAGCAACATCTTTGACGCTTTTACCGAGCTTCTTGGCATGCGTGACGCGGGTACGCGGCTGACCATTGAGGCGGAGGATATGCCCGGAATCATGGCCAGTATTGCCAGAATATTCGCGGAATTCGACGTGAACATCACACATGTGGCCGTTTACCGCGGGTCCAGCGGAAAAAGCGCCGTTGTCGTGGGCATTCAGTCCTATAATACCGAAGACATCGAAAAAACCATCGAGAACCAGGGGTTTAAAATCATCCGCAAGCAGCAGAACAGGTAGCCTACCGTACATCGTTACGAATACATGCGCATGAGCTCTTCCATCGTGATGAACCTACAGCCCTTTTCCACGCAGTATTGCACGAATTCCTCAAACAGCCTGGAATCGGTCTGTATCTGGAAATTTCCCGTATCGTATTTAACTTCCCTGAACATGGAATGGGCGCGAAAAACGACAACCGCTTTTTCTTTTACGGCCCTGTCAACGATAGCCTCCCGTGTCAGCAGCTGCGACTCTGTCTCCATATCCGCGCTGATCGAGTCGATCTCATAGGGTTTTACATGATTTAAATCAACAAACTTATTCTGGTAATACGCTTTTCTGATTTGCTTCCGGTAAGGCTTCATGGCTTCAATCACCCTTTGGTCGTACGAGCCGTAAGGGTAGGCGGCTACGGCCGGAGGCCTTAACCCTTGCCGGGCAAACGAGGCGTCCACAGCCTCCATGCTTTGCCTGATTTGTTCCGTTGACATCGTTTCGAGGTCTTTGTGGGAATACGTATGATCGCCAAAAACCCAGCCATAGGCCATCATCTCCTTCACCATGTCCCATGTTATCCGGGAGGTGCTTTTTTTATCCAGATAGCTGGAAATGATGTACGATGTGCCTTTGATAGCGTATTTTTTTAAAATTGGGTATGCCAGCAGGTAATCCGTAATACAGCCGTCGTCAAATGTAAATGCGATGACTGCGCTCTCCTGTGCATTCCCTTCCCTGCCCTGACCGTTGCCGATTTCTTTCACGGAAATCTTATTATCATTGGCAAGCTTGGTTGCAGTGCAGCCGGTAATAATGAGGATAAATATAACAAACAGGGAAATGGCTGCACGTATCTGTTTTTTGCTTTCCGAATTATTATCCATATCTTTTGTTTGTACGGTTTTATAAAAGAATACACAGGGAAAAAGTTGCTGGGTGTCATTTCCTAGTCAATACAATAATTATCATTGTTTAAATCTTGAGACGGCAGGCTGATTGTCTCGGGGAGCGCTGTACGGACACCCTGTAACGCACTTTGAAACCAAATCAGTCGCACAGCAGATGATGCGGAGCCGGCGCGGGCAGATCTGCGGCGGCGCTGCTTTGGACCTCGGAAGCAAGCTCCGTCAGGCAGCCCCAATACCGCTTGGGCATGTGGCCCATGCGGCAGCGCGGGTTGCGCCGCTCTTGGATCTCGATGGTATCGTAAAAGAGCCGCCACAGTGCGCGGAACTTCATCTCCTCCTCATCTGGGCAGGGCAGTTCGAGCTCTTGGACACCAGCGATTGTCCATGTATGGTTCTGGTACAGCAGCGCCATACCGTGCGTCTTATCGTGGATTAAAAACCGCTCATTGGGAAACCGCTCGCAAAAATGGCGCGCGATCAGCGGCAGGACGATGTTTTTGGGTTCGATCCGGGCCGCCAGTATCCCGTTCGTCTCCGAAAACCGGACAAAGCCCTTGTACAAATGCGCCTCGTTTTCGAGGTGGCGGACGGCGGCAAAGAGCGCCTGCACAGACTCGTCGGTCAGCCGGTTCATAACCTGGGGGCCGCAGCAATAGCCGAGGCGCAGGAACCGCAGAATCAGCAGTTCCTTTTGCGGGTGGCAGGTCAGAAACGCACGCCGGACAAAGCCCAATGCGTCCCGCCCCATCTTTTCCGGTATGGACAACAGCACCCGTCGCGCCTTTTCCCGGTCGGTCTCGACGGTTTGGACGGGAAGCAGCAGCGGCAACGGCGCGCCTTCGGGCAATATATCCAAAGGCAGCTCCTTTTTGTCGTAGCTTTCAAACACGCAGCACAGCAGCCCGTCAAAGCTGCCGTCATAGCAGTAAATCAAAGTTGACCGCTCAGGCATTTGCACACCTCCTCCCGCATGAGCGCCGGGTGTTCAAACAGCGAAAGCTGGCGCGGCGCGTTAAAAAGCGCCTGCTCCGCCCTGCCGCGCGCTTGCTCGGACAACAGCGCGCACAGCAGCGCGTCCTGCGCCGTGTCCAGGCCGTACGGGCGCTTTCCAGCGCAGGTAATAAAATACTGCGCACGCTTGAGCACGACGCCGAGCTTTTTCAGCCCGGCAACGTCGATGCTCCCCGTACGCCGCACGGCCACAATGCGCTGCGCACTGCGCACGCCGATACCGGGCACACGGAGCAGCGTTTCGTATGGCGCGCGGTTGACCTCAACGGGGAAACGCTCGGGGTGATTGAGCGCCCAGTTGCATTTGGGATCGAGAAAGGGATTAAAGCTCGGATGCGCGTCGTCGAGCAGTTCGGCGGCTGTAAAACCGTAAAACCGCAGCAGCCAGTCGGCCTGGTACAATCTATGTTCGCGCAACAGCGGCGGTTTGGTATCCGCAGCGGGTAGCAGCGCGCTCGAGCCTACAGGCACATATGCCGAAAAAAACACGCGCCTGAGCCTGTAGTTTTTGTACAGTCTCTCTGTCAGGTTCAGTATCCGCAAATCGCTCTCGTCCGATGCCCCGACGATCATCTGCGTGCTCTGCCCTGCGGGCGCGAATCTCGGCGCGTTTTTGTAACGCACAAGCTCTTCCCCGCTTTGCTCGATACGCGCGCGGATGAAGCCCATCGGCTTCAGGATGGATTCCTTGGATTTGTCGGGCGCGAGCAGGCGCAGGCTGTCCTGTGAAGGAAGCTCGATATTAACGCTCATGCGGTCGGCCAGCAAGCCCAGCCGGTTAAGGAGCGCGCTGTCCGCCCCGGGGATGGCCTTGGCATGGATATAGCCATAAAAGCGGTATTCTTCGCGCAGGATACGCAGCGTTTCTATCATCCGTTCGACAGTATAGTCGGGACTTTTGAGCACGCCGGAGCTTAAAAAAAGCCCCTCGATGTAGTTGCGGCGGTAAAACGCAATCGTCAGTTCGGCCAGCTCGCGCGGCTCGAACGCCGCGCGCGGCGCATCGCCCGAGCGGCGGTTGAGGCAGTACGCGCAGTCGTATGCGCAGGAATTGGTCATGAGCACCTTAAGGAGCGAGATGCACCGTCCATCGCCCGAAAAGCTGTGGCAGATGCCCATTGCCGCCGCATTGCCTATGCCGCCGCGCGCAGGTTTTTTATCTACCCCGCTGGACGTGCAGGCAACGTCGTACTTCGCCGCGTCCGTGAGAATTTTGAGCTTATCAAACAGGTCCAATTTGCCCACATCCTTTTCCCTATCATACAATAGAACATATGTTCTTGTAAAGAGAAAAGGAACTACTGCACTTTTAAATAAGCACCTGGGTTGATGCGCGGTATCCACTCTGTTTAGTTAATTGTTTGACTCGCCGAAATTTTCAGTTGGTCATATGCGTGCCGGTAAAACTAATGTAAAAGTATGTAAAGGAGTTAGAAGGACAAACAGCGGTTTGTCCTTCTTTTTTTATAATCATTATGTCATTTTTGCTTGATCTGCTCCAAGTCCGCCTCAAGAGCTTCTTTTATTTTGACCGTATCCCCGTTGTTCTCCCTTATAATCCGGCTCACCCTGTCATAACCCAGAACCGGAGTATATGCTGTTGCAAAAGCATAGGAACTGTCCAGCAACTGCGCACACCTGTGCCTGTCCGGTTGAAGCAGGGCAACGCATTTTGTTCGAAACAGCATGACCGCCCGTTCCAGCAGCGAGAGGTTTTCGAGCAGGACATCCGCTATTAACGGTAAAAATGCATTCAGCTCAAACTCCCCGTGCGCAGCCGCCATCGTAATTGCGTAATCATTGGCTATTACCTTCATTGCGACCTGCATCACCATTTCCGGTATGACCGGATTCACCTTTCCGGGCATGATGGTGCTGCCTGTCTGCATGGGAGCAAGTTTTATTTCGCCCAGTCCGCCATAAGGCCCTGAATTCATCAGCCGCAAATCGTTTGAAATCTTCATTAGATTTACAGCCAGAGCCTTGAGCAGGCCGGAAACCTCGACAAACACATCATTATTCTGTGTGATATCCATCGGGTATTCCGCAGCCGCGAGGCCCAGGCACGTGATTTTCCGCAGTTCCTCAATGATGCCGAAACGGTATTTCCGCATGGCATTATCCCCTGTCCCGACGGCAGTTCCCCCGATATTTACCTGCCGAAGCCTTTCCTCCACCTTGTATAGCCTCCACCGGTCGCGTCCGACCGCCTGCGCGAAGGCGCCGAACTCTGCGCCCAGCGTAACCGGGACCGCATCCATCAGCTCGGTACGGCCGAGTTTTTTGATGTTGTCAAACGCATTTTCTTTTTCCTGCAATGCTTCCTGGAGTTTTGCGCAGGCATCGCTCAGATTGCGCAAAAGTTCTATCGCGGCAATTCTTAAAGCGGTCGGATACACATCGTTGGTCGATTGCCCGCAGTTCACTTCATCGAGAGGATGGATTGCATCATTTATACCGGTCTCTTTCAGAATTTCCGAAGCCAGATTTGCAATTACTTCGTTTACGTTCATATTGGTCGAGGTTCCTGCCCCGCCCTGCAAAGCATCCACAACAAACTGGCCGTCCGCTTCACTTGAAAGGACGCGATTGCAGGCATCGGCGATTGCCCGGTAAATACCGTTTTTGCCCATACCCAGCTTCTCGTAGGTCAGCGCCGCCGCCTTTTTCACCTTAACAATCGCATAGATCAGGCGCAAATCCGTCTTTTTATAATCGAGCGCGAAGTTCTCTTTCGCACGCGCGGTTTGGATTCCATACAATGCTTCATCTTCCAGTTGGACCTCCCCGAGCGCATCCTTTTCGGTACGCATTCTCTCACTCCTCCAGCTCCATCAGGATATGCGGAAACACCGCAAGGCTGCGCTTTAAAATCCCCTGCATATACGCAATCAGGATTCCGTAGTTCGTGATGGGCACGTTTTGATCCTGGGCGCATTTCTGCCGGTATATCATTTCCCTTTCGTTCAGCATGCATCCGCCGCAATGTATGATGAGCCTGTACTCTTGCAGATCATCGGGAAACTCCGTGCCGGACGTAAATTCAAAATTCAATTGCTTGCCCGTGTAGTTTTTGATCCACCGGGGGAGCTTGACGCTGCCGATATCGTCACATTGGCGGTGATGCGTGCACCCTTCCGATATCAGCACCGTATCGCCGTCACCAAGCTTCTCAAGCACCGCCACGCCCTTTACAGCCGCTTCAAGTAGCCCCTTATACCGCGCGAACAGTATCGAAAACGAGGTCAAAAGGATGTCATCGGGCACATCGGCTGAAACCTTCGCAAAAACCTGGCTGTCCGTGATGACGAGCTTTGGCTTCTTGCCGAGGTTCTCGAGCGTTTCGCGAAGCTCGAATTCCTTGACCACAACCGCGGTCGCATCGGCTTCGAGTATATCCCGGATGGTTTGCTGCTGCGGTAATATCAGCCTGCCCTTGGGCGCGGCTTTGTCAATGGGCGTAACGAGCACGACAAAGTCAGATGGATTGATCAGGTCGCCCACGATCTTCAGTTTCGGTTCCTCCGTAACCGCGAGGGACGCTATTTTATCCTTTAACGCTGCAAGGTTTGTTTTCTCCGTTGCGCTGATGAGAAGTTCGTTGCCCTGCAGGTCTCTACTCAACAGATCGCTTTTGTTGTATACGACCATATAGTTGATGCCCTTTTCCTTAAACAAGCCTATCAGATCATCGTCCGCTTCGGTTTTGCCGCAGGTAGCATCCACAATAAGCACCGCTACATCCGTTTTATTCAGCACCTGCTTCGTTTTGCGGATACGCAACTCGCCCAAAGGGCCTTCGTCGTCTATCCCCGGTGTGTCGATGATCACAACCGGTCCCAGCGGAAGCAGCTCCATCGATTTATAGACCGGGTCGGTCGTCGTGCCCTTCATATCGGATACAACGGCAAGTTCCTGCCCTGTAACCGCGTTCACGACACTTGACTTGCCCGCATTCCTTTTGCCGAAGAACCCGATATGCACTCGGTTTGCGCTTGGCGTTGCATTTAGTCCCATAATCTTCTCCTAAAACCTGAAATCTCGTTTGCCATTTTCAATATTCGTAAGGTTTTCGCGTACGATTCCCTTTACCTTGTCCTTGGGTATATTATGGATTTCGGCTTCGATCAGCTTCTCTCCGATCGCCTTTGTATCAGGGGAAGCGTAATCTTCCAGATATTCCTTCAAGGTCATCAGCGCGTTCGGATGGCAGCAATTCTGTATCTGCCCGTTTTTGCAAAGGGTCATGAACCTGTCGCCCGTTCTGCCCTCGCGGTAACAGGCCGTGCAGAAGCTCGGGATATATCCCAGCTCCATCAGCCACCTGACGACCTCATCGAGCGTCCGTTTGTCGCTCACATCGAACTGCTCGGACTTTTCATCTTCGGGTTCGGTCTCGTAATACCCGCCGACGCTCGTTCTCGACGCGCCGCTGATCTGGGATACGCCCAGATGCAGCACCTTTTCGCGGCATTCCTTGCTTTCTCTCGTCGAAATGATCATCCCTGTATAAGGTACGGATACGCGTATGCAGGCGACGATCTTGGCAAAGATATCATCACTGATGCCGTTTTCAAAAACGTTTGGGTCGATGTCGTCGGCGTGTTTGATCCTCGGAACGCTTATCGTGTGCGGGCCAACCCCGTGCACTGCTTCCAAGTGTTCCGCGTGCATCAGAAGCGCGGCGAACTCGTAACGGAATAATTCCAAGCCGAACAAAACGCCCAGGCCGACGTCGTCTATACCGCCCTCCATTGCGCGGTCCATCGCCTCGGTATGATAGGCGTAGTCATGCTTCGGGCCGGTCGGATGCAGTTTTTCATAGCTCTCTTTGTGGTATGTCTCCTGAAAAAGGATGTATGTGCCGATGCCGACATCCTTGAGCTTTTTATAGTTTTCGACGGTCGTAGCCGCGATGTTTACATTCACGCGGCGGATCGCGCCGTTTTTATGCTTGATGCTGTAGATCGTATTGATGCATTCCAGAATATACTCGATAGGATTCATTTCAGGATGTTCACCCGCTTCAATAGCGAGCCGCTTATGCCCCATATCCTGCAGGGCGATCACCTCGCGCGCCACTTCCTCCTGCGTGAGCTTCTTTCTGGCAATGTGTTTGTTTTTCATGTGGTAGGGACAGTAAACGCATCCGTTAATACAATAGTTGGACAGGTACAGCGGCGCGAACATGACGATGCGGTTCCCGTAAAAATCCTTTTTGATCTGCTCGGCAAGCGCATAGATTTCCTGATTCTTCTCCTCGATTTCGCAGTCGAGCAGCACCGCCGCTTCCCTGTGGGATAGCCCCTTGCGCAGTTTGGCCTTCTCGATGATGCTGCCGATGAGTTCGGCGTCGTTCTTGTTCTTTTCGGCAAAGGTCAGTGTCTCAAGCACCTCCTCATGAGATATGAATTCTTCGGCGCGCATGGATTTTGGATCGTACATTGTGATCTTCCTTTCTTCAGGGTCAGAGCTTTCTTCCCCCTTAGTCATTTTATATAGATTTGTAGTCGCCCCTTGAGACAACCAATTGATAACCGATGTTCTCTATCCGGCGCTGCATGCAAGCCCGGCATTCCGCCGCCTCGTCCCCCGTGCAGATCTTATTGTCATACAGCAGATATTTTTTTCTCACATCAACAGGAGAGAGATTCGGCATTACGACGTTAGCGCCCGCCAGAATTCCTTTTTCCCGGCCCATCGGATGAATCGTTCCGAGCGCAGTCGTTGCAGGGATCAATGCGCTTGGCAGCATGAGGCGGATAATCGCAAGCAGAAACAGAGTCAGATCCAGGGTTCCCGCCTGCTGATCGGCAAAGGGCGTCGCATGATGCGGGATAAATGGCCCAATCCCGACCATGTGGGGATCCAGTTGCTTTAAAAAAAGCAGGTCGTCGATGATGCATGCATCTGTTTGATAAGGTGAGCCGACCATAAATCCGCAGCCCACCTGATATCCTATCTTTTTCAGATCATATAAACACTGTTTGCGGTTTTTGAGTGATAGGTTCTGTGGGTGAAGCATGGCATAATGCCTGCTGTTCGCCGTTTCATGGCGGAGCAGATACCGGTCCGCCCCCGCGTCAAAGTATGCCTTGTAGCTGTCAAACGGCTTTTCCCCGATAGACAGCGTTACCGCGCAGTCCGGGTGGTTTTGTTTAATGGAACGTATGATATTAACGATTTTTTCATCGGTATAATACCCGTCCTCGCCGCCCTGCAGGACGAAAGTGCGGAAGCCAAGCCCGTGCCCCATCGCACAGCAATCCAGTATCTGCTCCTTTGTTAAGCGGTATCTGTCCGTGCCCGGGCTGCTTTTCCTGATACCGCAGTAATAACAGTCGTTCCTGCAGTAATTCGTGAACTCGATAAGCCCGCGCATATACACATCGCGGCCGTAGATGCTGTGCCTTACTGCACACGCGCGTTCAAAAAGATATTGTACCGTTTCATCCGAACGGCACGCAAGCAATGCAGCGAATTCTACGCGGGCGAGTATCCGTTTTTTTTCGAGTTTATCTATAAGCTCTTTTATTTCAGTCTTCATGTTTCGTACACACATTCGAATATACGGTTTTGGCCCTGATGCCCGGCAATTTCCCGATTTTCCCCGATAATGCGCTGATCATATCCTGCGTCGCATCGATGGCAATGCTGATGATGCTCACCTTTTTTGCGCGGTACGGGATTCCCATGCGTCCGATGATGTATTCGGAGTAGTCATGTAAAACTGAATTCAGTTTTTCCACGGAGTCCGGGTTTTCAACGATGATCGCAATGATTGCCACCCTTGTTTCCATCGAATCAATCCTTTCATATCAGGAAATAAAAAATGCGCCGTGGAAAGCGCAATAATCCGTATGTTACAACGATTGCCGTGCCTTTCACTCAGAAAACATCTTTGTGTCAGTAACGAAACATATATACTTTGCTGTCAGCCGTTGCTTGCAGCGCGGTTTTTTGTTTATTTTATCACAATCGGGATAAAAGTCAAGTAAAAAGCTAAAAGCGTATGGAGCTTTTCCTGAAAGACATTTATGCTTAAGTAAACGGACAATCACTCCGTAGCCCAGGTTTCCCGGGCGTATATTTTTTAATATGTTCCGCACAATTATAAGGGTACACCACTGAACCAAATTGACCATTCTTTTAAAGGGTGAGGCAAATGGAAAAGAATGAATTATACGCTTTCTTCAATAAACTGGACCGCGCGATATTCATTGACAATGAATATAAGGACGCGGCGTTCATGAACAAGCCCTTACCTATCGGGTACGGGCAAACGATTTCACAGCCCAGCCTTGTTTTGGAAATGACTTTTCTGCTTAACCCAGATGAAAACTGCAAAGTCCTTGAAATAGGAACGGGATCGGGTTACCAGACCGCGTTGCTTGCCGAATTTGCAGGCTCGGTATACACCGTGGAAAGGATACCGGAGTTGTCTGAAAAAGCCAGGGAAAAACTTGATATGCTTGGCTATGACAATATATCCTATAAAATCGGCGACGGAAGCGAGGGCTGGAGCGAATATGCGCCTTATGACAGGATTATGGTGACTGCGGCGGCTGAAAAAACGCCTCTCGAACTGATAAAACAGCTCAGGACCGGAGGCAGGATGATTGCTCCGATCGGTCCCCCGGGGCTTCAGGACTTATTTTTAATAACAAAAGACCAAAATGGGGAAATCCGGTCCGAAGCGTTGGCGAAGGTAGCTTTCGTCGAGATGAAAGGCAAGTACGGCTGGAACGAGAAAAGCGGATTATATTGAAATTGAGGCGGAACATGGCAGGCTATACTCCGGGATATATTAAACTATTCGAAAACGGCGGACTGTAAAACCGCATTACAAGCCTTAAGGAAAAACTCAAATGCTGCGAGATATGTCCTCATCACTGTAAGGTAGACCGGAGACGGAATCGTTGATATTTACATGCCGGACATAAAAATACCTTCAGGCGCTGGAATACGCAAAAAGGCTGGGGCTGACCCATATGCTTATCAGCTAAAACCTTACTCTCCCCCGCTTATCCTGCATTTGCCGGAACGGCGCCCTTCTCGCACTTATTTCCCCAGGCATCAATCAGGTCATTTTCTCTGTACACGCATATGATTTCACAGTTGTTGGGACACTTGCCGCACTCTATACCCCGGGTCGTGAACTCGATATCGGTGATATCAAACCGGAAATCCCCTGCACATTTCGATTTTTTTGCCAATATGGCAACGCCGAGAGCGCCCATCAGGTGGCTGTTCGGATCAACTGTAATGCTGCAGTTGGTCGCTTCCTCGAAAGCTCTGATTACGCCGGCGTTCTTGCTGACACCGCCCTGAAATACGATAGGCGGCATGATTCTCTTGCCCTTGCCGACATTGTTTAGGTAATTTGCGACAACGGCACGGCAAAGCCCGGCAATGATATCCTCTTTTTTATGCCCGATTTGCAATTTGTGAACAAGGTCGGATTCCGCGAAAACCGTGCAGCGCGCCGCAATCTGCGTAGCCCTGGTGGACTTGAGCGCTATTTCTCCGAATTCCTCAACCCGCACCCCGAGCCTCTGCGCCTGGCTGGACAGAAAAGCGCCGGTGCCGGCTGCGCAAAGCGTATTCATCGCGTAGTCAGCCACAAAACCGTTTTCAATCAGTATGATTTTTGAATCCTGCCCCCCGATCTCAAAAATCGTACGGACATCAGGATATAGCGACATCGTCCCGATCGCATGGGCCGTTATCTCGTTTTTCACGACAACAGCGCCGGTCATGGCGCCAATGAGTTTGCGGGCGCTGCCCGTTACGCCAACCGCGGCGATACGGCAGGACACGCCGCCAAGCTGATATTTCAGCGCGGACAGGAGCCGTTTCACCGCGCCGATGGGATCGCCCTCGGTCATCAGGTATTCGCTCGCCCTGATGCGGTGCTCTCCGTCTATCACGGCCCCTTTCGTTGATATGGAGCCGATATCCAGCCCCAGGTAATAGGTGTCTGTCATTTTGCCTCTTTCCTCATCACGATCATGTCATAGAATGCTTCCAGCCGGGTTCTTATGCCCGTCTCGCTGGTCTGAGAGTCAAAGCTAAAATATACAATCGGAATCCTATAGTCGGCACTGATATTTTGCAGCACGGGTATTACGTCTATTTCAGGCGTACACCCGAACGATTTTACATGGATGATTCCGTCGTAGCCTTTTTTTGCAAAAGCCAGCGCGCGGTCGATGGTCATCATGCTGGTGGCGCCCATGTCGTATTGCGCATAGCCTTTGATGTATTCTTTCATCCTTTTCTCGGGATAGTGGAGCAGGGAGTTGGATATATTCACCCACCGGTCCACGATAATGCCCATCTTGGCGAGTTCCTTCTCGATGAAGTGGTTGCTGAACGGTTCCATGATGGTGTAATACTCGCCTATGATCCCTGCTCTCAACGGGAACCTGGGCTTGACCGTCTCAACTTCCTTTAAGCTCTTCATATATTTCTGGAACAGAGCGTTCAGCTCTTTTTTGGTGCGCACGCCTCTGAGTTGGTTTAAAAATTGCTGATGAAGGCTGTCAAAGGAGCCGGAGGCGGTTTCGAAGCCGACGTTTTTGCGGATATAATCTTCGGCGTCATCTATGCATTCCACCATCTTCAAAACCACCGGCAAAACCATTGCCAGCTTTTTGAGCGACATATCGGGATTGATGGCTTTCAACTGGCTGTAGAATGTAAGCGGCCTTTCAAACCGCGCCCGCACCATGTTGACAAAACGCACTTTATAGCCCAGATCCCTGAGTATCTGCTCATGCAGTTCGCCGTAATAACCGAGCCTGCAGGCTCCGCCGACCTGTACGAGCGTGTTGGCGCCCGCCTTTATGGACTCGATATAGTTTCCGAGGATGTATTTGAACGGCGCGCAGACATAATCCGGGCTGTAACGGCTGCCCAGCGCCAGTGTCCTTGCCGTGACAGGGGGCGGTACGATGTACTCGACGCCAAGCCCCTTGGTAAACAGGACCTCGATCGGTACGCAATAGCTGCCCAGATGCGGAAATGTCACCTTGATATTATCCAATGAAATCTTCCCTCTTGTATCTGATAATATCCACAAAGCTCTCCAGCCTTGTTTCGAGCCCGGCGGTACCCTCCTGCCCGTCCAGCAGCAGATTCAGAATGGGCTTGTCCTGAACGCGCCGGATGATGATTTCGTTGACCAGTGAGTCCGGGCCGCAGGGGAACGTGCTCATCAGGATGATGCCGTCCACCCTGTCCCTGTACAATACGACAGAGCCGAGCAGCTCCTTATTGTATACCCACGGAAGCGTATCGCTAAGTTGCATCGAGCATGCAATGGCTTCCTTTTTACTGGCGTATTCGCCGATAACCGGAACGACATCCATGCTGCGCAGTACACGAAGAACCGGCGCGCCGATGTATTTGTCCAGAATATTATATGCGTGCGCTATCAGGAGAATCTTGATCTTTTTCTCGTTCAGCAAAGCCTCCTGCTCTTTGTTCGACGCTATCTGTGCTGTCTTTTCCGCCTGTTTGGCCAATAAATACGCTCTTAAAATCTGCGGCTTTTTCCTGCCCAGGTTTTTACCCATTTTCATAAAAGCGCCCAGCTCATTTTCAGAGTTCATAGGATCAATGTTATAATGCAGAAACTCGATATCCTTATCCCTGAACGTGTTCTTTATAACATCATAAATAGCCTGAAACCTTGTGCAGACCGTCCCTGTTTTGCCATAATTGGAAATTCTCGGTACGAGTATGGTATCGCACCTGTCCATCAGCCATACGACATGCCCCAGATAAATCTTGGATGAAAGGCAGCATTCATCAACAGCACAGTTCATGCCCCTGCTGATGATATCCTTGTTCGTATCCGGGCTGACAATGTAATCGATTCCCAGTGTTTCAAAAAAGCTTTCCCACAGGCTGGCGTATTTGAAGTATAAAAATGCCCTGGGGATTCCAACCTTCATCCTTTTATGCTCTCACATTCGTACGTATGTATATCTTCATTATAGTAATATTTTGGTAATCGGGCAATAATGAACCAAGAGTATAACTTAAGTCAGCTTTCAGGGAATATATTGGCTTGAATCTGCCTTAAAGCAAAGATAGCCATTACGTTCGATAATGGCTATTCTACATATTTAGCGTGAACCTGATTTGTATAAAAGAATTTATCCGGCTGATCATCATCCTTCGGAAAACAAGGGCGTCGACAGGTATCTCTCGCCGGTGTCGGGCAGCACCGCGACAATTATTTTCCCTTTGTTCCCGGGCCTCCTGCCTATCTGAGCCGCCGCAAATACCGCTGCGCCGGAAGATATTCCCACCAGCAGCCCTTCCGTCCTGCAAAGGAGCCGCGACGTATCTAACGCTTCTTCATTCCTTACCTTGAATATTTCATCGACCACCGCTCTGTTGAACACTTCGGGCACAAAACCGGCGCCTATCCCCTGTATCTTGTGCGGCCCCTTCTCTCCCCCTGAAAGCACAGGCGAATCAAACGGTTCCACCGCCACGATCTGCACATTCGGATTATGCTTCTTAAGAACCTCGCCCACACCGGATACGGTACCGCCGGTTCCTACACCTGCTACAAACACGTCCACTTTCCCATCGGTATCCCGAAGAATCTCTTCCGCTGTTGTTTTTCTGTGAATTTCCGGGTTGGCCGGGTTCTCAAACTGGTTCGGAATAAAGGAGTTGGGTATCTGGGCGGAAAGCTCTTTCGCCTTCTTGATTGCGCCCGGCATCCCCTCCGTCCCAGGCGTAAGTACCAGTTCCGCGCCCAGAGCCTTTAACAGGTTGCGGCGCTCGACGCTGAACGTTTCGGGCATGGTAAGTATCAGCTTATAGCCTTTTGCCGCTGAAACGAACGCAAGACCGATCCCCGTGTTCCCGCTGGTCGGCTCGATGATCACGGTATCCTCTTTAATCAGGCCTTTCTCTTCCGCGTCCTTGATCATGCTGTACCCGATCCTGTCCTTTACGCTGCCGGCCGGATTGAAGTATTCGAGCTTTGCTATTACCGTCGCTTCAAGGTTTTGCGCCGTATTATAATTTGCGAGTTCAAGAAGAGGCGTATTCCCTATCAATTCCGTCAGATTCTTTGCAATCTTTGCCATTGTTTTTCCTCCCTGTTTGATATTATGTAAGACTTATTTTTCCATTTTTAACTGTACGATCTTCTTTCCCTATCTTCCGTTTTAAATCTCCTTTTATTCAACTGAATAAGATGGCATCCTGGAAGACCAGGGTCAGTGTCCCGCCGTTCAACTTTACAGCGTTCGCGCGGATCAGTTCCAATAACAATACCGCTCTTCCTTTATCAATGACATCGTCTCATATTAATTACGTAGGAATTATATGTATGTTATTATATGCTTCCGGTCCGGCTTTGTCAATACCAAAAAGCAAAGATAAGGTAACGCCCTTCTTGCCCTCCAAATCCGTACCAATAGCAATATAGACAGCCTTCTTTACCACCGTACCCTTTTCACGCACCTTGTAGTGAATGGCGTCCACCAACACCATGGCATATACGCTTTCCAGCGACCGGTTCTGCCACCCTCTTATTAGCGGCAGCAGCTACAATTTATAAAAACTTCAGATTTCTAAAAAGTTTTATAAATACGAGTATTTTTATGGTATAATATCCCAAAAGATTAGAATGATTAAATAACCTGAATAAACATAGACAGCCATCGTCTCAGACCCAGCATATCCTTCTGAAAACCTGTTGACACAAAAACGTCCAATAATAACAGGAAGCCTCTTCAGTCGTGCAATTGTCCTTTCTGTTCCAATTTTAAAGTCTACCTGATATTGATAAGATCCTTTTGAAGGAGTGGTATTATGAAACGCACTGCCGTTTTTCTCTTGCTCATCTGCCTGCTGCTTAATCTTACGCTTTGCGGGTGTTCCCAGTCAGGTTCCACGGAGGGGACCGCGACCCCCGTGGCAATAGACAAGACCCCCATCGATTTTTCGTTGTCGTCGGCCGATCTTGACTGCGGCAACACCAGCAGCATGAGCAGGAGCTATGTGTTGGCGGGTTATAAGATGACCCTTCAGGCAAAAGTCCATAAGAATACTTCGGGAACGGCCGGGGGCGGAACGGTAAAGTTTTTGCTGGACGGGCAGCAGGTCGACAGCGTCCCATTTTATATGGACGCCGGAGAAAATTCGGAAATAGTGAAGGCATTTTACGTACTGCCGTTGGACAAATACTTTAGCCTCGCAAAAGACCAGCAGGTTCCCCTCAGGTTCGAAGCGCGGGTGGAACCGGACGCCATACATGAGGATACGGACGCAACTAACAACAGCGCGCAGATTGATACGGCTGTCAAGGGGAAAGAACATGCCCGAAGCATGGCTTATTCCGATGCAAGTATCGTGGCGCTTGAAGTATCCAGCGATGCGGGCAGCAATGTCGCCAAGCCGGGAGACGCGCTTCGGCTCAAAGCTCGCATCAAGGGCAACGGGGGATATGCGCGCATTCGCTATTTTGTTAACGGAAGCCTGATCGCGGATGAGAGATGCAGTGTTCCCAAGTCCGGAGCCGAGACGCTGAAATCTATATATTATTATGTCCCCTGGGACAGCATGGGCGAACTCGACTGCCGCGCCGTGCTGGGAAACGGGGAGGAAGCAGGTGTTACCATACCGGTTGAGCGCTATGACTACGAGGTCCACAATCAGGACATAGCCTGGGAGTACAGTTCCGTCGGTAGAATCTTTCCAGGGGACAGCGTATCGATCCGGTGCCGTATTCATAGAAACAGCCGTATTTCTTTTGCCCACACATCAGATACCCTGCGGGTCGTATTCATCGTTAACGGCACACCGTCCGAGCCTGTCAAAGTGGATCCGCCCTCGGGCACCGCACCGTATATGGGGGATGCGTATTACGCATACAAAGTGCCGGAAGGCCAGAACGGACCGCTGGATGTCAAGGTGATCGTGGATGCCCTGGGGTTTTTCAACGAGTCGGACGAAGGCAACAACCTTGCCTCGGCGACGATCCCCCCGGAACCGCAAGGCGGAACCGGGCTTAGCCTTTCCATTGCCGGCACGGACCTGTGGGTTTCTCCTGCCACCATCGTACCAGGGGAAAAAGTGGAACTTATGGCAGCCGTGCATAACAACGCGGCCGGAAATTCACCTGTATCCGCAAAGAGGGTTTTCACCGTGAACGGGCAGCAGCTTGACCCGATGAATACAAACCTCGGAACCATCAAGGGAGGCCAATACAAGGTCACATATGAGATGTGGACGGTGCCCGAGGGCCTGACTTCCGACCCGGTATTCACGGTCACCATCGATCCCGAACATAAACTCGCGGGGGAAGATCCGGGTGATAACCAGGCGACGCTCACGCTCAAGCTTGCCCGCCCTGACCTTGCGGCAGGGGAGTTGGCAGGAACCGGTGCGGATACAGCGTATATCTGTTCCGGACGTCAAGCGAAGCTGACGGCTTCCGTTTGCAACCGCGGGCCTGTGGCCGCTTCGGGAGTAAAGGTGAATTTTATTGTAGACGGGAACGTGGTTGGGAGCAATACGGTGGATGTGCCCGCTTACGCCACGGTTCGGACCAGCATCCTGTATGATGTGCCGGCGATGAAATTTAATACGGCGGCAGGTGCGGACATAACCGGCGTAAGCGGTTACGTGCGGCCCAAAGCGGGAGAAGGCAAAATAGATTTCAGCATCGGGATTGACCCGGACAACCAAATACAGGAAAGCGACGAGAACAACAACACCAAAGGTCCGGTACCGCTGAGCGTGACTATACCTTCCCAGGTCGGAAGGGTGTATGTACAGGTGCAGGATTCAAACTTCAATGATGTTGGAGGCGCCACCGTAAACATCACCGCGGGAGCGAAGCAGTGCAGCGCGGTGACCGACAGTCATGGTTGCTGTACCTTCAATAACGTGCCTTTCGGCGCATATGAAGCCGCGGTAAACAAAGCGGGCTACAATGAAGGAAAGTCCTACGGGGAGAATCTGTACGAAGGAAACTATGAAGACTATACTTATGTTTATCTTGACAATAAAGCGAAGATCACAGGCCGGATCACCAAACCGGACGGAACACCGCTGGAAGGGGTCAGTGTACAGGCCAAAGGCGAAAATTATAAGACCGCAACCGACAGTAGCGGGAATTATACACTATCGCTCCCCGCAGGGCAGTATACGATTCAATACCGGAAAACGGGATATGAAAAAGCAGACGCGGACATAAACCCGACGGCGGCTTCTTCGCTGGCAAAGAACATCACGATGAGTACGACCAATCTCGCATACGTTTACGGCTGCGTCTACGACAGGAACGGCAAACCCATGCCGGGGATGAGGGTTGATGCCGTCAACGTAAACAAAACGGTGCTGGTCACGACCACAACCGGGGCCGACGGATGCTACAGACTGAATATACCTCTGACCACCGCATCGATGGATGCGGGGATACAGGTGGAAGGGCAGGGCCTGTACGCGCTTCAGGGAGTATTCCTGGATCAGGGGCTGGAAGACAGGTGCGATATTTCCTTCGTGCCTGCCTCGGATTCCGGCGGTGAAGGGATGTCGAGCATACAAGCAAAGGTTTCCCCCTGGGTCGAATGCGCGTCTATGCCCGGGACTTTCTTCAATCCGGATTATGAAGTACGGGCGATCTACGGCATGTTCAAGCTGGACACATACGTATTGGTTCAGGACTCGAGCATCACGCATCTTGAAATCAATACCGACCCCGATTACTGGCTCTATAGCAGCGTATCCAGCAGTTGGAGTCCCACCGACGTGCTGGAGGTGGATGAGATCACGGAAGCGGCCATAGATGTCGCCTCGTTCGTGCTGCCTCTGGATATTCCTATATCGGTGGGCCAGCACAGCGCCAACCACACCAAAGTGCGGATCAAGAAAATTGCCATAATGTCCGACGGCGCCGAAGTGGGTGTGGTATATCCGAACGCGGTGGGAAACTATGCGTATTCTCCCGATACGTCTGTAAATTGGAGTAATTGCCGGATCAAGTATTACATAAAGGTCGATCCGGATAACGGCGTGGTCAATCCGGCGGCAGGGTATGGCAAAGACAGAGTGCTTGTAGAGTGGGACCCCAAGGAAAAGAAATTCACAAAGATTGGAAGCTATGTGGTTACCGGCTGGGATGAAGCACACATGCGGGAAACTTACATGGATGAGGAGTGAGAGGAAAGGACAGTTTTCGGACTAATAGGACGGGATTTGAACCTGGCTGAATGTTTGGCGAAAGCATCGCATTGAAATGGAGCGATATTGATTTCAAGAATAATACCATATGTGTCAACAAGGCGGCTAAAGCTACCCCTAAGATAAATGAAAAAGGTGAAATATCAGGCAGGACCATGGAGGTTAGCGGAACGAAGACCGCATGCTCGGTCAGGGCTTCCCATGCCGACGGTTGTAAGGGATACGCTCAAGGGCGCGAATTGCGCGCATGATTTCTGGCCATTTATCGAAGGGTTGTCAGAACGAACGTATTTCCCTGTTGATGATGAGGAAAATGCACGCGTTTATGAGCAGAGTCAGCAACAGCGGAAGCTGGAGCGCGAAATACGCGAGCAGAAACGCCGTGCGGCAGCCTTTGAAGCCGCCGGGGACAAAGAGGGTTTGTTGGCGGCGCAGCTGAAGTTGAAAGATAAAGAGGCGCAGCTCAAAGACTTCCTCGGCAGGACTGGGCGGGTACGGCTCCGCGAACGCGAGCAGGTGCTGGGCTTCGGGCACAGTCAGGCGAGCAAGGCGGTGTGGGCGAAACGTAAGGCGTCTTTGCCTAAAAAGTTTAGAACTGACGATACGGTATTACAAGCAACGTTAGGGGATCCGCGTATAAAAGGAATTTTACCGCGAGGAGCCGACATAACAAATGCACGGGTTATTGCTGGGGCCGGAACATCAACTGTTTTACGAGCGGCACCATCCTTAGCGAAAACATACGGAGGAAGTGCATTGCAATGGCAGAAAAAGGTTGGTACAATTAGTACCAAGAATTTTGACTATGAGATTCATTGGGAAGAATACGCCGGAAAGCAATACCGTCCCAAATTGGTTAGGGTGAAAGCTAAATGAAAGTAAAATATATTGGTGACTCCTTTATTGTAGGATTAACGAATGGTAAAACATATGAGTGCTTAGGGGTAGAAGATGGCGGCATATTTGGCCCCATGCTTCGAATTATTGATGACGATGAAGATAACTGGAACTATGATAATTCGCTTGATTGGAAACCAGGGTATCTTTATTCGCCGTTGAATCCCGCCCCTCTCGACGGAAGCTCGTCAGGAGGGCGATGGGAGATTGTAGAGGATGATGCCGTCGGGACTTTGGCAAGTATAATACCGAGCTAAACCACCTCCCCTTGAGGTGGTTTTTCCATACCCAAAATCATTCAGCACCCGCAAGGGTGCTTTTTTGATACCATTACGCCCATCCCCTGCCCGGCGAAAAACAGGCGGGGCCGCGCGTGGACGCGACCCACGTAAAAAAGCGTAGCGGGAGAAGGAGAACGCATGAAACGGGAATTTTTGGAAGGCCTCAAGCTTGAGAAGGACGTTATAGACCAGATCATGGCGGAGCACGGCCGGGACATCACCAGGCTGACGGCAGAGCGCGACCAGTATAAAGAGCAGCTCGGCGCTGCACAGGCCGCCCTGAAGAACTTTGAGGGCGTGGATGTTGCCGAACTCAAAGGCCAGATCAGTAAACTTACAAATGACCTGTCAACAAAGGATACGGAGTTCCAGCAGAAACTTGCGGACATGCAGTTTTCTGCGAATCTCGAAAAGGCCGTGGCCGGGGCAAGAGCAAAAAACGCGAAGGCCGTTATGGCACTGCTCGACCTGGACGCGCTTAAAGCCAGCAAGAACCAGGATGCGGACATTGCCGCCGCGCTGGCAGCTGTCAAGAAGGAGGCGGGCTATCTGTTTGAAGCGCCCGCACGTGTCGTAGCGCCTACTCCGGGCGCGACGCAGAACCCAGACGACTTAAAAAACAGAGCGAACGAAGCTTTCAGGAGCTTGTTCGGGAAAGGTGAGTAAAGAATGATTTCAAGGAAACAGGCGGAAGCTATTATCCGCGAACAGATCGTACAGACAGTATTTCCGCGCCCAAGGAAACTGCTGAAAAAATTGTGTAAACCTCCGTTGTCAGGTAAGATAAGAACAATGGAGGTTATTCGTTATGGCAAAGAAAGAAAAGAGTCTCATGCGGCAGTTAATTGAAGAACGCGGGATCAAGGATATCGCTGGCGTTGGACGAAGAACTAAGGCAACACCGCACAGAAGCCAAGCGAGGGAAAAAGTGGTAAAACATGAATATGAATAAGCAAATAACGCTGTCCGCAGTGAGCGACGAGCTGGCTCAGGTCAAGACGAAGAAGAAAGAATTTCTGGAGCAGATTGAGCGAATCATTCCATGGGGCGAATGGATAAACATGATAAAACCGTACTATTACAAGGAGAGCGCGGGAATAAGCCCTATGAACTGGAAAAGATGCTGCGGCTGCATGTGTTACAGAACCTATATAATCTGTCCGACGATGCGACGGCGGTGGAAGTGGTAGACAGCCGTGCCTTCTCTGAATTTTGCGGAGTGGATTCGAACAATCAGGCGCCGGACGGAGACACGATCGGGCGTTTTCGCAATATACTGGTTCGAAACAGGCTACAGGAAAAGCTGTTCGCGTAGGTGGTAGACATGCTGCAGCAAAGGGGCCTGCTTGCTCAGGAAAGGAACTATCGTTGATTCCACACGCATAGAGGCTCCTTCCTCCACGAAGAACCGTGAAAAGCAACGGGATCCGGATGCGCATCAGGTGAAGACCGGTCTGACACACCATCTGGAAGTGACCAGTGCGAATGTCCATGATGTGACGGTAGTCCCTAAGCTGCTTACCGGTGAAGAAACGGGAGTTTACGGCGACAGTGGCTATCTGGGCGCGGAAAAGCGCGAGGATGCCATCACGCATAATGTTCAGGGCAAAGGTAGAGCATGTTTTCGGAGTCGTCAAGGGGCTGTTTCGTTACCGAAAAACGCGATATCGGGGACTGCGAAAGCAGACAGCCAAAATAAATATGCTTTTCGCGCTTGCGAATCTCTATCTTGCTGACAGGCGGTACCTATCGGCTTGGTTGGGATTTCCCCGCGGCGAAGTTTTCAACAGAGCGCCAGGCTTTTAGGGGAATCTATTGCGTCCGGAGTGTTGTCTGGTGAATTGTGCGGCGTTGCCTTAAAACATACGCCTCGCCTAGGCGCGGGAAAGAAAACGAATGGTTGTTCCACGGCGCAGACGGAGAACCATTATGCCAGAGCACGTTAAAACGCATGTGGCTGCGGCTGATGGTACATGCCGGACTGGTGGAAAAAAGGCCGAATGAACAGAAAAGGAAACGAAAGGAACTGACGCATAAATATATTCCTACAATAACGCCGCATTACCTGCGGCATAACTATATTGGATGCTGTATGAAGCCGGTATCGACGCGGCAAAGGCTATGCGTATTGTTGGACATTCCGACTACCAGACCACGGTCAACACATCAAAAAGGAACGCTTACAAGAAACAGGTGCAAGGCTGGACGGCGGTTCTCCGAATTAAAAGTTGCCAGAAAGTTGCCGGAACGCCAAAACTTCCCTGGTTAGGCTGAAATAAGAAAACCCTCTCAAACGCTTTGTTTAAGAGGGTTTCAACGTGGTCTGGGTGAGAGGATTTGAACCTCCGGCCTCTTGAACCCCATTAAATTCATGGGAAATACATATGAGAACCAATTAGCATAAAACCGCCTATAATAGACGGTTTTATGGCCAGGGCTTTTCATTTAATTATATTGTACACGAGCAGTTTTCATTGTGATTCCAGTAAAAATTCCAGTAGTTGCCCTAGTCCGTGTGGTCTAGGTGGCACCGAATTTATTGTCTAACATAAACCGTGGTTTGCTTTGGGCTGGACTCGGTTAAAGTGAGCTTGTTTCCCTCGATCTTGTATGTACCGGTTTTTTCAATGCCGTTAACCGTCAAGGTAATCTTGTCGCCGTCGGCCTTATAGGTTGCCGTTGTTTTAAGCTCGTTTACCACATACATTTTGAGCGTTCCGTCATCCAGAAACTCCATGGTAGTCCTGCCTGTATCCTCGTCTTTCCATTTTCCGGCTAAGGATGTTGAACTGCCGCATGCGGCCAGCAAAAGGGAGAGACATAATACTAGTATTAGAATAGAAATGCTCTTTTTCATAAATAATCATACCCTTCAATAGTAATTGTCTAGCAAGGTAAGTCACACCAATTTTGAATAGCTTTCAATCAATACTGATTTCCGGATGTTCTTGCAACCATTTTCGATCGGATTCCTGAATATCTTTCATTTTCTGATAAGCAAGAGCATTCGCTTCACTCCTTGATAGGCTCTTATCCTTTTTCATCAGATCCTCAACTATAATCTTCATTTGCTGGTAATACCCATCACTAAATCCTTCATCATAACCAATAATAATATAACCGTTGTCTGTCTTCTTTAGAGTAAGAATCAGTTCTTCTCCGACACCTCCGCCTATGTTGGTATACACATAGATATGAAGCTTAACCGAACCGTCTTTCTCCGTGGGTTTATCTAAAATCTCAAAGCTTCCCCGTTCAACACAATATAATTGAGTTCCATATGTTTGAGCGGCTTGAATATACAAGTCCATAGTATAAAAGAATAAGTCCGTGTTTTCATTTCTCTCAATCAATTTGCTTAAATCGGGAATCATATGCGTCTTTTTCGCAAGGTAGAACTGATACCTGAGTTCTACGGCGACGTTCCCCATCCTTTTTTCTTCGGGCGTGCAGGTTCTATCGCTTTCTTGGATGTATCTTTCAATTATTAATTTTCCATATAGAAACATGCTATAGCCCATCATTGCATTTTCATCTAAGGCTGTACCCCTCTCTTTTGCATACTGAACAGCATCATTTGCATAACTGCGAAACGCATCATTGTTTCCTGAGAATGCGGTGATCAGCATGCCGGTTGACGTGTTTTCAAGGAGCACATCAATCGTTTCGGTACCAGCATTTTTGCCATCGAGTAACATAGTAAAATTTATTTTTGCAGAAATACGGAAACCTTTTTGCTCTATCGATTCAATGTTTATTTGAGTGGCAGTAAGGGCTTCGCCGTCATTCAATTCCGCCGCTTTCAATGCTTGGTATTGCAGGTAGTTTGCCATGATAAGAGTATCATTATTGATTCTGAGGAATTTGTTAAAATCTTCCGAAGCATACAAATCATTGAGCACTGAAGAAACTGTATCCACGACTTCTTCTTTCGTCTGTTTACTCGGTTCAACTGCGGCGGAAAGCTGATACACCATCTCGTTTATCACAGGAATGTTAGCTGCCAAAGCCGGATTTGCTACGAAATAAATTAAAGCTGCCAAAATCAATGTAAAGCTCGCCGCAACCGCGATGGATGCTTTTTTTAAATTGCGCCGGGGTTTTGACGGCAATCTTTTAAACGTATCCTTTATTTTATTTTCATAGCTTTCAGGCATGTTAGGAAATGCATCATTAAGATTATATTCCATTTGGTAATCCTTAACAGAGTAATTCATTATTGATCTCCTCATTTAGTTGTTCTCTTAGTATTTGCCGTCCTCTGGATAACCGGCTCTTCACCGTACCTTCCGACACTTGCATGATGTATCCGATCTCGTGAATCTTGTAACCATTAACATAGAATAGGGTCAGGGTCAATCTAAATTCAGGCTTCAGGGATCGCAGCGCCCTGTTCAATTCAATATCCGGTATTTCCTGTTCCTCAATATTACTCTGTACTGTGTCTACAGTTATTAATCTCTTATTTTTCCGGACTATCATGAAGCATTCATTTTTGAGAATCCGAATAATCCACGCCCTGAACATCTCAGGTTTCTTTAACTGGCAGATTTTTTCATATGCTTTCAGGATGGTTTCCTGTACTGCATCTTCGCAATCAGCTTTGTTTCCTAGTATTGCGTAGGAGACGTGAAACATAGAATCTCTTATTTCCATGACTGCATCAGAAAAAACATCCTTATTACAATAATTTGTTTTATCCATTTTTACCTCCTTCCTAAGTTATCTCTTGTCGCTAAACAATAGATGAAGAACACGATTAAAAGGTTCCCTTGATCAGAATTGTCTGCATTTTCCAATTCCATAAACCCTTTGGAGAGATTTGTTGAAGAAGGAATTCCCATATCAAGGGGCAACCAGCTTACAGCTACTTGCCCCCAGAATATTTTTCTTTCAATCAAAACCATTGCTGTAAATTGAACCCTCCTACTAAAATGTTGTCGATTTAAACCTCATTAAACGCATTTTCCCAAACAGGATTCCATCGCTTCCCACATTATCTGCGATTGTTTCATCTAATGGCCGCCACCCGTATTCTCCACTATGCTGTGCGACATACACGTTATGTAAATTAATTGTACCGCTAGTGGGCACATCAGAAACCACTATAACCGAATGCCAATATCGAGGTCTAGATAAATCAGGGTTATAGAATTGGAGAACGTCACCCTTTTTGATAGTTACCGGAAGGCTAGTCCAATACTGATTA
Organism: Bacillota bacterium; assembly: GCA_049324235.1. Lineage (GTDB taxonomy): Bacteria > Bacillota > Clostridia > Christensenellales > UBA1431 > UBA1431. The sequence goes on from JBMOLJ010000070.1 coordinate 50,871, forward strand.
TTGTTATAGCCTGTTGCTCTTGGTCCATTCCCCTTATTTGATGTTGCGTAATTCCACAATGATACGACGTTTTGCCAATACTCTCCTGCGCCCCCATTTGGATAAGGAGATTTAGCGTTGCGTCCCCACCATTTGCCAGGTTGTCGGTAGTTTTTTGAAACCCTTACGCGAATCTGTTCCTGGCCGTATGCTGTTTTTATATTATACCCAGCTGTTCCCCCATATCCCGCCCAAATACACTGTGATACGAAGTTCGTACAATCGCCACCTGGTGTACGGCAAAATATTTGGTTGTAATATTTGGGCCCAAAATATTTACCATACTCAGCCGCACTCGTAGCATTAAAGGAAACTGGAACATGTCCGGTAGGATCAAAGCAATTTATCGGATCTCCATCGCAATACATGTACAGATGCCAGAACGCCTCGCCGCCGCCCCTGTAGCTGTCCTCGGAAATAAACCTGCCGGTATCCGGCTCATAATACCTAGCGTTCATGTAATACAGCCCTGTTTCCTCATCGTTAACCGCACCCGTAAACGCAAAGCTGTTTACAAAGGTTCCCGTTCCAGTCGTATTACCGTATGCCTCGTAGGTATAGCTCTTCACAACGTTGTCTGTGCTGTCTACAATATTAGTTATACTTCCTCTAACATCCTGACGATACCAATAACTGTTCCCGTTGGCGCGTTTGCCGGATATTATACTGCCGTCAGGTTTCAGTACGTTTTCTTCAATTGTAGCGCCGGTCCCGTCTTTTGTATACAACAGGTCGGTACCGTTGTAATAATAATTGGTTACATTGGTGCCAACCGTCTTTTGGGTCCGCTGCCCTGCTCCATCATATGCATACGATGCAATCTGAACAACCGGGTCCTGCCCATCCTGCTCACTTACTGACTCCAAATGGTTCGCCGGATCGTAATCATAGGTGGTAGTTACATCCCCTTCCACCTTGGTTATCTGGTTCCCGGATAAGTCGTATTCGTATGTGTCTACAGGTGTCTGGCCATTCAAAACCTCGAGCAACTGATCGCTGCCGTTACTGTTTTCTTCATAATCATACACATACGAATAGGTGACGCCGCCTTTGGTCATGGTCTGCCGGTTACCCGCGGCGTCATAGGTGTACTGCGTGGTAACGCCCCCGATGGTATCCTGCGCGAGCCTGCCGAGATTATCGTATGTATACTCTTTTTCTACGGTCACGGGTGTACCGCCGTATCTCGTCGTAACAGTCTCCTGTGAAATCCTGTTCTGATCATTGTAATCAATCGTGTATTCTTCCAGCACCGTAGAATTGTCCGCGTTATAGTATTTTACCCCGGTGAGCTTGTTCAGATCGCCATAGGTGAATTCCTGTTTCACCCTGTTGCTGCCGCGGACATCCTCTAAATATGCCAGTTGTCCATCCGTATAAAAGTACTCGCGAAGGATTGGCGCATCAAGTAGGTTCCCTCCGTTGGTCCAATCCCTGACCGTTATCACCTTCCCCGCCTCATCGTAGATGTACCCTATCTTGCGGGTGCCCGTACCGCCGTACCGGATGCTCTCGAGATTACCGGTGTCCGTATAGGTGTATGCGGCAATCACCGTCTCAGTCCCCTGATCGATTTGTTTCCGCTTTTCTATGACCCTGTTCATGTCGTCGTAAACATATCTCGTCGTTGTCTCCTGCCCGTCCTTGGTCAGGATTTCTCGGGTTACGTTTCCGTTATCGTCATATTGATAATCGACATAATGTCCGGTCGTATACTGGACCTTCGTCTTCCGGTTCAAGCCGTTATAGGTATAGGTAGTAACTGCGCTTTCATTGGGGAAATTGGTATCGGTCAGCGTACTTGTAAGCATGTTTCCATTATCGTCGTAGGTGTACTCCGTTGTCTTTGTTCCCTTGGTTTCTTTTATGACCCTGCCTGAAGTATCGTACTCCGTTACCGTTTCCCTTTCCAACGAATCGGTCATTGTAGTTCTGGTTTTGCCGTTGTAGACCCCGTCATAGGCGTATTCCGTTGTGCTTGAAGTACCATTCTTTGTCAGGGTATCCGTTAATACCCTCCCCAGCTTGTCAAATGTCTTAACGGTCGTAACTTCGGGAGAAACTACCTGCAGCACATTGCCTGCACCGTCATAAGTATAGTTAGTCGTTTCCGTATCGCTTCCCTTGGCCGCGGTCGTGCTGTTGACTTGGCCCATATTGTCGTATTCGTTCGTCATTACCGCTCCGGTTTGATCCGTGCTCCACACAGTATATCCCATTACATTGTTTTGGGTGATGTCATATGAAACAAATGTATCTGTATTATATTTATAGCATTTGTTCGTGGAGTCGTACGTTACGTTTGCGGGTAAAGTGTAGCCTGAAGGTAAAGTCGCGCTATAGTTGCCACTGTTATTATCCAGTGTACCCAGTACTCCTGTAAATACATTTTTGCCTTTCTTATCGGTTATGCAAATATTCTGATTTCCTTCCGCATCTGTATTTATCTTTACCCGCGTACCGTCAGACTGTACGGTATAGGTTGTGGTTTCCTCCGTATCGTCGTGATTGGTCACGTGCGTCTGCCTACCCAGAGAGTCGTAGGTGTATTGGGTAACCTTCCCCTCTCCGTCCGTACTACTCAATATATTCCCCATCGCATCATATGTGCTGGATGTCGTAACCGCATCGGCCGTCCCATATGCGGATGTGGTACTGGTGCATCTGCCCAGTATGTCATATTGGTAGTTCGTAACGATGCCTTTTTCATCCGTCATCGTGTCAATATTGCCGTAGGTGTCATAGGTCTGCTGGGTCGTTGTATCATCGGGGTTGGTCGTTTCAATGAGTCTGCCCTTCGCGTCGTATGCATACTCCGTTATTGACACGCTGCTTCCGCCTGCCCCCGTAACGGTCACCGTTTGCGACGTTACTTTTCCCATTGCATTGTACGTATACGTGGTCACCTGGGGGATACCCTGAACAGAGGTCTCGGTCAGGTTACCGTGTTCATCATATTCATTGTCCGTAATCTTCTTGTTAGTTCCGTTGAACGGCTCGCTGACCTGTGTGGGTAAATCTGGATTATTGGAATCGCCATAGGTGTAATCTGTGGTTTTACCGGCCGCATCGGTGAAATGCGTCAGGTTTCCGCCGGAATATTGCGAAGTGTTTTCCGTATTATCCGGATACGTGACATGCGTAACGTTGAAATCCGCATCATTGGTGTATACCGTGTCGTTGTCATTTTCAAATTTTATCTTTTTCAACGCAAGGCTGTTGGTGTCGTAATAGTATTTTTGTGTTACATGGTTCAGCACAGTCGTCACCAATATATCCCCATTATCAGTAGAGTAGGCTACGGTCATTTCCTGGGCAAGGGGATTGGTTACGCCCGTTACTTTTTTATTGGCATCCGTATTGTACGCGATATCATATTCATATCCGCCGGGATTCTTCACCGTTGTGATTATTCCATCCGTATAGGTGTATTCCTCCCCATGCTGCCCGTTATATGAAATATACGCTTTTGTCAGCTTGCGGTTGCTATATAGATATGTATATGTTTTACCGCTGCCGGCTACCGTTTTGATTAAGCCGCTTTCCCCTGTTTCAGTGGAATACGTGATATTCATTTCATTTTCAACGTTATCCGTTGCGGATACCATGTTTCCGGTATTGTTGTAACTGAACTCTATCCAGTTTCCGTTTCTGTCCGTTATCTTTTCTATTTGGTTGTTTGCATTGAACAAGTATACCGTCTTATCTTTATACGTCAAGGAGAACTTGCCTGTCCCGGTATCGTATGACAGAGTAGCATATAATCCTGCAGGTCGCGTGTATGTCCCGTCCGTATTCTTTAAGAAGCGGTACGTGGTGCCATCACCAAGTTTTAATATCATATAGGTTTTTTGTTCAGTCGCATTATACTGCTTAATTAAGGCGATATTGTAGTTAAAATCCCATCCTTGCCCCAAAGGAGTAGTATAAGCAGCTTGGCTATTGTAGGCACGCGAAAAAGCAAGCGAGCCTATGGGTGAATCCATCGTCAAATCCGATGTTTGATACAGAACATTGCCTGATGCAGGATTAATGTAACCGTTGCCGCTCTTTGTATCAAAACCTAATGGGTTCTCGTAGACTTTCTTGCCTATTTTCTTATTAAATTCTTCTTCCGTAACCGTTTGAGCCGAAACCTCGTTGGATGGGACACTCTCCCTCTCGCGTACGGTGGATTGAATGGTATAATCCTTAACGGCTGTTACCTTATAATAGAATTGTTTGTTGAGCTGCTGATTATTATCACAGTAATAACTCGTCGTTAGATCGGACGCGATAAGCGTTGAGGAAGACGGCGTGAACAGCGGTGTCTCGCTGCGGTAAACGTTATATGTGACGCCAGTAGTCGTGCTCGGTTCCCAGGTCAGCCGCGTCATATAGTTGGCATCTGCAACAGCGGAAAGGTTGTCCGGCTCGTCGATGAGTTTTACCTCGTGCGCTTCACCGCTTACAGTCTGCATGCCCCGTAAAGATATACTATGAAGCACAGGTATAGCTGTACTGTGTGATTCAAATTCGACACTAAGCTTGAGTTCACGCCCCGGATCTGCTATCTCCGACCAGGCCCAGTAGTTGCTTGGAACATGGGGGTCTTCCGGATTCGTTACGCTGGAATCCGGTGTGACGTCCTGCCACGTCCACTGTTCCCCGCTCCACTCGGAAAGATAATAGCGTATGCACGTTCCTTCAGGCTCTTCGGTATCTACGTCTAAAAATACCCTTCGAACATCGCCCGGGGTCAGCTTTACCGTAGTTTCGAAACATCCCCAAGTATAACCACCTTCCGGATCAACATCTAACTTAATGCTCCCTCCATCCGATACATCCAGTGAAGTACCATAGAATTCGGATATCTGCTTGTCATCTGTGAACGAGTCGTTATAAATCTCGGATTCACCCCAAGGCTCATACGAAACCTCCAAATGCCATGCATCTACTGACGGCGTAACAGCCGTATCCGTTGTGCTCATTTCGGCTTTCAGAACAAATGACTTGTAATATCCTTGTAGCTCGGCTTTGTAGCCGGGATAAATCGTGACCCAATTAGCCGGTCCCAAAACAATTTTGTAGGTAATATCCGTGTTTTCCGGTATATCATCATCTACAACCAACTTAACATAATTTATTCTGCCATTTATCTGCATATCCTTACTTTGAAAGCAGCCTTCCGTAGCATAGGTGCCTCCGGTGTTTTTCAGCTTCATCATGCCATTAACAAGCTCTGTATCATTCAGGTCATAGATTCCGTCTGTATTGTCAAAGAAATCCGTAACCAGGTTGCCCGTGTAACTTTGGTTGGTAAAATGTTCAACATCGTTGTTGTCCTTGGCCCTTACCTTCAGGAAAGCCTGGACGCCTTCGGGGTAAACCCATTTATCATTCGTTGCATCATACTCCAAAGGATTGAAGGCAAGGTCCATGTCTCCGGCCGTCTGAACGTCTTTTTGCACATCATTTGCGTAGAGTGTGCCCAGCATATTATCAGACGGACTGTAGGTTACGTTGACATTGTTTACAGTAATATCATCGCCGGGATTTATGGCATTTTGCGCATCATCCTTTAACGTCATCGTTATATTGGGAACGTCTGTATAGATGATTGTAAAGTAACTCGGCTCAGAAGATGCATTGGATGCTCTGAAGTTTTTGTATACGCTTTGGCCTTCGTCGCTGCTCTTTATGATCATGCCGTTATTGGCAATTGCACCTGAAAACCAGTTCTGCACTAAATACGTTATATTCCAGGTGTACCTTTGGACAGCGGTAACAGTAATAAAATCTTCGACATATGACGAATAATTCGGCTGATTCGAATAATTTACGGTAGAATCGTTCCAACTGCTTAAGAGTTTTCTTATTTCCACCGTTTCGGTGTCAGTGCCCGCATAATCCTGATAGGCGCTGTACCATGCTTTAATTATTTTTGCCCCTGTTAACTGACTGGGGAAGGAGTTTATTTTTACTAAGCCTCTGGTTACATAAAGGTCCGATGAATAACCGACCTTTGTTGAATAATCCGAGCTGTAATTGTTATTCGGATATCTGCTGGACACAAATGTATCCGATATATAGTTTTGATCGATGTTCAATGTCGGGTCAATTTTTACCGGATACACGGTCTTTTTATTCTCCAAAAACGCTCTGCTAGGCGTCAGTGTATATTTATATGTAGTGTCATTTATCTTCTCGAGCCTTACTTGAATATCATACGTAAACTGTTGTTCTTTCGAAGAATCGCACATACTCGGCGATGCGATGGTAGCAACCAACAAGTTATTCTTTTGATCAATGAAATATAGGTTCCCGCTGTCATCCAGTCGCGGAACTGCGTTTTTCATATTTAATTCGTATGAAAACTCTGTTTCAGTCGGAATCTGATTCAGTATGATATCTTCTTTCATCCCGTTTGCGTTGGGAGTTAATTGTATATCGGCATTCTCGTTGAACGTTTTAGAATACTGCATCGAATCGTATTTCTTAGCTTTGTCGAATTTATTATCTTTGGCTTTTGTCTTATCTGCCCTGGAAAAGCTTAATGTCGATGAACTCTTGCCTTTTTCTTTTTCAATATCCAACGGTTTAAAACCGATTGAATAGTCTTTATAGTTCACTTGTATTGCGTTGCTCTTGTCGAGGTTGTCCGAAAACAATACGTCAACATCGGAGCTCTTGTTTTTATACTGATAATCAGGGTTTTTTGTTTTATCCGTTTGGACTATGCTGTTGTCGATGTTTTTCCATTTGCCTTGTTCATCTTTATAGCGTACAGGATTAGAATATATCTTTGCCGTTTTCGTTCCATCGCTATTCTCTGTAATTGTGGTATATTTATTCATCACAAGGAAGGGTTTTGAGTTTCGCCAATTCATCATTGGTTATCAGTAATGATTTATCTGTTTCATTACCTGGTGATGCGGTTGGAGAAGGCGCAGGGAGGTATGAATATGGCAAAAAAGAGGATGAACGGCGAAGGGACGATGAGAAAAAGGCCTGACGGGCTATGGGAACAGACCATCATGATTGGCTATACCGCTGAAGGAAAACGCAAGCGGAAATCATTTTATGGTCGAACCCAAAAAATCGTCTCGGATAAGGTTGCCGAATTCAAAAGCCATCAGACCATGGGGCTTTCTGCGGAGTCCGAGATCAGATTCGGCCAATGGGCCGATAAATGGTATGACGGTTATAAAGGCCAAGTAAGCGATGTAACCTATGAAAGCTATAAATACACTCTCCGCATACTCAAGGATGAATTCAGCAACCGTAAACTCCGGTCAATCAAACCGCTCGATATAGAGAATTTTCTGAAAAACCTACAGGCCGAAAAAAGCGACTCAGCTGTTACGAAATGCCGTGGGATGATATACCAGATCATGCACAAAGCGGAAGCAAACGATTTGATATTGAAAAATCCCGTCCGGCTTGCTGACAAGATCAAGAGGAAATCCAGTAACAAAAAAAGTAAGGATTCTTTTACAAAAGAAGAGGTTTCCATCCTTTTTGACAAGCTGCCATTGGACAAAATGGGACATACCATCCGCCTCATGATCGGAACAGGAATGCGTGCGCAGGAAGTGGTTTGCCTTGAAAAAAAGCATATCGCCGAAGACGGCGGTATTGTAATGATTCGACAGGCTGTGGAAAACCTTAAGGGAAAAACGATCCTTCGAGAAGATCATACAAAGTCCAGTCTCAGCGTCAGGGACATCCCTGTACCCGAATATGTGCGGGAAAGCGCAGTGTTCCTGAGGGAACAGGCTAACCCCTTTGTATGGGATGGCAAAATTCCCGGGACGGTTTTCAATCTGCGGAATTTCAGAGCGAAATATCAGAAAACCATTTCTGCTGTCGGCATACGTCTGCTTACGCCACATTGTCTGCGGCATACATACGTCACCATGTTACAGTCTCTTGGCATACCGATGGAAGTGATTGCCGCGCTGACCGGTCATGCGGATGTGGAGACTACCAACGGATATCTGCATATCCAGCAGGACACCGCTGAAAATGTCTGTAAAATATATTCAAAAGCACTGTCTGAGATGTAAAGAAACCAACGAATACATAATAGATTCTCATCCTCATTCCAGTATTATTCCAGTAGTTGTTGCAGTCAAACAAATATATTAACAAAACGAAAGTCCCGCAAACCCTTTGTTTGCGGGACTTCCTGCTGGTCTGGGTGAGAGGATTTGAACCTCCGGCCTCTTGAACCCCATTCGGCCTAATCGAATTTCATAGTGCCACAAGACCGCATAAAATGGGACTTCTTCTGCATTAACTATCTATTGTTTTATACCTGATTGCATGCTAATTACAGTCAAAATTACAGTCAATCGGTAAAAAGAACCACCGATGCATTTTCCTTTGTTAGCGATAACTACTTATAATATCTCACTATGTGCAAGTAGTGTTTAACTGTATAGGGCATTGACGAAAGAGGATAGTTAAGAGAATATGACGAACTATAAAAGGAATGCTGCGAAATCAATATGATTCTAGGGAACGAAACAATATATGTAACAATTGAACTGTGCGTACTTTTTCTTCTCCCATCAACACTCCATGTGCCGGAACCTTCACCGCAATACTGAATAATGTCTCCTAATTGCATATTGCTCTCTGTAGAATGTGTGGCATATAATCCATAGTTTGTTGATGTAGAATTATTGTTATAGTACACATATTGCCTAAAATATTGCGCGGAAGTCCAACTGGCGGTTCTGGAAGATGAAGAATCCCAATACCATTGACGTTCCGCGCTACTGCCACTTCTATCCTTTGGAATCCCTCCTTTATATAATGCTATCGATATAAAATTGGTGCAATCAGCAGAATATGTTGCCCAAGGCGATGGATTATTTGACTGCGCATATGTCGTTGCATAGTTTTGCGCATTGGTTCTGTTATATGAATATGCGGTTGCTTTTGTCTCATTGGGTATGCTCTCATCGTTGGCGTTTTCAATTACAGTTTTTGCCTCTTCTTTAATGCTTTTTTCTATCTGTTTATTGTATTCTTCCTTAATCTCCGATGATGTGGACAATGTTTTGGAGAGACTCTCATATACCTTCATCGTTTCGTCATCTTCGCAAGTAAACTCTGTAATATACCAATGCTCGTTGATTTTTTCTAGAGTCACCTTATATGGAATATTACCACGTTTTGAGTGTATGGTTGGACATAAATTAAAACAGATATCTTCATTCAATAAGAAATTTAAAGTTGCTGTATTGTTTGTTACCGAAATATCTTTATAATCCAGGTTAAAAGAATACTTATCAAAGGTTAAATCATCACTTTTTGCCGCTCTAAAAGCAATTTTCATTTCCAGAACAGTAGACATTTTTTCTATAATAGCTGATTGCGGCTTGAAACACCTTTCCTTCATGGAAAGCAGAGTTACCTTCGTTGTGGAATCGGAAAGTTTTGATAATGCCTGATATTCATAATCGAAATAGCTTTGTATTGTTTCCTTAATTGCCTGTTCGTCACTTTGAGCCGAGACTACAGTATTTGTAGCATCAGCAGCATATGCAACGGGTGCTGAACAAACCAATAACATTACAGCTAAAGTTAACTGAAAAATACGTTTCATCGCTAATTCTCCTTGTTTTTGAGTTGAGGCAACCGTTTCTGGTTTACCCCGCAAATACGATCCATCTTGAATAGCAAACATTACCACGTTTAACGATAAGACAGTATGTACCCGCCTTTTCGGGTGTTTTCTTTGAAATGAGGCTATCAATGTCGGTCGTACAACCGTCATCGGCGTTCAAATCGACCCACAATACCTCATCGCCAGCTTTAAGATTCTCAAATTTAAAATCAGGCTCTGAAAGGCTCTTTACAGAGAGCATACCGTTGCGGTTGTTGTTGCCGCGCCAAACATATTCGATCGAAGTGTTATCGTCCAATGTCAAATCCACGTCAAGAATATGCTCTGTTCCTTCAGATTTTATGGCGAGCGTCGTCACTTCAGCCCCCGGTGATTCTTTAAGCATTGGCGTGTACCGGTAAACATTCCAAATCTCTTTATCCGTTCCCTTCCAAAGGCGAGCATCGAATTTAAAAGTGTCATCTTTCCAACTGTTTTGAACGATATCATCATGACCGTAAAACTCAATATTTTTGACCCACGTTTTACCTTCCGTAACAAGTATGTATCCATCTGTAATCACGCCCTTTGGATTTATTGCATCGGGAATATTTGAAAACGCTTGCTCGGCGGTTCTGTCGTTTGCAAACTTGCATTTTACGTTTTTTTGCATAACCACTCCGTTATCATATCCGAGTGATCGCCCGTATGCGATAGTATGGCCCATGAACGTGGTGTAATTGAGGCTCCACACGTCGCTGTCAAATGTCTGATACTCTATCCCTTTATCGGTGAAATAATAAAGCTGGCTCGGGTTTTCCTCGCCGCTAAGAAAATAGCCGCAAATGAGCGCACCATCTTCAAACGGTACAGCAGCGTTGATGTTAAAACGCAAGGGGGCATTGCGAGCTTCATGATAGTCAGACGAGTTTAGCTCCTTAACAAACTCCTTAGCAATCCGCCCGCTAACTTCGTTTGCCGCATAATCATATAGTGTTACACTGCCCGAGGTATATGATGCAGGTGCTAGTCCTCCACCTGTCGGCTGAACGGCGCTTGCACTTGGGTTCACAGTTGCAGTCGTTTTACTCTGGCCAGAAGTTCCGG
>JBMOLJ010000071.1:0-8308 GCA_049324235.1 Bacillota bacterium
TCACCAAAAAAGCTTTAAACGCGCAGGTCGTGCTGATGGAGCTTGAAGCGCCGCGCGTAGCGAAAAAATGTTTGCCCGGGCAGTTCATCATACTGCGCGTGAATGAAACAGGCGAGCGCATCCCGCTGACCATCGCCGATTACGACCGCGAAAAAGGCTCGGTCACCGTCATCTTCCAGATTGTCGGCAAGACCACGATGCTGCTTGCCGAAGCCGAGCAGGGCGGGTACATCGCGGACGTGGTCGGCCCCTTAGGCAACGCCTCGCATCTTAATGGCATCGAAAAAGCCGCCGTCGTCGGCGGCGGGCTGGGCTGCGCCATCGCGTACCCGCAGGCCAAGGCCCTGCACAGCATGGGCGCTGCAGTAGACGTCATCGCGGGCTTCAGGACCAAAGACCTCGTCATACTGGAAGACGAAATGAAGGCCGTGTCCGACAACCTTTTCATCATGACCGACGACGGCTCCTACGGCGAGCACGGGCTGGTGACCGACAAGCTCAGGGCGCGCATCGAAGCGGGAGCAGGGTACGACACGGTCATCGCCATAGGCCCCCTGATCATGATGAAGTTCGTGTGCAGGCTCACCAAAGAATACGGCCTTAAAACCGTGGTCAGCATGAACCCCGTGATGATCGACGGCACCGGGATGTGCGGCGGCTGCCGCCTGAGCGTCGGCGGGGAAACGAAGTTCGCCTGCGTGGACGGCCCCGAGTTCGACGGCCATCTGATCGACTTCGACGAAGTGATACGCCGCACCTCCATGTACAAAGAGCAGGAGCAGGAATCGGCACAGCGGCACAAGTGCAGATTGGAGGGCGTATACAATGGCTGAGAGGAACATGTCTTTACAAAAGAACCCCATGCCCGAGCAGGACCCCAACGTGCGGAACAGGAACTTTGACGAGGTCGCGCAGGGCTACACCGGGGAAACGGCGGTGTCGGAGGCCATGCGCTGCCTGGGGTGCAAGAACCCTCCCTGCGTTCTGGGCTGCCCAGTGAACGTCAAGATACCCGAGTTTATCAAGTGCATTCAGGAGCGCCGGTTCAGGGACGCGTACCTGACCATCAAGGAGACCAACTCCCTTCCGGCGGTCTGCGGCAGGGTGTGCCCGCAGGAGACGCAGTGCGAGGCCAAGTGCGTGCGCGGCAAGAAGGGCGAGCCGGTGGCCATCGGGCGGCTGGAGCGGTTTGCCGCCGACTGGTATTTGCAGAACTGCGACGACAAGCCCGCAAAGCCGGTATCCAACGGCCGCAGGGTGGCCGTACTGGGCGCAGGGCCGGCCGGACTGACCTGCGCGGGCGACCTGGCGATGCTTGGCTACGACGTGACGGTGTTTGAGGCGTTCCACGCGCCGGGCGGCGTACTGATCTACGGCATTCCCGAGTTCAGGCTGCCCAAAGCCATCGTCAAGCATGAGATCGAAAAGCTCGAGGAAATCGGCGTCAGGATAGAGACCAACACCATCGCGGGCAAGGCCGTGTCCATCGACGAGCTGTTTGAAGAAGGGTTCGAGGCAGTGTTCATCGGCACCGGCGCGGGACTGCCCATGTTCATGAACATCCCGGGCGAGAATTTGAACGGCGTGTTCTCCGCAAACGAGTTTTTGACGCGCATCAACCTGATGAAGGCGTACCGTGACGACTACGACACGCCGGTGTTCCGGGCGCGCAACGTAGCGGTGGTGGGCGGCGGCAACGTGGCGATGGACTCCGCGCGCTGCGCGAAGCGTCTGGGCGCGGAGAACGTGTACATCGTGTACCGCCGGAGCGAAAAAGAGATGCCCGCGCGCGCCGAGGAAGTGCACCACGCGAAGGAGGAAGGCATTATCTTCAGGCTCCTGTGCAACCCGGTGCGGATACTGGGCGACGACAAGGGCTGGGTGAAGGGCATGGAGTGCGTCGAAATGGAGCTGGGCGAGCCGGACGCGTCGGGCAGGCGCAGGCCGGTCGAGAAGCAGGGCAGCGAATTCACGCTGGACGTGGACTGCGTTGTAATGGCCATCGGCACCTCCCCCAACCCGACGGTGACCAAGTCCACAAGCGGGCTGGAGACCAACAAACGCGGCTGCATCGTGGCCGATGAGGAAACCGGCCTGACGACGCTTGAGGGCGTATACGCCGGCGGCGACGCCGTGACCGGCGCCGCCACCGTCATCCTCGCCATGGGCGCGGGGAAAAGCGCCGCAAAGGCGATTGATGCGTACCTTCGTTCAAAAGGATAAAGAGTAGACCCTCAAAAGATTGGCTGTCATAAAAAGTGTCATCCTGAGCAAAACGAAGATCTATGGGATTCTTCGGCTTCGCCTCAGGATGACAACGGGCTTTCAAAAAACCCTGGTTATCAGGGCTTTTTGATTTATATGATCCGCTCATCTACCCCCGTTTCAGCGTGATTTCCACGATCTGCGGCGGAGCGCAGAAGCGTATGGGCAATACGGACACGCCGATGCCGTTGGATATAATCAGCGTGGTACCGTCTTTCTGATACAGGCCCGTGCGGTATTTGCCGCCGGTTCGGGAAGGCATCACCGGCGCAAACAGCCCCAAAAACGTCACCTGCCCCCCGTGCGTATGCCCCGAGAGCATCAGGTCCACCTTATCCGTTGGCATCTGCTCGATATAGTCCGGATTATGGGACAGTAATATGACATAGTCCTCCTCTGCAGTCTCTTTTTCAACGCGCGAGACGTCGGGCACATCCTCGTCCAAATCGCCCACGCCGGCCAGAGCGATGCGCGCGCCGTCTTTTTCAATCCATACCATATCATTGTCGATCAGCTTTATCCCGTTCTTTCGCGCCTCTTCGCGGCACATCGCGGCATCCGTCCAATGGTCGTGGTTGCCCAGCACTCCGTATACGCCCAGCGGCGCGGACATTTTGCCGAGCACCCCGAACACGGGCGTGATCTGCTCCGGTTCATGGCCCACATAGTCTCCGCCCATCAGGATAATATCGGGATGCATGGCGTTGACGCGCGCCGCCATATCCTCCACGTACGAGAGCGGAAGATAATCGTTATGATGCACATCGGCAATGAAAACGATTTTCAGGTTATCAACTTCTGCGGGAATTTCGGGGGAAGCAACGGTATATTGCTTGACCTGCAGCATGCGCGGCTCAACAAACATATAACCGCCTAATAACAACAGGACAGCCAGCATAACGCCAACTATCCTTTTCGTGTATCTTTTCTTGCGTTTTCTCATGGACCCTCGCAGTGGCGCTAAAAGTGTTACATAGACACGGTTACCCTGTGTATACTAACCCAAATCACCGGTTATTTCAAGCTATGTGCCCAATGTACAGCGTGCACTTTCTAAAACATCCAGCCCGCGGCGATACAAATGAGCGCGTACACGATCGCAAAAAATGCAAACCCCAGCCCGTACGACGTGAACATCATGCCGGTTGCAGCCTTTATGTCCGTAACCTCCGGTTCCCGCAGGCCATCCTCTTCCATTGGTTTTTCCGCCATTTCCCCCGACTGCGGTGTTCCTGCCAACCGGATGTGCAGCGCCCCCGCCGCCGCAAATTCCGGCCATCTGCCGTCCAAGCTGTTACAGTTTTTGCGGTCTTTGATCGTTTTCCACGCATTCCTATAATCCAGGCGCAGGATCGCGGCGGCGCAAACCATGAAAACGCCCGCGATTCTAGCGGGAACAAAGCTGAAAACACCGTCCGCTATCGCGCCCGCACGGCCGATATCCCGGCGTTCGCCGTTCCTGTTGCCTGTCACGGTATGCGTCATGGAGACGGCTTTGAAAATGGCGCCTGCCATAGGCCCGCCGATAAAAAGATAAAAAATCGGCGAAAAAAGGCCTTCCGCCGTATTGCGGGCCACCGTCCCGGCCGTCACCCGTATGATATCCCCGCGGCCAAGCGCCTGCGTATGGTCTCCGGCCAGTATGGCAGCGCGGTTTCGGGCGGCTTCAAGGCTCTCGGAAAGGGTGTTTGCCACTTTTTTTGCCTCGCGCGCGACGCTTCCGCCGGAGAGCATCAGATACGAAAGGGCGGCCTCGCCGGCAAACGTATACCAGAAGCCCAGAATATACAGGAGCTTCATGATAAGGAACACGGCGCTTCCGGTAAACACGGTAACAATGATGAGCATAGCCGCGCCTGCCCGGCGCAGCTGCCTGGGTTCGCTGCACAATTCGCCAAAGGGCTTCTCCAAATACCCTATCAAAATGCGCACCAGCCCCAGAGGATGCGGCAAACGGTGCGGATATCCCAACAGGATATCCAGGCAAACGCCCAGCGTCAAAGCAAGCAAATGGTTCATGATCCGTTCCTCAAAATATGGTAAAACAGTTCCATATCCGTGTTGTGCCGCACGATGTCCGCAAGGCGGTCATATTCGCGCTCCTTAAAATCCGCAAAGGACTCGGGTTTAGCCTCTAGCGGCTCCATCCCCTTTCTCCCGCGCAGATAATTGATGAGTCCCCTTAAAAATATGCCATTGTCGAATATTCCGTGCAGATAGGTGCCGAACACATTGCCTTTATTGTTGCAGACCATATCCAGCACGGCGGATTCGCCGCCTTCCGGCTTATCAAGATACGCGACCGGCACGGCGCTGCTTCCGTAAACGTTCTGCCCCATATGTATCTCATACCCTTCCAGGCTGCAGCCGTTCAGTGCGGCAAACAGGCCCTCTCCTTCAAATGCGATCTTTCCTCTGGACTGGGCCGTGACCTTCTCCCTCTGCATCGTCACCTCAAAATCCAGAAGCCCAAGTCCCAGCGCTTCACCCGCGTCCGTTTCACACCGTTCAGGGTCGTAAATCTTTTTGCCGAGCATCTGGTACCCGCCGCAGATGCCCATCAGCAGTCCGCCATTGGCGGCAAACGCCGCCGCCTTTTGTGCCAGCCCTGCTTTCTTGAGATAGGTCAGGTCGCCTATCGTATTCTTGCTCCCTGGAATGATGATGAGGTCTTTGTCCTCCATCTGCCCGGGAGAGGAAATGAACTCGACGCCCACGCCGTGCTCCCTGTAGAGCATGTTGAAATCGGTGAAGTTGGACATATAGGGCAGATAGACGACGCCGATTTTTACCTGCGCTCCGGCGGCTATGCTCTTTCTGAACCGTTCGGACACGCTGTCCTCTTCCTCGAGGTCTATGTCCATATAGGGGATCACGCCCAGCACCGGAATGCCTATGAGGTCTTCGAGCATCGTAAGACCGGGCTTTAAAATCTCCGCGTCGCCCCGGAATTTGTTGATGATGACGGCTTTGACGCGTTCCCTTTCCTCCTGCTTCAGAAGCATGATTGTACCGTACAGCGAGGCGAATACCCCACCCCTGTCGATGTCGCCGATGAGAATAACCGGCGCGTCGGCCAGCTTTGCCATGCCCATATTCACCAGGTCGTTATCGGACAGGTTGATTTCCGCCGGGCTGCCCGCGCCTTCGATGACGATATAATCAAACCGCTTTTCAAGGGTGGCATAGGTTTGCCGTATGCCGTCCCGCAGGTCGTCTTTCATGTTGTGGTATTCCATGGCGTTCAGGTTGCCAAGCGCCTTGCCGTTCAGGATGACCTGAGCCTTTGTATCCGCCGTCGGCTTGATAAGGATGGGGTTCATAGAGCAATCGGGCAAAACGCCTGCCGCCTCGGCCTGCATGACCTGTGCGCGTCCCATCTCGCCTCCCGATGCGGTCACAAAGGAATTGAGCGCCATATTCTGGGATTTGAAGGGCGCGACGCTATATCCGTCCTGTTTGAGTATCCGTAAAAACGCTGCGGTCAAAAGGCTCTTGCCCACCGTCGAAGCCGTACCCTGCAGCATGATGCATCTGCCTCTCAAAGCGTCCTTCCTCCCCCGTTCCATGCGGCGTTTCGTTTTTCACATGCTATCGTACATTTGAAGGGAATACAAGGTCAGCATATGTCATGTTGTAGGATTTTTTTGAACCTTGCCACACCGGTCGAATATCTTTTTTACAAAAGCTCGTTCCTGTCCCTGCGTTTCAGTTTCTCCACCACCCGCCTGATATCCTGCGTATGCGCCTTATCGCAGATCATAAGCGTGTCGCCGGTGTCAACGACCACCATGTCCTTTAGCCCCACAGCGGCTATAAGTTTTTTCTCCCCGACGATAATAGAGTTTTCTGTGCCGAGCGCAACGACGTCCCGCAACATGTTGCCGTTCCCGTCGCTTTTGTTGATGCGTTCCAGTACCAGCCAGCTCCCCGCGTCGTCCCAGCCGAAGCTCCCGGGGATGGTAAAAATGCGTTTTGCCCGCTCCATGATGCCGTAATCCACCGATTCAGATTTGAAACCAGCATAGCATTCCGCGAGCACGCGCTCGAAATCAGGCGTGCCCAAGGGATCCATGATCCGCAGGATACCCTTGTATATATCGGGCAAAAGCTGTTCTTCCAAGCCCTGTAGCGTTACTCTCGTTCCCGACTTATAACCCGGCCTTGTTCGCTAGATACTGTTCTGTTCCATCAGATATTGCTTTTGCAAGCTGCTGGCGGAATTCATCTTTTGCGAGCAATAGCTTTTCTTCCGCATTGGAAATAAACTTCAATGATAACTCCCGGTATCTCGGAATTGCGCAGTATAAAAAAATCAGCCTGCTGCGGGTCATGCGTCATCCTATTCTTGCCATTTGCAATCACGCTGTTCAAAGCGCGTTGAATACAATAAGCCAATGCTTTGCTCTGAGGGAATTTGTCGTTATAAAACACAATGCTCCCGTTTGTATCGGGCTTTTTGAGATTGCAGTCCACATGGATGCTTAAAAACAGCCGGGCATTGCTGTTGTTGATAATATTCGCCCTTGCATTCAAATCCCTTTGGTGCTTGCTCCCGTTCGAGTCGTCCAGACTGTCCAGCGAAATATCTTCTTCCCTTGTCATAATGACTGTGTATCCCTTTTTTTCCATAAGAGCTTTCAGCTTTTTTGCTATGACAAGATTCACATCTTTTTCCAATAAGCCGTCCTTGTTCGTTCCCCCGTCAATACCTCCGTGCCCCGGGTCAATAACGATTATTGCGCTGTCAAAATCAAGCACATGCGGCGGGAAAACGAAAGAAAATAAGGCGAAAAGTGAAACAAGCGTTACGGAAGCCGTTATATACAGCATTTTTTCCGTATTATAATCATTTTCATGGAACCTTCCCTCCATCCAATCATCTTATATGCGCGAAAAAAAAGAATCATGATGGAAGATGTTCCCTTCTTGCCGCCATGTTTTGCACCTTTCTATCCGGGATATTTCATCATAGTTTTAGTAATAATTGACAAATAGCCTTATTTAATGATAAATTTCTTAATAATACTAATATTTGGGGAGGGTTTTTATGGATTCCGCTAGCAACATACTTAAAATCTCCAGTATCTTATTCATCGTTTTTGGTGTAATAGCCGCAATCATATCCCTCATCGCTGTCGTTGGTTCTGGCGTTGTTACAGCATATGCCGGCGTGTTTGGTGGCGCTCTTCTTTTTGTAAGCATTATCGCTCTTCTTTCCAGCGCCTTAGAAATTATCATTGGTTTTCTTGGGTTAAAAAAGTGCAACGACCCGTCACAAGCAAATTATTTTATCGTTACCGGAGCTGTTCTTTGTGGGTTGGGCCTGATCAGCATGATATCAAGTTTTTCGATAACAGGCCTTATATCCTTTGTGTTGCCCGGGCTTTATATTTATGGCGGCTCCATGCTGAAAAAAGCATAAACCAGAAGAAGACAACAAAAAGAATCTGGCTCAGCCAGATTCTTTTTCATTGCTGTTGATATTCCGCTAAGTGTATTATTGTATGAAACATACTTTAGCTTGATGGGGGGGGGATTATCTAATGGACGCTCCGGGAAAAGGTATGCTTAGATTTGTCAGCGTTCTTTTTATAATTTGGGGAATTGTGGTAACCTTATTTTCCCTGCTCGCGCTTTTTGCTTCAGCTGTTCTGGTGTCAGTTGTCGGCATATTCTCAACAACAGTGGCCACGGCTGCCGGAGGCATACTGTTGGTTGTATGCGTTATCCTTCTTATTTCAGGTATCCTCCAGCTTATTACGGGTATTCTGGGGCTTAAGAAAAGCGGAGATACCACGCAGGCAGATTTCTTCATCATGAACGGATGCATTCTTTGCGGCATGATTCTCATCAGCATGATCATAAGTTTTCAGGTGATTGCGCTTATTGGTTTTATCCTTTCCGCGCTCTATATTGCTGGCGGGGTTATGAACAAAAACGCAACCGCATAAATCATTATGCCCTTCCCGCCACCCTGACGGACCTGACCGGCGACACGTGAAAAAGGGCCGCGGATTGGACTGCACTTCTAGGGTACAGT
>JBMOLJ010000072.1:0-58935 GCA_049324235.1 Bacillota bacterium
AAATAATACCCGTGTGCATCCGTCATTTCTTCTTTCATAAACCGGTAAAAAAGCGCCCCGCAACGCTAATCAGCGTACCGGGGCACCGCAAAGTGCCAAACATTTGTAATATATTCTTAACCGTTTTGGGCTGGATTCCCGATGCAGGTGCGCACGCGCAGCTCGGCGCCTGTTTCTTTTGCAAGGGCACGGCATTTTTCTATGGCCTCTTCCCCGATGATGTCCATCACCGTAAACACGACCTTCGGGATAACGCCCGCGCAGGCGCGCGCAAAATCGAGCACAGCCTGAAAGGCCTGCTCGTCGTCAGGGCGGCAGATTTCGTTATAGCTCTTCGCGTCCGGCGCGTTCAGGCTGATGGAGACCGTATCCACCAGGCCGGCCAGCTCGGGCACGATGTTCCTTTTGTGTATCAGGTTCGCGTGGCCATTGGTGTTTATGCGCACGCGTTTGCCTTTCTGCTTGGCGGCGCGCGCAACTTCGAGAAGGACGTCAAGGCGCATGGTCGGTTCGCCGTAGCCGCAGAAGACCACCTCGTCCGAGGGCGGCAGCGCCCAAAGCTGCTCGAGCACCTCGTTTGCGTCCGGTTCGTGCTTGAGCCACAGCTCATGGCCCCCCACGCCTTCCTTGGTGGACCGGATACAGAACGTGCAGCGGTTGGTGCAGCGGTTGGTCAAATTGATATAGGTGCCCTCGCCGTAATAATCGTATGCATAGACATCCTTATGGCCGCTCATGATTCATCCGCTCCGTTTCTTCCCTGATGCCGAAAAGCGCGCACGCGTTTCCGTACGTCGTTTCGGCCACTTTTGATTCTTCCTCGTTTTTGAGCCGCGCGATGCACGCCGCCACATGAACCACGTTGGCGGGCTCGTTGGGGTGAAGTTTGCGTACCGGCTCGGGCGAAAGATACGGCGCGTCGGTTTCGATAAGAAGCTTGTCCAGCGGGAGACCGGCGGCAACCTCCTGCAGGCGCCTGGCGTTTTTGAAAGTCACGCTTCCTGAAAACGAAATATAAAAGCCCATATCGATGCATTCCCTTGCCATTTCCAAAGACCCCGAAAAACAGTGGATCACGCCCGTTACTCTGCCCTTATGCCTGCGCAGGATATCGAGTACGTCCCCGTGGGCTTCGCGGTCGTGTACGACGACCGGCAGCCCTGTCTCCCTGGCCAGCGTAAGCTGCGCTTCAAACCACTGCATCTGGGCGTCGCGCCACTCCCGGTCATAATGGTAATCAAGCCCGGTTTCGCCTATGGCCACTACGCCGCTTTGCGTGAGCATCTCCCGCAGCCTGTCGGCGCCCTCGCCCACCGGCGTTTGAAGCGCGGCGTGCGGGTGCACGCCGACTGCGGCATGGATGCCATCATACGCCTGTGCATGCGCGATGCACAGGCTGCTGTCCTCAAGATCGCCGGCCACGTCCAGCACGCGGCGGACTCCGGCCCCGCGGCAGGCCGAAAGCACCGCTTCCGTGTTCAGAAGCCTTTCCTCTGTAAGATGCGCGTGCGAATCAAAATACCGTATCATGAGATCAGGCACCCGTCGCCGTTTAAGGGCCGGTCTATGGTTACAAGCGACAGGTCCCCGTTTTCGTCTTCGGCACAGAGCACCATGCCATCCGACACGATGCCCTTGAGCTTAACCTTTTTCAGGTTCGCCGCAATGACCACCGTTTTGCCGGCCACCTCTTCAGGCGCGTACCATTTGCGTATGCCGGATACGATAGTGCGCTGCTCACCGCCGACAGACACGGTAAGCTTCAGGAGTTTGTCCGACCCCTCCACCGCCTCGCAGGCGGTCACCGTTGCCGTGCGCATCTGCACGCGCTTGAAATCTTCTATTGTGATAACGCCGTCGGCGCTTTTTTCGCTCTTCTTTTCCTGTTTGGCCGCGTCTTTTTCCAGCTTCTTCGCTTCTTTATCGGGTTTCTCGTCTTTTTCTGTTTCTATGCGGGAAAACAGGGGCGCGCCCTTCTTCGCAATGGTCCCGGGCTTCAACACGCCGAAACAGGTTACGCTTTTATAGCTTGTTGCTTCACCCTCGGTAAGTCCCAGCTGCTCCTGCATGCGCACTGCGGTATGCCGCATAAACGGGGAGATGAGCACCGATACGATGCGCAGGCATTCGGCGAGATGGTAGAGCACGGTGCCCAGCCGCGCTTTGAGCGCTTCGTCCTTGGCCAGAATCCACGGCATCGTGACGTCGATGTATTTGTTGCACGCACCGATGAGTTTCCAGATTTCGCCCAGCGCTTCGGGGATGTTGAGCTGGTTCATCTGCTCCTCCACCCGCGCGTACAGAGCCCCCGCCATCGCAACGAGCGCGGAATCCTGCCCGGAATCATACTGTTCGGGCGCGGGCAACGCGCCGCCGAAGTATTTCTCGATCATGGCGACGGTGCGCGATAAAAGGTTTCCGAGATCGTTTGCCAGATCCGCGTTGATGCGCGCTTTGAGCGCGTCGTTCGAGAACACGCCGTCCGAACCGAACGGCACCTCGCGCAGCAGGAAATAGCGTATCGCGTCCACGCCCTACGTGTCGCAGAGCACCTTGGGGTCTATCACGTTGCCCTTGGACTTGGACATCTTCCCGCCTTCGAGTATGAGCCAGCCGTGCCCGAACACCTGCTTGGGGAGGGGCAGGCCCAGCGCCATGAGCATGATCGGCCAAATGATCGTATGGAACCTCACGATCTCCTTGCCCACAAGATGCACGTCGGCAGGCCAGTATTTTTCGAAAAGCGCCGGATCCCCGGAAGCGTAGCCCAGCGCGGAAATATAGTTTGAAAGCGCGTCTATCCACACATACACCACGTGCCCCGGGTCGAACTCCACCGGTATGCCCCATTTGAATCCGGTGCGCGACACGGCCAGGTCCTCAAGGCCGGGCAGCAGGAAATTATTAAGCATCTCGTTCCTGCGCGATACCGGCTGTATGAACTCGGGGTGTTCGTTGATGTATTCAATGAGCCTGGGAGCGTATTTGCTCATGTTGAAGAAATAGCTCTCTTCTTCCACCATCTCGACCTTGCGGCCGCAGTCGGGACAGCATCCGTCCTTGAGCTGGCGCTCCAGCCAGAAGGACTCGCAGGGCGTACAGTACCAGCCCTGGTAGGAGGATTTATAGATATCGCCCTGGCCGTACAGGCGCTTGAATATGCTCTGCACGGTTTTTGCGTGCCGCGGTTCGCTCGTGCGAATGAAATCGTCGT
The DNA here is from genome assembly GCA_049324235.1 of Bacillota bacterium. Classification (GTDB taxonomy): domain Bacteria; phylum Bacillota; class Clostridia; order Christensenellales; family UBA1431; genus UBA1431. Next base: position 3,215 of record JBMOLJ010000072.1, read on the forward strand.
ACGAAATGTCCATCAGCGCCCACAACTCGCGGATACCGGCCACGATCCCATCGACGTAGGCCTGCGGCTCCATGCCTTTTTCCCTGGCGATGCGCTCTATCTTCTGGCCGTGCTCGTCGGTTCCGGTGAGGAACATCACGTCATGGCCCGTCATGCGCTTGTAGCGCGCCATGGCGTCGGCCGCGACGGTGGTATAGCTGTGGCCGATATGCAGCTTGTCGCTCGGGTAATAGATCGGCGTGGTGATGTAGTACGTTTGTCTGGACATTTTCTCAGGTTCCTTTCAATAACGGTTCATAGATGTATGGATTAGCATATGCAATATGCGCGAAAAAACCCATTATGCGAAAATTATGCCACTTTAAAAGAGTAAAGAAAAGGGGATGCAAGCGTAAAGCTATTTCCCCTGCTTTATATAAGGGATAGCATCATTTTACCACGATGCCGTCGACCCACTCGGGTACGATATCGACCACGTCCTCCTGCATGCAGTATGCAATATCGTCCGCATACCCGCAATCGACCAGTATCCTGTAATGGCTCGCGTTTTGCACGAGAGCACGCCAATCGTTTTTATACTGGAGATACAGCATTTCGCTCGTCAACCCCAGATCGTCAAGCTGTATTTCAGCTCCCATCTCGCGGAGCTTGGAAATGATGCACCCGGCGGTGAAGATATCGTCCAGCGAAAATTTCTGGCGCGTGCCCGAACAGATAATGGTCGCATGGTCGCCGTCTTCCATGAGCCTGCGCGCTACCGCGGAAGCGTTGAGCATCGCGCCGATGAGCACGCGTTTGGAGCTGGCCGCCCTGTGTATCGCCGCCGTTCCGTTGGTTGTGGTAAGCACCAGGACCTTGCCTTCCACCATTTCCCGCGTATACTCCCGCGGCGAGTTGCTCAGATCAAAGCCCGGGATTAAAACGGCGTTGCGCTCGCCGCCTAACAACACGCGATGCTCGGGCATGGTGCGTTTGCACTGCATAGCCTCGTCGATCTCGATGGTGGGCACCACCTGCAGACATCCGTTGCTGAGCGCAGTGATCATCACCGATGTTGCGCGCAGCGTATCGATCACCACCGCCTGCGTATAGCGCAGGTCCTTGTTTATCACGTGGTTGTGGACGCCAAACACTTCAATAACCATTCCGCCTAGACTCCTTTAAATACATATCTCCCGGTATCCGCTTCTGGCAGCCGGTGTAAAAAAGATTTAAACCTGTCCATCATTTGGTCATACATACACGAACATACCACTGCAATACCGCTAATTCAGGGCTATTATACCATTTATATGTTGACTTAACAACTTTTACAAGAGCCACCTGCATACCCATACGGAAGCAATGAGGCTGACAACCGACGCCATCAGCGCTACGGGGATGGTATGGCGCGTACGCTCGACGCCCACCGCCGCGAAATAGAGCGCCACCGTATAAAAGATCGTTTCGGTAGAGCCCATCAGAACCGATGCGACCTGCCCTGTAAAGCTGTCGGGTCCCGCGTGCGCATAGATATCGGTGAGCATGGATAATGCTGCGCTGCCCGAAAAGGGCCTGAGCAGGAACAGGGGCCCGACCTCCTCCGGCGCGCCGACGAGCCGCAAAAGCGGCCTTACCGCTTTTTCCACCAGCTCGAGGACGCCGCCCGCGCGGAATAAAGCGATGGCCATCAGCATCGCTATGATGTACGGAAGCACCTTTATGGCTGTACCCAGGCCCTGGCGCGCACCCTTTACAAACGCCGTATAAACATCCACCTTCCTGATAAGACCGACCACGACCACCACGAGGATAAACGCCACGGGAAGCAGCGAAAAAATAAATACCGAATCCATTACAATCTGCGCTCCATGACCTTTGCAAGGAAGATGGCAAAGACGGTATTTATGATGGTCGCCAGCAAAGCCGGCAGGGCTATGGCGGCAGGCGCCGCGCTGCCTGCGGCCGCCCTGAGCGCCATAACGGTGGTGGGCAGGACCTGTACCGAGGACGCGTTGATGATCAGAAGCATACACATCGCGTTGGTGGCGATCTTCGGTTTTCTGTTATACCTTTGCAGTTCCTCCATCGCCTTTATCCCGTAGGGCGTGGCAGCGTTCCCCAGTCCCAAAATGTTTGCCGAAAGGTTGAGCGCGATATACTCATGGGCCAAAGCGCCGTCGGGCGCGCCCTTAAAGAGCCGTTTGGTTACGGGCTTGAGCGAGCGGGACAGGCTTTTCACCATGCCCGCCTCCTTTGCTATGTTCATAATCCCCATCCATAATGCATAGGCGCCGATGAGCGTTATGCTCAGCGTTACGGCGTCGCCGCAGGCCCTGAGAGCGGCATCGAGCAGCGTATCTCCCGAGCCGCCCAGGATCCCGCCAACTATGCCCAGCACAATCATAAGGCCCCATATCATGCGCATGGCTATCCCTCCTCCGGCTGTTATTCTTTTATAGTTATGCATACACGCCAGGTGCTAGCACCCGGGGATGGGACGTAAATATGGTATAATAAGTAGCGGCCAGCATTACTTGCGAACGGGAGTGATTCATTATGCGTGCGTTCGATATGCGCGCCCAGGCCCTGATCGGCCCGGGCGAGCGCCTGGACGACCTGGAGCTTTTGGGGCTGAGCATACTACAAAAACCGGATGATTTCTGCTTCGGCACAGATGCCGTGATGCTCGCCGAGTTCGCGCGCATACGGCCCGGCCATACCGTCATCGACCTGGGCACGGGAACGGGCGTAATCCCGCTGCTTTTATGCACGCGCAGGGACCCGGCGCGGGTGGTCGGCGTCGAGATACGCGAGGACATGGCGGATATGGCGCGGCGCAGCGTGCTGCTGGCTAATATGGACGACATGATCGACATCATGGCGCTGGATTTAAAGGATGCTCCCGATGTTCTGGGGCACGGGGGCTTTGATTACGCCCTGTGCAACCCACCCTACCGCAAGAGCGGCAGCGGCCCGTCCAGCCCGCATCCCGGCAGGCGCCTTGCGCGGGAAGAAGAAGGCTGCACCATGGACGACGTCTGCGCGAGCGCCTTCAGGCTGCTCAGGAACCGCGGCGCGCTGGCCGTGATATATCCGGCTTCGCGCCTGGCTGAAGCGGTGCACACGCTCTGCGTGCACAGACTAGAGCCCAAACGCATGCGCATGGTGCACCCGCGCTTTGGCGCGCCGCCCTCATTCGTGCTGGTCGAGGCCGTGAAGCTGGGGGGCAAAGGCGTATACTTTGAGCCGCCGCTTTTCGCTTTTGATGAAAACGGGGAATACTCAGGGGAAATGATGCAAATCTACCGCGGCGGGGAGGCGTAAAACTTCATGGGTAAACTGATACTCGTCTCCACCCCCATCGGGAACCTCGGGGATATCACCCTGCGCGCAAGGCAGGCGCTTGCGGAAGCCGACGCGGTTGCGGCGGAGGATACGCGCCGCACCCTGCAGTTGTTGAACCACCTGGGAATCAAAAAACCTTTGATCAGCTTTCACGCGCATTCAACCGAAGAAAAGTGCGAGGCCCTCATCAGACGCATACAGGCAGGCGAGACCATCGCGTATGTGAGCGATGCGGGGACGCCTTGCATCGCCGACCCGGGAACCGAGCTGGTGGCGGCGGCGCGCCGGGAAGGGGTGGAAGTGACCGCGCTTCCCGGGCCCAGCGCGGCGCTGTGCGCGCTTATGCTGTCCGGCATGGACGCGTCACGGTTTTTGTTCGAGGGCTTTTTGCCGGGCGGTAAACCAAAGCGCAGGCAGCGCATCGCATGGCTTTTGAACCAGGGCGTGACCTGCGTGCTGTATGAAAGCCCGCACCGCCTGGCTGAAACGCTGGATATGCTCCAAAATCTGGAACCGGACAGGGTGATCTGCTGCTGCCGCGAGCTGACCAAACTGCACGAAGAAGTTATATCCGCAAGCGCGACAGAACTGGCCGCGCTATACAGGGAACAGGAGCCGCGCGGTGAATTTGTGCTGGTAATAGAGGGAAAAGAGCCTGTCAGAGAAGAGGCGGACGACGAAACGCGCGACGCGCTCCTGAAAGAATTGCTGCAAAGCGGGTTGGACAAGCCTGCCGCCGCACGGCAAGCCGCCGAGGCTCTGGGCCTTAACCGCAGGACGCTGTACAGGCGCCTGCTGGAACTGGAAAACGAATAAAAAAAGACGCTATCCGCATCTGCTGAAAAGTTGGTTTTTGCAGTTTTTTCTCCGCAAAACTGCAAAAAAAAACGGCCGCCCGGCCGTTTTTTTGCATACTCCCACACGGCCAAGCATTGAAACCTACGCCATTGCAGGAATCCTTGGAAAATGAATCAAATCAAATACACCTTGAAGGACTAGATATCCAGTATCTTCTTCGCGATTTCGTCCTGTACGTCCGTTATAAACGGAATATTCGTCTCCCGCTCCGTTTCCCTGTTTGCGGAAAACAGGTTTTTGCGGCTCATCTGCTTCATGCTGAATACGCGGGCGCCCGCCATCAATTGCTGCAGACCGGCCGAGAGCTTGTCGGCAAGCGTCCAGGCCGCAATCGCGCCAAACGGGATGTTTTTCATCTCGTCCGCGCCCACTTTGGCCTGTACGTCGTAATACCCTGCAAAAATCTCCTCGGGTACGGAACCCTGTTCCAGCACGCTCTTTGCGAGCTTGTCCCAGTTTCCGTTGAGCTTTTCGCGCCTATCGGGATACAGCGCGCCTTCGATGTTCGCGCCCAGGAATGCGGGTATCATCAGCGCCCTGCCCATGCATACGAGCTTTGTAAACGGCGCTCCGAGCGAAAGCGCCTTGAAGATATGGTCTTCCCTGGCAAAGCCGCCCGCAAACGCCATATCCGCCACGTCATACCCTTTGGCCGCAAGGATGTTTGCATATTCATAGGCCTTGCTGTGGAGGAGTATCGACGGCACGCCCCATGTCTCCATCATGTTCCACGGGCTCATGCCGGTTCCGCCGCCCGAGCCGTCGATCGTGAGCAGGTCCAGTTTATGAATAGTGGCGAGCTTGATCGCCTGCGCAAGCGCTTCCATGCCATAGGAACCCGTCTTGAGCGTGATGCGCTTGAAGCCAATCCTGCGGAAATAGGCAACTGCGTCGCCGAAATCCTGCTCAACCTGTTCGGCCTTCTGCAGAGCGGTATATCCAAGCCGGCTGTGCCGCGCAAAAGAGGTAATGGCGCCGCTCTTGAACGCCTGTATCACCTCGGGCTGCGTCGGGTCGGGGTCGACCACGTAGCCGCGTTCTTTCAGGAACTGCGCGTATTCCAGGCTGTCCACCTGTATCTCGCCGCCTATGTCCTTTGCGCCCTGGCCCCATTTCAGCTCCAGTATGACTTTATCGCCGTACTTCTCGATCAGGTATTCCGCAACACGGTTCCTCGTGTCCTCGACATTCATCTGCACGATGATTGCGCCGTACCCGTCATAGTAGCGCAGATAGGTTTCGATGCGGCGGTCCATCTCGGGCGCAACCTCTATTTTGCCGTCCTTCATCACCGCGGCTTTGTCTATGCCCACCACGTTCTCACCGACAACGATGGGATACCCCACAAGCGCCGCGCCGATCGAGAAGCTTTCCCAGTAACGGGCGGCGATAAAAGTCGAGCCGAGCGCTCCCGTCATGAGTGGAACGCGGCACTTCGTCTTTACCGCCTTACCGAACTCGGTGGAAAGGTCGACGTTGGGGAAGATACAGTCGTCCGCATCCGACGAAAGTCCTTCCGGCAGCCCGTTTGCGCCGTAATGGTAGCCGTTGATGCGCAGCGCGTCATAATTCACGCCGATTGCCGTGGTGTTCCGCGCGCCCGCCGTTATCCAGCCGAAATCCCTCGGATACAGCAGTTTCCTGCCCTTCATACAGGACATGAACGTTTCGCATCTGCCCTGGCAATCCGCCTGGCAAAGCGTGCACAGCCCGGATTCGGCAGCATTCCCTCGGTTCATTGTCCCGAGGGCGTCGTTAGCCTTTGGATACTCATACATACAACATTCCTCCTAATTTGTTATGACTTAGCATCTGAGACGCTTGTGCGTTTCAGGCTGAATTTATCGGATACCGGTAATTTGGATATGTCTGTTGTAAGAATATGTTAACTTTTATGACCTAAACGTTTGTAACAGGCAGCATTCGAAAAAGCGGAAACATGTCACACATTATTAATTTATACTCAAAATGAAAGAAATGTAAAGGTGTAATTCATATACGTCATCCTAAAATAGGGGATCGGTTTTCAAACGCTGTTGCGTCAGCAAGTCCCTCTGCACATAAAAAAAGCGGCCTTATGCCCGCTTTTTTCAATATTCTTTTTCCACTGGCCCACAACGCTCAGCGCTTCCGGTTTATTTCGTGAGCGCGGCATATTGGCTGCTCACGTAGGCTGTCGCGCCATTATAATTGATCTGGTGCCACCCGCTTGTATAATTTGCCTTTTTAACGGGATACTTCGCGCCTTTAGGCGCCTTCCCGAGAACTTTTGCCGCTGTGTTGGGCGCAGAGCGCACGTTCACATAGCTGTTGCAGTTAATAATTGTTGCGGTATATACAGTGGATGCGGCGGCCGGGGCGGACTTTACGCTTTGACCCGGCTTTGCGGAAGCGGCGGCGGAAAAGCCGCCGTATACCCATGCCTTACCCACAAGCGTATATGCCGCGACTTTATAATAATAGGCCGTGCCGGTTTTCAGGCCTGTGTTTGTATAGCTGTTTTTTGCAGTACTTACGATACGGGAATACGGCCCGGCAGCCGAGGCCGCCCTGTACACCGAATAACCGGTCGCGCCGGACACCGCGTTCCACGTGAGTTTTATACTGGTGGCTGTCGCCGATGCGGCTTTCAGGCTGGCGGGCGTCCCTGGCAGCGGCTTAGCGGAAACGGCACTGCTTGTGCTGCCATAGAGCCGTGTCGTGCCGGAGAGCGCATACGCCGCTACCTTGTAGTAACACGTCGTCCCCGTTTTCAGGTTTGTATTCACATAGCTTGTTGACGCAGTGCTTACAATCCGCGAATACGGTCCGGCAGCCGAGGCCGCCCTGTACACCGAATAGCCGGTCGCGCCGGACACCGCTTTCCAGGACAGCTTGATGCTGTTATAGGACGCCGGGGCCGCCGTGAGTTTTGGCGCTTCCTTCTGGAACGGGGTTGCCGTCGGCTTCGCCGTTGCCGTTGGGGTTGCTTTCGGTGTCGCGGTGGGCGTTGGGGCCGGCGAAGGAGACGCTGCCGATACCAGCGTGATTGCCGCGTAATAGCTATAAAGGTAAGCCGTTTGGCCGTTATACTCTATCTGGTGCCAGTCGCTGGTATAATTCGCCTTCTTGACGGGATATACGGCGCCTTTGGGCGCCTGTCCCAGTATTGTTGAAGAGGTGTTGGGGGCCGAACGCACATTCACGTAGCTGGTGCAGTTTACTATAGTCGCGATATACGACTGCGCGGGCGTGGCTGTCGATGACGGGGTCGGCGTTGGAGTCAGGGTGGGCGTGGGCGTAGATGAACCCGACGGCATCTGCGGGAGCGTGGGCGGGGATACGCTGAGCGTGCCGAACGTGATGCCGTTGTAATAGAAATTCAGGATGTCGGCATAGGTCTTGCCCTCGTTGGCCATCTGCTGCGCGCCGCGTTGGCTCAAGCCCACCCCGTGGCCGTACCGTACGTTGTAGAGCGTCGTGGTGCCGTTCGAATTATTCTTGATTCTAAAGGCGATGTAGGCGGAGCTGATGCCCAGCGCAGCTTTGAGGTCGGTATCCGTAAAGGTGATGCGTTTTGGGGCCGATTCCGTATTGAAAAGCACATCGCAATAGAATTTTTCGTAAACGAGCGATACCTCGGGAGCGCCTGCCGGGTCCAGTCCTTTAATGCCAGGCGTGCTTACAACGTATACGTTCGAGGCTGTCACTCCGTACTGCGCGCGGTATTTGCTCACCAGCATATTCTGAATCGCCATGTTGATGTCGTTCCCTGTTGGAGAATACAAATTCGTGTTGATCGTTTTGGAGATCCAGTAGGCGCTTTGGCAGCGGCGGTCATCGTATACATCCGCCTTGACAACGGTATAGCCGTAGGCGGACGAAGTGTTGCCCGTCCAGCCCTTGACGCTGAGGGTTTCACCGCCGTTCCACGCCGAGAAATATGCGCTGAATATGTCCCCGTTGTATTTCATCACCTTGCGCGGTACGCCGTTTACGATGTTCTTTATGGTATTGTACGTACTGTAATTGATAGTTCCGGTCGAGCTTACGCCCGGAATCCCCTTGTACACCTGCGAGCTTGCCGTGTCCCCGAGGTGCCATGTACCGCTCGGGCTTGCAAGCGCCGCCTTCACGCCGTAGTTGCGCGCGCAGACCGCCTGGGCCTTGAGCGCCTCGGCAGGCCAGCTGGGACTCATTTCGTACGGGATCACGCCCATCACATAGTCTTCGACATACACGTAATTGACCGCGCACAATCCCGAGTTCACGGAAAACACGATGTCGCCGTAATAGTTCGTTCGCGTTTTGTGCGTCGGGCTGTAGGGGAATACGATGAAGTTATCGGTCGTGTTTCCCGCCGCGCGTACAAGCGTGATCTTCGTTCCCGTGTACAACACCGTTTGGCCGTATAAAAGCTGCACGTTGCTCCCGGACATGTGCACCTTATATTCCGTATCCGAAAGCCTGACGTTTGGCGCCTCGGAAATGAAATAGTTCCCGTGGGGTACGACGCGGATATCCGACGATTGCCCGGATGGCGAGACGCGTACCCTGATAATCCCGTCAAACGCCGCATACGCCTCCGACGGAATTGCCACCGCCCATCCGCAAAGCATTAGCAGCAGCGATAAAAAAAATGTTATTACCCGCTTTTTCATGCCGTTTCCTCTTTTCCGATTGCTCCTCTTTTACGTAATTTCCACCGATTTGCCAAAGTGTGTTTCATGCTCCGAAATACTGATCGGCCTGAAAAGGCATAGAACTGCCTTAGGGAGTATCAGTTAGAATAATGGACGGCAAAATGTGACATGAAACCGGATAGGGCTATTCGTGAACCATTTCCAGCCCGAATCCACAATCTGCTAAAGAGGAAAGCTGCACAAACCAAAACAAAAAGAAGCCTGTTACCAGGCTTCTTTTAGAAAAACTTTTCTTACTCGGGGTTGGGAGCGTTTACGGGGCAAACGCCGGCACAGGCGCCGCAATCGATACATTCATCAGGATTGATCTCGTATTTGCTGTCTCCCTCGGAAATAGCGCTCACCGGGCATTCTGCTTCGCAGGCGCCGCATTTAATGCAATCGTCGTTGATACTATAAGCCATGGAATTCACCTCCTTGAATGATCAGTGATTATATACAACCGAACATATTATATCATTTAGGAGTGTCCATGGCTATGTTTTATTCTTCTAATTCACTCTCCGTTTTGTCCTCCGGTTCATCCGTTTCAAGACCGGCATCCGGTACGTCTGCGTTCCCGGGTTTGGGCATACAGCCATCGGATTGCTTATTTTTGGGGCGCACGTCGGTATAGTGATAGCTGCGCATGTCAAATGTGCCGTCGGAAAGCTCCACGCGGACGGTCGCCGTCTCGGTAAGCGCGTTATTATCCACCACCACGCCAGGTCCGTCGGGCGTCATGACCGATTTGCCCACACGCACCATGCACCTGGACATGCCCTCGTAATATTCCTGCTCGTACTTGAGGCAGCACATGAGCCTGCCGCAAAGCCCCGATATCTTTGTGGGACTTAGCGAAAGGTTCTGTTCTTTCGCCATCTTGATCGAAACGGGCTGGAATTCGCCCAGAAACTGGCTGCAGCAACAGGGTCGCCCGCAGCCGCCCAACCCGCCGAGCATCTTGGCCTCGTCCCTGACGCCTATCTGTCGCAGCTCAATGCGCACGCGGAACACGGAAGCCAGGTCCTTGACCAGCTCGCGGAAATCCACGCGCCCGTCAGCCGTGAAGTAAAAAATAATTTTATTGTTGTCAAATGTATACTCAACATCCACCAGTTTCATTTCCAGCTGGTGCTTCGCTATCTTCTCCTCGCATATTTGAAACGCTTCTTTTGCCTTTTCCGTGTTTTGGGTCATGGTCTGTTCGTCTTCGGGGGTCGCGATACGGATAACCTTTTTCAGCGGCAGGTTCAGCGCCGCTTCCTCTACCTCCCTTGTCCCCAGCACCACCTCGCCGAACTCTATGCCGCGCACCGTTTCGACGATTACGTTGCATCCGTTGCTGATTTCCCATTCGCCCGGGTCAAAATAATATATTTTCCCGGCACGCTTAAAGCGCACGCCGATTACTTTCGCCATCTATGGGTACCTCCAATGCATCCTTGAGTTTTAAAATCAGATCCTCCATGAGCATTTGATGGTGCACGTTCCGCTCTAGCAGCGCACCGGCCCTCATAATATGCTCCATCCCTCTTTGCAGGCCGGGCCCCGAGAACCTCTTTGAAAGATATTCCACATCCCGCGCATGATCCGTATTCAGCGGCGCAGCGCCCTGCCTGTGCTGCAGGATGTCGGTCAATATGTCCGCCAATATGGAGAGTATCAGGTCCGTATCGCCGGTGTTTTCCTTAAACAGGGCATAGCCCTGGAGCGGGTCGGAACCTGTTTCACACAGCCCTATGAGCATCGACCAGAGGTTTTGGCGGAGCGCCATGGGGCCGTCCGTTTTTGCCCATTGGAGCGCCCGGCCGTAATGCCCCCGGCCAAGGCGCGCATACAACGCTGCCGTTTGGGCATCCATGCGCAACTCCGCTTGAAGCCTTTCCTTAAGGGCCGCTTCCCCCTCACCCGTGACGCGCACCACGCGGCACCTCGAAACCACCGTGGGCAAAAGCTCCTGCTCCCTGATGCAGGTCAGCAGGAAAACCGTCCTCTCCGGCGGCTCTTCCAGCGTCTTGAGCAGGCAGTTCTGCGCCTGCGCCGTCATCTCCTGCGCGTTTTCCATCAAAACGACGCGGAAAGAATCCCCGTACGGCTTTTTTGAAAGCTCCCCGATAATCTTCCGCACAGCCTCAATGCGTATCGTTCCTTTTTGCGCGGCGATATACAGCATGTCGGGGTGCGCATCGGCTGCAAGCAGCCTGCAGCCCGTGCAGGCACCGCAGGGCTTCGGGCTCCCGGTGCACAAGAGCATCTGCGCAAAGCGCCGGACCGTTTCCCGCTTCCCTGCCCCCCGCTCTCCCGTAATGAGCACGGCATGCGGGACCTGTCCGTTTTGTATTGCCGAAAACAGGATTTCCTGCGTTATGCTCACGTCTCATTCTTCCTTTTTTCAAGCAGCGCGCTTACGTGCCCGATGATCTCATCGTAGACCACCTGGATATCGCGTCCCGCATCGATTTCCCGGATGCGGCCGGGATAAAGGCGGGCAAGCTCGTCGAACCCGTTCAGTACGCGCGCCTGGAATTCCTCCTTTTCGCTCTCCATGCGGTCGGGCACCGCGCGCCCCCACACCCTGAGGCGCGAAAGCTCGGGGTTTATGCGGCATAAAAAGGTGATCGCAGGCTCAATGCCCTGTATCGCATGCCGGTTCATATCGGCCACCATTTCCATACCCAGCCGTCTGCCAGCCCCCTGATACGCCAGGGACGAATCCAGAAACCTGTCGCATATGACCGTTTTGCCCTCTTTGAGAGCGGGAAGGATCACTTCCTCCACATGCTGCGCACGCGCCGCAGCGTATAAAAGCGCCTCTGTGACCGGCGTCATGTTCCTGTGGCGGATATCCAGTATAACTTCCCTGATCTCCTCCCGGCTCCCTGGTCACCACCACGTCATGCCCCTTGCCCGTGAGCCATTCGTTCAGCAGCCGGATCTGCGTGCTCTTGCCCCCGCCGTCCGGTCCCTCGAATGTGATAAACAGCCCTTTCATAGGTTGAATCTCCTTATTCATAAATCGCGCGGCACAATCGCCGCCATAAATCTTTCGCCCCACCGCCTGATACATATGTTTCGTATAAAGGGCCGGTTTGCTTAACCGAAACCTATGAAATCTGTTTTAAATATCCGGGCCCAGCGCAAACACCGGCAGCTTGCCGTCCTGAAGACCAAAGAGCCTGCCACCGCATTCCTGCACCTTGAGCAGATACCGCACGGCCTCACGTCCGACCACCTCGTACGGCCAGAGCACGGGTATGCCTGGCGGATACGCGCCGACCGCCGCAGCCGCAACGCGATTTTCCGCGCTTTTAATCTCCACGTGTTCCACCGCGCGTGTTGTCTGCTCCATGCGCACCGGCGCTATCGGCCGGAGGGTTGTCCCCTCAAGCTGCAACGGCTCTCCCGCAGGCTCCAGCGCGGCTACAGCCTTCGCAAAAGCAGGCAGCCCGTCCGGGTCCCACGGCGCCGCAATCCCCACGATGCGCGCATCGTCGCACATTTCAGGCTCCACGCCCGCTGCCTTAAGTATAGGCTCCGCCGCATATCCAGTCAAGCCCCGCCCGCGGACGTCCACCACCAGGCGCGTCGGGTCATGCGCCGCGACGCCGGCCTGATTCCGGTGGTGCAGGCAGGAACAGGCAAGGCCCTTTAGCGCGTCGATTTCCTCCGTAACAGCAACGCAGGCATGCGCAAAGGTCTCCCATTCCTCCCCGCGCGTAAACAGTCTTTGGCGCGCGGCATCCAGCGAGGCAAGAATCGGGTAGGACGGGCTGGACGTGTGCACGAGCGCAAGCGCGCGCAAAAGCGACTCTTTTGCCATCCCTTTTTCTTCCGCACGGGCGCTCATATGCAAAAAAGCGCCCTGCCCCATCGCGCCCGTTGTCTTATGCGCCCCGTCCACCCATACGTCGGCGTACTGGCCCGCGTAGAGCGGCAGCGCGGGCGCGCCGCACGCAAAATGCGTCCCGTGCGCGCCGTCGACCAGCAAAAGCGCGCCTAGCCGGTCCGCCGCCTCCCGTATGCGTTCCAGATCGCCGCACAGGCCGTAGTAATTCGGATACGTTATGATAATGGCTCTGATGTGCCTGTTTTTTCGCAGCGCGCTTTCAATGTCTTCGGCGCACACGCAGCCCGGCATGCCGCCGCTGAGCATGCGGGGGTATACGAACACGGGCGTAAGGCCCGCAAGCTCTATCCCCGCGGCGACCGAGCGGTGGCAGTCCCGCCCCGCCAGGACAGCGGATCCGCGCGGAAGCGCAAGCAGCATGGCCAGTATGCCGCTTGTAGCGCCCGCGGTAAGAAACTGCGTGTATCTGGCCCCGAATCCTTCAGCGGCCAGCTCCATCGCTTCCTTGAGCGCTCCGGATGGCGCAAACAGATCATCCGTTTCGGGGAGTTCGGTCGTATCAAAAGCCAGCGCATCAAATCCCGGTACGTGTCTTAGCCCCTTCCCGCCCTTGTGCCCGGGCATATGCATCCGGCAACGTCCCTTTCCGGCCCATGTTATAAGCATCTCCACCACCGGCATTTTTTTCTGCATCGGCTTCCCTCCAATCTCATAATAATTCCTCTTGTTGCATTATTCCTTAAAAAGAAAGAAAAAACCTTTTTAAAATATGCTATAATAAAAAGGATATTTCACAGTGGTTACAGAATAGCTATATACTGACCAATAAACCAACGAAAGGATTAAACGCCATGAGCGACCCGGATGCTGTCGGTTTATGCATGGATGAGCTGATTTCAGCCCTGCCCCGCCTGGAGGACGGATGGCCGCTTTTAAACAGCCAGCTTGAAGAAAGGTTTTCCATAACCGATACGCCATTGTTCGAGTACGAGGAATTTCTGGAGTCCTATGCACAGTTCAGGGACTGGCTAACCTCCATTCTGGAAGAAACGCCTGTCCCCAAAAATGTCGAGGGCGTTGTGTTCAGCGTTTTTGAATCCGAAGACGGTCTGGAACTGTATCTTGCCGGAGCATCGGGAGCAGATGAGCATGCAAACGGCGAGCATTTACGGCCGGATACCATTGAGATGTTCCCTGATGTGTCCTTTGCGGCGCTGGATATCTACCGCGATATTTCTTCCCTCCACGAGGAATACCCCGAAGCCGCGCGTTATCTGGCCCTTGCCCTGCCTGTGGTATATCTGGCCGAATTCATCTCGGAAAGCAGCGACAATATCGAGATGCTCCTGCGGAAAAAGGGTATACTTGTGCGCCACCGCGAGGAATTGCAGCTATCCACCGGCTTCGACGAGGAGCCCCCCTACCCCTTTGCCACGCTTACGCAGGCCGGACTTTCATCCATCGCGCAGCTCAGGAATTAAGTTTGTCCGTTTGATTTTGCATTTCGCCCGACCGCTTTTGTGCCCGGCACGCAAGCAGTAACGGGCGATTTTGTGCCAGATTGTGTTTTTTACATATCTGCATCCGCAGGTTCAAACCGTCACACGGTTTGTGATATTATTACTCTATACATAGTTTTACTGCTTAAACAAAAAGGAGAAGTCCATGCCGTTTTGCAAACTGTCCGATAATTCCATACTCTTTGATGTGACGCCGCTGGAAAACCTGTTCATCCAGGAGTTTATGACCAAAGCGCCCGGAGATTTTGTCAAAGTGTATGTGTACGGCCTGTACCAGTGCCTGCACCCCGGCGCCGCCGACACCTCGGCCGAGGCTTTTGCCCTCGCGCTGGGCCTGGAAACCGAGACGGTCTATAACGCGTTTGCCTACTGGGCGCGCGACGGGCTGGTGCACATCGTATCCGAGGAGCCTTTTGCCGTCGAATTCTATAACGTAAAAAACCGCTTGTACCAGAGCAATTACGAAACACCGCCCGAGCTTGCGCGCTACAGCGATTTCAACATCGCCTTGCAGTCCGTGCTGGGCGGACGGCTTCTGCATACGCAGGATCTCCAGAAAATATACGACTGGATCGAAGTGCTGGGCATGGAGCCGGAGGCCGTGCTGCATATGGTATCCCATTGCGTGGAGCGCAAGGGACAGCAGGTCAGCATGGCCTATATGCATAAAGTGGCGATAAGCTGGGCCAATGAAGGCGTGCGCACGCTGGAAGACGCGGAAAGGCGCATTTCCCAGCACGCCAGCGCGACTTCGCAGACGCAAAAGGTGCTTTCGCACATCGGCGTGTACCGGACGCCCACCGTCGACGAAAACCGGCTGTATAACAAGTGGACGGAGGAATGGGGTTTTTCGCAGGACGCGATACTTTTAGCCTGCAAGGAGACTACAAAGATACAGAAGCCAAACCTGGCCTATGTCCACCGTGTGCTGGCCTCCCTGTACGAACAGGGGATCATACGCGCTGCCGATATTGAAGCGCATTTTGCCGCGCGCGAAACACTGGGCGTTAAGGTGCGCGAGGTGCTGCTTGCCCTGGGCATAAAGAGCGCCTCTCCCACGCAGGCGCAGAACATACAGTACGCGCGCTGGACGCGCGAATGGGGCATGGACCACAATACCGTCCTGGCTGCCTGCGAGCACGCGGTGGAAAACGGGCGTTCTACCTTTGCCGCAGTAAACGCCCTGCTCGAAGACTGGAACGCGAAGGGCATCCGCGCTTTTTCCGAGGCAAGGAAACAGCTTGAATCCGACCGGACGCTGGACAGCGCGATCGCGGAGCTGTTCAAGCGCGCAGGCATTATGCGGTCCATCGGTGTAAACGAGCGCACTTCCTACATGAAATGGCGCAATACGTGGAGCATGGAAGAGGATCTCCTGCTCTACGCCGCCGAGCTTTCGGCGGATGCGCACCAGCCCTGGCAGTTCCTGCAAAAGCTGCTGTCCAACTACCAGAAAAAGGGCGTTCTCACGCTCGCGCAGGCCCAGGCGGAGCGAAAAACCCATATTTTTTCCAAGAATTCAAACGGCTACAGGAAAAAGCTGGACGGGCTGAAATACGACCAGCGTCCGCCGGAGCAAAACGGCCTTAACAGGGATTTTGACGATTTGACAGCGTCAGAAGGGGGCCGCTGATCATGGCCGACGAGGCAATGAACCGCGTACTCGCTGACTTTGAGTCGCAGCGTATGCGCAACCGCACAGCGCTGGAAGCTCGGCTGGCCCACGCCGTGTCGCTCTGCCCCGCTATCTCCGAACTGGAAGACGCGCGTTTAGCGCTATTGTATAACGGAGACATCCAGAATGCGCTGTCGACAAAAGCTGCCTTGCAGGCGCTCCTCAAAAAGCGCGGCGAACTGCTCCAGGAGGCGGGGCTGCCCCGGGATTATCTGAATATGACCTACCGTTGTTCGGTTTGCCGGGACAGCGGCTTTACAGGGGAAACCGTGAAGCAGCGCTGCGCCTGTTTCATTAAACGGTTGGGCGAGGAACGGTTTGCGCCGAACGACACCGAAATACTGCAAAAGCAGAGCTTCGAGAATTTTGACCTGAATAAATTCCCCGACGAGATCCCGCCTGACGCAAAGACGTCGCAGCGGGAATACATGCGCCAGCTCAGGAACATCTGCAGGGAATACGCCGATGTTTTTCCCCGTAACAAAAAGCCCAACCTATTGTTCTACGGACAGTCCGGCCTGGGAAAGACCTATCTTTTAAACTGCATCACAGGGGCGCTTTTGCGCAAGTCCTTCAACGTGCTGCGCTTTACCGCATTCTCGTTGGGAGAGCTGTGCTTTCAAAAGCATCTGGGAGCCGATATTGATCTGAGTCACCTCAGCGAATCCGACCTGCTCGTCTGCGACGATCTGGGGAGTGAACCGCTTTACAACAACGTGACAATCGAATACTTCTTTTCCATATTCAATGAGCGGCTGCTCAGGGCAAAGCACACCATCGTGGCCACCAACCTGTCGCCGCAGAACATCCAGGAGCGCTACGGCGAACGCATTGTTTCACGGCTGCTGGACGCCGAGCACACACACCGTTTCCATCTGCGCGGACGCGACATCAGAACGTATTGATTCTTTGGCCAACAGCAATTCAATCAAACAGTATTGATATAAAAACAGCCCTGACGGGCTGTTTTAGATTGTTAATTATTTTCGGTATCCGATTCAAAGAAACATATCCTTTACTTTATTCCGATCAGTTTCTCCACTATCTCGGAAACAGGTTTTGCTCCCCGCGGATGAAGCGCGGCGGTTAACAGGGCGCCATCCGGTGACGGGAATCTTGCGAAAGACGGCAAATGGGAGTATCTCCGGTTTCTTTATGAATATGGGATTATCCCGCGCCAAAAACGTAGAGTGGCGGCCACAGCCAACACAGTTCAGTTGCAAAAAATGCCTCAATATCTGTAGTAATTAAATATGATAATCACACCCGTCAGCTCTTTTTATTCTCAAACTCATTTCTCCGGTTCGGCTGCGTAGCCCGTTTCCTTCTGCTGCACGCTCGCGTCCATTTCGGTCATGCTGCGCTCGGCCGCAAAGCTGAAGTACCCCCTGCCCGCGACGATGATGTGGTCCAGTACGTCGATGCCCAGCGGCTTTACGGCGTCCATTACCGCCCGCGTCACGCGGATGTCCGCTTTGGACGGCTTGAGCGCGCCGCCGGGGTGGTTGTGCGCAATGATCAGGCTGTGCGCGCGGTGACGCAGCGCCGTTTCCACCACCATCCGCGGGTATACCGCGGCCTGGTTTATCGTGCCCTCCTGCAGCAATGCGGCGTAGGTCACGCGGCACTGCGCATCCAGGCAGATGAGATAGAATCTCTCCACGGGTATGCCCTTTAACAGCGCCATCGCGTACTCCCCCGCCCTGGCTGTGCTGTCAAGCTGCGGCCTGTCCCCGATTGCCGCGATGTCATACCGCCTGGCAATCGCCGGGACCAGCGATAGCAGGATCGCGCTGTGTATACCGACACCCGCCGTAGCTTCCAATTCAGACGGATCCGCATCCAATACCGCGTTTAATGAACCGAACTTTTTGAGCAGCGTATGCGCGATTTCGTTGGTGTCCCTGCGGGGAATGCTGTAATACAAAAGCAGTTCGAGGACTTCATGGTCCTTGAACCCTTCCAGCCCTTCGGTCAGATACCGCTCCTTATGCCGTTTCCTGTGTCCTTCGTGCATTTCCTCCATCCGGCACCAAAGGGTGCTCCCTTTCATTCGACGCTGTCCGATAATATTCTCCAGGAATATGGAAAAATCCTTCCTGTATGACGTATCGTTTGACACCAAAATTTGTTACGGTTATACTGTAGGTCTTAAGAGGGTTTGTTTTTCAGGACTTGAAGATTTCAGCGCATGTGCATATTTTTTGCGCATGAAAAAAATACATTGCACGCGCAGCAGAAACGGAGATAAAATATGAAACGCATCAACGATTATATAGACGCAAAGGCCAATGAAATGACCGACGCTCTGGCCGGATTGGTCCGCATCCCCAGCGTAAAGGGCGAGGCCGCCCCTGGCATGCCCTACGGCGAAGGAGTCGGCCGCGCCCTTCAATATGCGCTGTCGCTCGGCAAAAAGCTAGGATTCGAGCCGGTAAACCTTGAGGGCCATATGGGGCTTGTGGATTACGGCGAGGGGGATGAAACGCTGGGCATTATGATGCATCTGGACGTGGTCCCTGCGGGCGCGGGCTGGAACCATGACCCGTTTTCGGCCCACATCGAAAACGGGCGCATGTACGGCCGCGGCACTACCGACAACAAAGGCGCGGTCATCAGCGCATTGTACGCGCTTGCCGCCGTTAAAGAAAGGGGCTTGCCGCTAAAGCGCCGCGTGCGTATCATGCTCGGGTGCGACGAAGAAAGCGGCTGGGGGGATATGGCCTATTATAAGCAGCATCAGCCCCTGCCCGACCTGGCGTTTTCCCCCGATTGCGAATACCCCGTGATAAACGCCGAAAAAGGCGTTCTGCATCTGGATATCACCAAGAAATTCTCCTCTGCCGCCGGTGAGGAAGGCGGCCTTCGCGTACTGTCGTTTTCGGGCGGCAGCCGCGTGAACATGGTTCCGGACCGCGCCGAAGCCGTAATCAGCCCCGGAAACGACGGGACGTTTTCGGCCGAATCCCTGCAAACCCGGCTAGGCCCGGATATGGAATGCACCTTACAGCAGGACGGCAACGTACACGTCCTCTGCCACGGCCTAAGCGCGCATGGCTCCACACCCGAGCTGGGCAAAAACGCCGTCTGCATGCTCGCCGCAGCGCTGTACGACCTGGGACTGCAGCCCGGCGGTCCGGCGAACGTAATCGCCTTTCTGGCGCGCAAGATGCTCGGCGAGCTGGGCGGGCAGTCCATCGGCCTTGCCCTGCGCGATGAGGTCTCGGGCGCGCTGACCATCAACATCGGCGTGCTGGAAATGGACGAAAAGGGCATGTCCATGCAGTGGGACATCCGTTTTCCCATCACCTATACGCACGAGGACATCCTGGAGCGCATCGCTGCGGCCATGCAACTCCCGGGGTTCATGGTGAACGTGCGCCACAGCCTGCCCCCCCATTTCGTCAGCGAGGATTCCGAACTCGTACAGAAACTGCTGATGGTCTACGCGCGGCAGACAGGAGCAAAAGCATATTGCCGCTCGATAGGCGGCGCGACCTATGCCCGCGCGATGGAAAACGCCGTTTCGTTCGGCCCGAACATGGAATCCGGCGAGCATCTGGCGCATCAGGCCAACGAGTATGTTCCCCTTGAAATGCTCGCCTTCAACGCGCGCATGATCGCCGACGCCATCGTTACGCTCTGCGGCGCCTGATCCATGGTATCTGCGCGTTGACAAGCGCCCGTTTGTATGCTTTATTATTAATGCGTATGGATTTTTCACCCGCCGGATACAAGGGCTGTTTTGCCGTGCCCGACGGGATTTGTTCGGATAATATAAATATAGACTTTGAAGGAGCAATAGTTTCATGAGAGCCGACGAACTACGCGAGATGTATCTGAGCTTTTTTAAAGAGCGCGGACACGCCATCATCCCCAGCGCGTCGCTTATCCCCGAAAACGACCCGACCGTGCTGTTCACCACCGCGGGGATGCATCCTCTGGTCCCCTATCTGATGGGCCAGTCGCATCCTGAGGGGAAGCGCCTTGCCGACGTGCAGAAATGCGTGCGCACAGGCGATATCGATGAAGTGGGCGACGCCTCCCACTGCACGTTTTTCGAAATGCTGGGGAACTGGTCGCTGGGCGATTATTTCAAGAAAGAGGCCATCGCCTGGAGCTATGAATTCCTGACCTCGCCCAAATGGCTGCATATCCATCCCGACAGGCTCTTTTTCACCGTGTTCAAAGGCGACAGCGACGCACCCCGCGACGAGGAGTCGGCCGGATACTGGAAAGACATGGGCGTGCATGATACCCATATTTTCTATCTTCCGAAAAAATACAACTGGTGGGGGCCGGCGGGGCAGACCGGCCCCTGCGGCCCCGACACCGAGATGTTCATCGATACGGGCAAGCCGGCCTGCTCGCCGGACTGCAGCCCCGCCTGCAGTTGCGGCAAGTACCTCGAGATCTGGAACGACGTGTTCATGCAGTATAATAAAACGGCGGACGGGAGCTTTGAGCTTCTCAGGCAAAAAAACGTGGACACCGGCATGGGCCTGGACCGCACCGCGTCCATCCTCCAGGGCAAAGGCTCGGTGTATGAGACCGACGTTTTCACAGGCATCATGCGCGTGATAAGCGAACTTTGCGGCGCGCGCTACGGAGAGGACGAAAAAACCACGCGCGCCATGCGCATCATAGCCGACCATATCCGCTGTTCAACGTTCATACTGGGCGACCAGCGCGGCGTCACCCCCTCCAACGTGGATCAGGGCTATGTGCTCAGGCGCCTGATCCGGCGTTCGGTGCGCTTTGGCATGCAGCTGGGCATTGAACGGGGCGGGTTGCAGGATGTGGCCGCCGCGGTCGTGGCGCAATACGGCAAGGTATATCCTGAGCTAACCGAAAACCGGGAAACGATCATGCGCGAGCTGAACCTTGAGGAAGAGCGGTTTGCACGCACAATAACGCACGGCCTCAGGGAGTTCGACAAGCTGGTATCAAGACTCTGCGGAACCGAAGTCAACGGTCCGGACGCGTTCAGGCTTTACGATACGTTCGGCTTCCCCATCGAGCTGACCGTGGAACTTGCAACCGAGCGCGGGCTTACGGTGGATACCGCGGGTTTTGACGAGAGCTTCAAAAAGCATCAGGAGATTTCACAGGCCGGGGCTTCCCAGCGCTTCAAGGGCGGACTTGCCGACGCTTCCGAGCAGACCACCCGCCTGCACACCTCCACGCACCTGCTGCTGGCGTCACTGCGGAAAGTGCTGGGCAACGAGGTGTTCCAAAAAGGCAGCAACATCACCGCCGACCGCCTGCGGTTCGACTTCTCCTTCCCGCGCAAAATGACCAAAGAGGAGCTTATGCAGGTGGAGGCGCTGGTAAACGAAGCCATCGCGGCCGACATGACGGTCATCTGCGAGGAGATGCCGGTGGAGGAAGCGCACGCAAAGGGCGCTATGGGCGTTTTTGATGCGCGTTACGACAACGTGGTAAAGGTATACTCGATCGGCGATGTTTCAAAGGAAATCTGCGGCGGCCCGCACGTGGAGCGCACGGGCGAACTGGGCACCTTTAAAATCAAGAAGGAAGAAAGCTCCTCGGCAGGCGTACGCCGCATCAAGGCCGTATTGGAGTAGCGAGCAAACAAAACGGTGTTATTCGAACAAGCTTCCCGCGTATTATGGGCGGGAGGCTTGTTTTTCGGTTTCATGAAAAGCCCCCGGCCTCCATACACTGTACATGAAGGGGGGGCTGAATATGTTTCATTTTTTCCACGGAAAAATTAAGCGGTTAAGCGGCATGGCATTGGGCTTTATTCTGCTTTCGATCGCTCTTGTGAGCACCGGATTGCATTTTTTCGGTATCGGCATCGGCGGCATCCGCATGTCTAACGCGGTGGAAGCGGCAGATAAATATCAGATAAGATGCCGCCAGTTGATGGAGGCGATGCAGCATGTCGGCGTATGCACGCCTGAACAGGCTGCCGAAACCTGGGCTAAAGGGCTGATGAAAAGAAGCGCGGCAATGCAGTATTCGGTGATGAGCCGGCAATTAAGAAACGAATACGCAAAACGGCTCGAACAGACCGCGCCAAACTGGGTGACCGGAATATCCAGCCCCTGGGTAAGCGCCTACAGGATTATCGGCGTTCAAAAAGAAAGCGAAAAAAGCTATGTATATACGCTCAGCATCTCCCTGGCCACGTCGGCAGGGCCTGCCGGAGACTATGCCGCAACGCTTATCGTGACCCCGGAAGACGGGTTCTGGCGCATCACAAAAATAGCAACGGATGACGCGCTGTATCCGTATACCGGTTTTAATCCCGACGAGTGACGCAAACCGGCCTTGCGGTATAATGCACGCCGTTTTGTGCAGATACTTAATACGCATGGAATACCCGTGCTAAACGGGTTTGTGAAGGAGAAGCGGCATGGCAAGCGACGGACTTGAAGCCGACCTGCAGGTGGTTGCGCTGCTGACGCAGCAGCCGAACGACCTGAAAATGGTATACCATTACACCACGCCCGCAGGACTCAAAGGCATTCTCGAAAACGAGGAAATATATTTTACGGACAGCGGTTTTCTCAACGACAGCTCCGAAAAAAAACTGGTGCTTCAAGCCTTTGAGGAGGTTCTTAATGAGGCTTCGGATAAATTCGAAAGCGCGTTTGCCGGCAGCCTGCGGCAGGGGTACAGTGATTTTGAAAACCTTTGCGCCGCAAAAACGCACTACGTTTTCTCCGCCTCCTGCAACCCTGACAGTCTGTCCATGTGGAACTATTATGCCAAGGGCAACGCGTTCGAGGGCTACAATATCGGCCTTAATCCCTTCGCGCTGGTCGAAAGGCTCAATCTTCAGAACAAAGGCTGCTTTTTTGGCAGGGTCATTTATGATAAGAATGAGATGAAGCAGAAGATAAAGGCGGTCATCCTGAATTGCAACACGCTTTGGAACAAGTATGAAGCCGAAGAGGACCGCAGCCGGATACTCGCATTCATATTCGAATCGCTCATTTATCTTGCAATATTCTATAAAAAAGAGTGCTTCAGGCACGAGGACGAATACCGGTTCGTGATTTCCGTGCCTGATAACGATACCGACGGCCTCGAGTTCAGGATCATCCGGGGGTGCCTGATTCCGTACATCAGTATACAATACCGGGCCGAAGGCCATTTTACGTTGATTCAGAGCATCAACATCAGCCCCTTGCTAAAAAGCGACCTCTATAAATTAGGTGTTGAAAGACTGCTTTTGAAGCTCGGGTATGATACCGATAAGGTTTCTATTGGCACTTCCGCCATCCCGGTGCGATACTAGCTATTGCTTGAAATCAATTTTCACTCTGGACATAGGTCCGTCTGAAAGTACGCGTATGCTGATACCGGTCGGGTCACCGCTGTTTAGCGCGGTGGAAGGATGCGAATCCGCGTTGAAATCACGGATACCGGCAGCCGAGAAATAGTGATCGTAATCGGCATAATATTCATCAACGTGTTCGTCCAGTTGCGCGTATCCGAGCACCGCCTCGTTGGCTTCTTCAATGTCCACGCCTTTGTGGTCTTCGTCGCCATTCACCGCGCTGATGTTGACGAATCCGTCAACATCATAAACGTCCGGCGAAATATACCTGTTGTTGATATGCCATATGCAGACGCCGCTGCGGGACAGGTAATTCTGCAATACCGCATCATAGCCTGTAAACTGCCGGTTTTCGAGCAGGAAGTATTCGTCGGGATTCCGCGTGGGGATGAGCAGGATGTTCCCCGTACCCGTAAACCCGTCAAAGAGAATGTACTCTCCGGTGCGGGTGATCACCTGAGGTTTCGCAAATCCCAGGAAAAGCTTCGACCATGCGTCCAGGTCAACAGGGTTTTCGTTCATCCTCCCGCTGCGGTCCTGATAGATGCAGCCGCCCATCGTGGAATGTATGCCGACGCCCAGGCTGCTCTCGTCCAGGTCGTACAGGTCGGGAAGCCCCAGCGCGTGCCCGGTTTCGTGCGCGATGATCTCCACCGTATTTAGCCTGTTTTCGCGGCTCACATAATCATAAACGAGTTCTCCCAGCATGATGTACGCCTCAATGGAGCTGTTGTCCAAATACAGCGCATAGTCGTCCTCGTTCGTGAAGTGCATGTGCGCGCCCACCGACGGGTCGGATTCGTATTGCTCAAAATCCTGTTCGTATCCGGCCAGCACAATGGCGGGCGTAAACTCTGTGGGCCAGAGGATATTGTCGCCGTTTTGATCGCAACCTGAAAAATCGATGTATCCGTCCGCCCGGCGCAATATTTCATTGACCAGGCGCTGGGTAAACCCGTCCTTCTCCATTTCCAGCGCGTTAGGGTGCTTTCTGGAAAGCTGTACGCGGACAACGCCGTCGTTTTCCCCAAAGCTTTCAGAAACAGGAACAATATCCATCATTTTATTTGAGGCCGTTGCGTAAAAACTCCGCAGGCTGTTCTCCTGCCCGAAGAATTTCGCCGACCACTGCGCGTCGGTCGTCGAGCACGCAACGTCGGTAAAATCGACCAGGATGACGCTTATCGCCATTTTGTCCATTACGCAGCCCGATGTAATGAGCCTGGATTCGCGGTATCTGGTCTCAAACGCCGTGGATGCGGGCGTCGGCGCCGCTGTAAATGCCGGTGCAGGCGTGCTGAAAGCATAAGGACGGGTGCAGCCTGTTGCAAACAGGCAAAGGAGCGCCGCAAGAATGACCGTAAAACTCTTTTTCATGGCACATCTTTCTTTGTGAGGATGTTATTTGGATGAATCGTCACCACACGCTGTAAAACGGATTAATAAACTGATACTGATAATACGCAGAAATGCAGTCCGTAAAACACTATATTTTGGAACGGCGCCTTCTACGCGCAGATGTCCTCCAGACGGACGCCGCGGTTTGCGCGCAAAAGGTATACCCACCTTTCTTTCACAGGCATGGACGTGAGCGTTTCGAGCGCACGCGCATAGAAATCGAGCTGCACAGCGTGCTTTTCGGCCGACAGTTCAAGCGTTTGCTCCTCCACGCGGTCGGTCTTGAAATCAATGAGCACCCACGCGCCGTCTTCTTCGAAGCAGGCGTCCATCACGCCCTGCACCAGGAGGGTATCGCCCGCGGGCGCGCCTTCCATCACCTCGCCTGCGCCCATCTGCAGGGTGAACGGCCATTCGCGCCGTACCGTCCGGGCATTTGCCATGCGCCTGCCAAGACTGCTGGAAGCAAAAGCAAACAGCGCGCCTGCGTCAATAATATCCGCCTGCTCCTTTGTCAGAAGCCCGAGCATTACCATGCTTTTAAGCTGGTCCAATACGCTTTTTTCATTGAGGGCGGCATGCAGGTTCATGTGCTGTAGCGCGATATGCATGGCTGTCCCCTGCTCCGCCGCCTGCGACGGAGTGCCGGCGGCGTTTCTTTGCGCCCGCACGGTTATTCCGGGCGGCTGTATGCCGTCCTGCCGGACGGGATGCAGCCTGCTCACCGGGATTTTGGCGGGAATATGCACGGGCGGCTCCAAACGGTAGAATTCCATCGCCGCCTGCACGCGCGCGCAGGTGTCCGCGTCGGGCGTATCCTGCATGGCTTCCTGCCAGAC
Organism: Bacillota bacterium; assembly: GCA_049324235.1. Lineage (GTDB taxonomy): Bacteria > Bacillota > Clostridia > Christensenellales > UBA1431 > UBA1431. Next base: position 28,655 of record JBMOLJ010000072.1, read on the forward strand.
GGGCGCGGCATCGTCCCGCACCGTCTCCGCGACCGTCGTTTGTCCGCCTTGAACCTGCAGCGCCGTTTGCCCGACGGGGATGGACAGCGTTTCGCCCGGCCGCGCCCTGAACGCCCCCAGGGCGTCGCGGCGCTGCAGGGCGCAGAGCACGAAATCGAGCGGGCATGACGCGCTGAAAACGCCCGCCCCGCCCGGCTGGCCGAGCGTAAGCAGCCTTTTTTCAAGGCTGCTTACGCTCCCTGTCATGATCAGGATGTCGCGTGCGCGCGTCATCCCGACATAGAGGATGCGCATCTCCTCACTGAGCGATTCCTCCGACAGCGCATGCAGTATGGCCGTGCGCACCACGTTGTTTCGGCGGGTCCTCAATGCGGCGTCGAACGTGCGTATCCCCAGCCCCAGCCGGTCGTGGAAGACCACATCCTCCGCCCTGTCGCGCGGATTGAACCGCTTTCCCATGCCCGCGAACACCACCACGGGGAATTCCAGGCCCTTGCTCTTATGCACGGTCATGATGCGCACGACGTCGTCGTTTTCGCCCAGCGCGCGCGCCGAATCTCCCTTGTCGCCCGAGGCGCGTACATAATCCAGGAACCCGAGGAATCCGCTTAGCCCCTGCCCTGTTTTTGCAAAGTCCTGCGCATGGCCCAGCAGGATCTCAAGGTTTTTGCGGCGCACCACGCCGCCGGGAAGCGCGGAAACTATATCGTGCATGCCGGTTTCCGCAAGCAATGCATCGACCAGCTCGTCCACTGTGCGCATAGAGGCTTCAAACGTCCAGCGTTCGAGTTTTACAAAAAATTCTGACAGCGCATTGGCCGCCGCATCGTCTTTTTTCTCCGCGTACGCGCGCGCCGCCTCATAAAACGGGGCATCGGGAAACGCGTCCCGCACCGATAAAAGCTGCTCGGCGCTCAGGCCGCACACAGGCCCGAACAGCACGCTCAAAAGCGGCAGATCCTGCAGCGGGTTATCGATGAGGCGCAGGAGGTTTATGAAAAGCTCTACCTCCACGGTTTCGATATGCGCCTCGGCGGCATCGGCGTAGCACGGGATACCCGCTTTTGAGAACACCTGCGCATATACCTGCGCGCTTACCTGCACCGAGCGCATCAGCACCACCATGTCGCGCCAGCGGTACGCGCCGGTTTTCCTGAGTTCCATGAGTTTCGCGGCCGCAATATGCGCCTCTCGCTCCAAAGCCGGGAGCTGCTCGGCCCCGTCCTCCTGCTCCAGTGCATCATAGGCCGCCCCCTTGTCGCAGACGATCAGTTCGCAGCATCCCGAATCGCCGCGCGTACCCGAAAGGCGTTCGCTCTCGCCGTAATCCACGCCCCCAGCCCCGCGCGTCATGACAGGCCCGAATACGGCGTTTACCGTTTCGACGACGGCGCGGCTGCTGCGGAAATTCTGCACGAGATCGATGCGCCTGCCGCCCGCGCCTTTTTCGTACGCCTCATATCGGCGCATGAACAGCTCGGGCTGCGCCATCCTGAAACGGTAGATGCTCTGCTTCACGTCGCCCACCGCAAAGAGGTTATCCTCCCTGCAGATGCGGGAGATAACGGCTTCCTGCAAAAAGCTCGTGTCCTGGTACTCGTCTATGAAAACATAATCGTAGCGGGTGCGGTATTCTTCGGCCACAGCATCGTCCTGCAGCACGGAATAGGCCAGCCGCTCCATGTCCGCATAATCGATGATGTTCCTTGCGCGTTTCATCTCCGAAAATACGGCGTCGAACGCGTCGATGAGCGAAAACAGGGAGGAAAGCTGGCTGTGGCACAGCAAAAAGTCCTCAAGGACCGCCGGACCGTCATCAAAAAAGCATTCCTCCCTGAGCAGGGCTTTGATCTGGTCTTTCGCTGTATCGCGCAGGGCAAGCGCCTGTTCCCGCCGGAATTGCGGCTCGCGTTTCTCGGGCGGCAGGCCGGGCACGGCGTAAGACTTTACAGCCCGGACAAATTCCTCAAACGAGGTCCCCGCCGCCGCGATGAGCTTTTCGATTTCTTCCGCTTCCAGCATCAGGTGCGCATGGGTTTTAGGGAAATCGCCACCGCACATCTCAGCCGCCTTCTGCATGAGAAACAGGCTTCCTGCCATGCGTTCCTTTATACCCCTAAGCATCTGCCGGACAACGTACAGGCTGCCGGGGGTTTTTGCCGCGTACTGCATGAGCGCCTGCTCCCTGAACGCGCCAAGGTCGGTCAGCGCGCTCATTTTCCTGTGTAGCGCAAGCACGCACTCCTTCAGCGCGGTATCGTCCTTCCGGCCGAACGCCTCCAGCAGCAGCAGGAAGCCCTCGTCCTGCGCCTGGTACTTTTCTTCAAAGAGCGCATCTATAGCCTCGGCTTTTATGACGCTGGTCTCCGCCTCATTCCCCGTACGGAACGCGGGGTCCAGGCCCACCGCCTGGAAATGCCTGCGCAGTACGCTCAGGCAAAACGCGTGAATGGTGCTGATGTCGGCGCGCTCGGCCAGCGCCGCCTGCCTGTGGAGCCTTTGCCTTTCCTCCCCTGCGGCATTTTCCGCACACGCGGCCAGATAGGCCACGATGCGCTCACGCATATCAGCCACCGCCGCATTGGTAAACGTTACGACCAGCATGTTCTGGATATCCGCGCCTTCCTGCACGAGCGCGGTGATGCGCCCAACCAGCACCGACGTTTTGCCGGACCCCGCCGCCGCCGACAGAAGCAGGTTGGTTCCGCGCGATTCGATGGCTTCACGCTGCTTTTCAGACCATTGTTGCCTCATCCCTGCGTACCCTCCTGTTCCAGGCGCCTGAAAAACTCGTCCCTTTTCATGGTTTGTATGCGCCGCACCCCGGCCCCCGGGAAGGCCTCGTCAAACCTGCACACGGCCCTGTATTCGCACCGGCTGCACTGCTTTTCGTTCCCCTGCTGCACAGGCCGCGGCCCGATCACGCCTGCGTGCAGCTCCCCGATGATCCGCGCCGCAACGTCAACGGCATGCCTGATCAGCCGCCGCATGCCGCCCGCGTCCAGAGCGTCGCTGCTTTTGGACAGCGCGCCGTCCCGGTTGCGCTTTGCCGGGATGAACGCGGCGCTTTCCCCGGGCAGGAGCGTATGGTCCATGCTTGCGAGTACGTCCACGTTTGCATCCAGCTTGCCCTTCATGCGCAGTTCCTTTTTCAGCGCTTTTTGCGCCTCGTCCCCCCGCGCCTGCGTGTTCAGCACCGGGTACTCCAGCGTGGAAAGCACCATCCCGCCGATCTCTATATTCCGTCCGCTTTTTGTTTTGCCGCTTTGCAGCGCATGCGCGTACACCGGCAGCTGCAGGCTCAGCCCGTGGTATATTTCGTGGTAATCCAGCTTTTTGCTGTAGGACGACTTATAGTCCACCAGCCGCAGGACCGTGGTGTCCCCGCGGGTAAGGGCGTCCACGCGGTCGATGCGCCCCTTTAGCGGGACGCGCATGCCCGCCGCCTCGATATATGTGCCCGCAGGCAGCTCAAGCTCCACGCACTGAAGGGTAAAATCGCTCGCACGGAGCTGTTCGATTAAGAGCCAGGCGCAGAACCGCACCGTTTTTGACAGCCGTCCGCCCCAGTACCGCATTTTTGCGTCCGTTTGGAGCCTTCCGTTCTGGTAGCCTTCCTGCATTTCCTGCAAAACGGAATCAATCATTTCATCGATTTTTTCATCAGGTATTTCGCGGACGTTTTGGCCGCAATGCATCAGCCGTTTTTCAAACAGTTCCATCGCGGCATGCGTGAAAGCGCCCGCGTCCAAGGGCGTCCATTCGAATACCTCTCGTTTTTTTGGCATCAGCGCATAGCGGACAAAATACGAAAACGGGCAGGCGCTGTACGTTTCCAGACGGGAAACGCTGATCTGCCGCGGCACCAGGGTCTTGCCGGGCGGCATATGCACGCGCGGCGGCGGCAGCGCGCGGCCTGCGGCGCTTTGCAGTTTTTCGAGGCGCTCTTTCCATGCGGGGACGCCGGACAGTATATAATACGCCGCGCGCCATTCTTTATCCGGCGGTTGCCCTTGCCCCATCTGCGCAGCAAGCTCAGAAAACGCCGCCTGCGCGTTGGTGACCTCCTTATTTACGCCGTCCACTGACGAACCGCGGACCTTCGCGCCGGGGTACATGCTTAGAATCTTTCTGAAAAGATGCGCGTCCTGCAGCGCATTACCCCTTCTGTCCTCCGCGGACGCGCTGATATGCAGAAGCGTATCGGGGACGGAAAGCGCTTTGTACACCCGAAGCTGCGCGACAGTCCACAGCACTCTGGCGTCGGGTCCGGTTTTAAGCCCGCTCTTTAAAAGCAGGTCCCGCTCGGGATCACCAAGCAGCGGGTTTTCGGCGGGGGGCGGCGGAAACCCGCCGTCCGCGCAGCCGGTGACGAACAGCGCGCGCAGGGAGGGGAGCCGCGTGCGCTCCCAGGTCCCCACCAGCACCGCGTCGGCGCTGGTGGGGATAATGCCCGTGTCCTCCTGCTGCAGGGCGCTTTGCAGTAAGCGTACAAATTCGCCGCGCTTCAACGCGATGTCCCCCAGCAGCGCCACGGCCTGCTCCAGCACGGACCGAAGAGTATCCATCGCCTGTTCGCTGGCCGCGAGCAGCGCCTGCTCGCCGATCTGTTCGAGGCGTTCGTGCATGGCGTCGAGCGCAGCCTGCGTGCCGGTCTGATCCAGATAATCCAATACGGCCCGCGCCTGCGTTTTTACGCTGCGGTCCTTTTTCAGGGCGGTTTCAAGCGTTAGCAGCGGCGCCATCAGTCTTTCGCGCAAGGCCTCGGCTGCGGCGCACTCTTCGTCTTCACCTTTTTCAAACGGTTGCTTAAATGTTTTTCCTTTTACGCCGTGGGCCAGCATATAGTTTTCCAGCACGTGCGCCTCGGACAGCGTCAAACCGGCAAGCCCCGTTTTGATGAGCGCCGTCATTTCCTTTTGCGGATAGTTGTTCTCTGCGGCCAGCAGCGCGTGCAGGACGCAGCGCACAAGCGGATGTCCTGTTAAAGACCGTTTTTCATCGAAAAAGCACGGAATCCTGTATTGGCCGAAGACACGCCGGAACACCCTGGCGTCCGAAGGAAGGTCGGGCACTATAACGGCCATGTCCCGCCAATTACAGCCGGTCTCGCGGTACAGGCGCACCATGCGCGCTGCAACAGCGTTGGCCTCCTGCTCCTTACCGGCCGCGCGCATAAACTCCAGCCCATGCATATCACCTGTAAACGTATGCGTACCCGGAGCAAACAGGTTCCGCTCCAGATGCGCAAGCGCCACAGGACGGTCTTTCTGTGTATCATGCAACCGTATGACTTCCATTTTGCAGTCCAGCGCATAGGCCAGGGCGCTTACCGCGTGAAAGGACTGCATCTCGCTTTCAAAGACCCACGCGTCCTCCTCATTGCCTTCGGGCATGCAAAAGGCGATGTCAACGCCGCGGCATGTGCAAAGCAGCTGCCCCAGGACGTCCATCCACTTGCCCGTCATCGACTCGAAGCCGTCAATGAAAACGCGCGCCTCCCTGAAAAGCGCTGTCTGTGGGAGCTTTTGCGCCAGCAGGTCCAGCAGGTCCTCACCGTCGCTGAACTGCCCCCGCATGGCTTCCTCGACCTTTTCATAGACCGCGAGAAGCCCGCAAAGCCGCTCGTTCGGGGCTGCATTGCCGGTTTTTAGCGCCTGCTTAAGTATCCCGGGGGTTATACCGTATGCCTTCAATTCGGACAGCGTATTGGTAAGCTCGGCCGAAAAACCGGGTCGGTCGGCTGACCGGGCGCAAAACGGGTTTGTATTGCCCAGCTCGGAAAGCGCGCGGCGCACCAGCATCGCACGGCCGAGAGAATCAACCACCGTATGCTTTGGCCCGCCCGAGAGCGAAAACACGCGGTAGGCCAGCCGTGAAAAACTCAGCACCTCTATATCGAGCAGCCCTTTTATCCCCAGTTGTTCTATGATATCGCGCTCGGCCTGGAGCGTGTACTGCTCGGGCACGATCATGATGCAGGGGGTTCCCTGCGCATGCGCCTGCCCCAGCCGCTCGTAAAGCAATGCGGTTTTCCGGGTCCCTGCGCGGCCCAGTATACATGTGAGCATGCGGTTCTCCTTATGTACAGCTTTTTCTTCAGTATAACGGACGGACAGTCCCGAGATCATCCCAGTAAAAGCAAATTTGTGTGCTTTCATTATAAAACAAAAAAAGAGACGGCGCTATACGCGCCGTCCCTTCGTTTAATCAGGAGCTAATCGCAAACAATGTATTCCTGCAGCATCTCCATCTCGCCGGGCTCGGAGAGCACCAGCTGCATATCGAGCTTTGCTTCGTCAAACATCTGGGTAAGGGCCAGATACTGGCAAAGCGTAGACTTCAGATTTAACCGGTCGCCTTCGGATGTCACAAGCTCAACACTGCCTTTGCATTGTGCGACTTTGTCGAAAAACCTGGATGGATTCTTTATGTTCGTGATCCTCATGCAGGAATACCTCCTTTGCTTTTATGATTAACAGTATACCACTATTTTATGAACAACGGTGCAAAAACCAGCGCAACGATGCTCATCAGCTTGATGAGAATATTCATGGACGGGCCGGACGTATCCTTGAACGGATCGCCGACCGTATCGCCGATGACGGCCGCTTTATGCGATTCGCTTCCCTTGCCGCCATGCTGGCCTGTTTCGATGTACTTCTTCGCGTTGTCCCACGCACCGCCCGCGTTGGCCATCATAATTGCCAGCAGCACGCCGGTTACCGTCGCGCCCACAAGCAGGCCCGCTATGGCCTGGGTCCCGAGCAGCAGACCAATGAGGATAGGCGCTATGATTGCCAGCAAGCCCGGCACGATCATCTCGCGCAGCGCTGCCGAGGTGGATATGTCCACGCAACGCTTATAGTCGGGTGTTACAAGGCCTTCCATAAGCCCTTTTGTCTCTCTGAACTGCCTGCGTACCTCTTCAATCATCTTGTTGGCCGCGCGGCTCACCGCATCGATCGTCAGCGCGCTGAACCAGAATGCCAGCATGCCGCCGACCATGACGCCGATCATCACGCTCGGATTAAGTATATCCACAGCTCCGAGCTTGACCGTGCTGGCAAAGGAGGAGAACAGCGCCAGCGCCGTAAGGGCCGCCGAGCCGATGGAAAAGCCCTTCGCAATCGCCGCGGTGGTGTTGCCGACCGAATCGAGGTGGTCGGTGACTTCCCTGACCTCGGGAGGAAGGTTGGACATTTCAGCAATGCCGCCCGCGTTGTCGGCAATGGGGCCGTAAGCGTCGACCGTGACGGTAAGGCCCACGGTGGAAAGCATGCCTACCGCACCCAGCGCTACGCCAAAGAGGCCGCCGCCCGGACCGTAAAGCTCGCCCATTGTATAGGCAAGGTACAAAGCTCCCGCTATAATGATCATGGGAATAACCGTGGACGTGAAACCGACCGAAATACCGCTGAGAATCGTTGTTGCCGGTCCGGTTTCGGATTGCTTGCCGATCATTTTTACCGGCTTATAATCGCTTGAGGTATAGTATTCCGTTACCTGGCCGATGACCATGCCCGCTACGACGCCGCCGGCAATGGGCCAGAACAGGTAAAGGTTCCCGAATATCATCTGGCAGAGTACGCCCGCGGCAGCAATTGCCAGCGCTGATGACAGGTACGTTCCAATGCGAAGCGTGGAGTGCGCGCCGCCCTTGGTCTTTACCACACGTACAATGAACACCGAAATCACGGAAGCGAGTATGCCCGCCGCCACGACGAGCAGCGTATAGATAAGGCCGTTATTCTGCGCCGCAATGAACCCCAGCAACAGCGCCGAGACGATCGCGCCCACATAAGACTCGAACAGGTCGGAGCCCATGCCCGCAACATCGCCCACGTTATCGCCGACATTGTCGGCGATAACCGCCGGGTTTCTCGGGTCATCCTCAGGGATGCCTGCTTCCACCTTCCCCACAAGGTCGGCGCCAACGTCCGCGGCCTTCGTATAGATGCCGCCGCCCACCCTGCAGAACAAGGCGATAGAGCTTGCACCCAGGCTGAAGCCGGTAATTACGTTCATCTGATTACTGCCGAATATCAGAAACAGCAACGCAAGCCCGAGCGCCCCCAGCCCGACAACGCTGAGGCCCAGCAGCGAACCGCCGGTGAACGCCACATTGAGCGCCTCGCGCATGCTCCTCTGCGCCGCATCTGCCGTACGCGCATTCGCGCTGGTAGCGCCCATCATACCGATGAAGCCCGCACCAACGGAGAATAAGGCCCCGACCAGGAAGCATATCGCCGTTTTCCATCCCAATCCCGGAAGGAAAGTGAGCATGCCGAACATGACCACGGCATAAATGGAAAGCACCCTGTACTGCCGCTTGAGATAGGCCATCGCACCGTCATGGATATAGCCCGAGATCTCGACCATGCGCTGATTCTCTACCTTCATCTTGCGGAGGCCTGCATAAAAAGCAAACACGACCACCAGCGTGACAGCCGCCACCGCAATCAAAAGGTAGTTAACCGTTTGAATGTCCATGAGAAATAATCACCCCTGTACATTATGTTTTTTACTAATGCAATCGCAAGTTTAATAAACCCGAAAACCCGCGGTTACACATCAATTACGCATCAAGTTCTTATTTTATCGGGTATTCAGTTTTTGCCGGTAGCTCGCAAACTGAAAGCGTCTGCAGAAAATATGCCTATGCAATTATCCTTATGAAAAATGCTGTAAAAATGTAAATGCCGTAACCCGTCTGACATTATACATCCGTCTATACATCGTGTCAAGCAACATCCCAGGATGTTTTTCGCAGTCCCTGTCTTTATGATTCAATGAATATCTCTTGTTTTCTGCGTTTTTTATTATATGGCGCAGGTTTTTCGGTTCTCAACGGGACGGAATGCACCGGTTTCGGCTGGTTCAGGAAGAGAGGTATTGCCGGTGATTTATGGCATATAGGTGTTGTCTGGTTTCGCATCGTTTATTAAGATGCGTTTCTGTTATCTCTCGTAATCCGAGATGGAAATGCAGGCTTTGTCATGACCGCGCACAAATTGACAATGACCACAAAAAAATATATAATTCATGTACTATGCGCTGGGCTATCAGGCGGTTTCTGGCCAGCCGCCCAGGCCGGGAGAATCTATGAATCAGGACGGTTTCAAAAAGCAACAGTTTGCCAAACCCCGCTTAAGGATTTATTACCCGATCATTAAGCGCTTTGTTGATATCTGTATTTCTTTTCTCGGCCTGATTCTCCTGCTTGTGCTTCTGCCCTTCATCGCGGCCGCTATCAGGATCGATTCGCACGGGCCGGTTTTTTTCTGCCAGCCGCGTGTCGGCAAAAATATGCGCCACTTTACAATGTATAAATTCCGAACAATGGTACCTAACGCCGAGGCCATGATCGATCAGCTTGAAAAAGATGATTCTTCTCCTTTTATCCAGCATGAAAACGACCCGCGCGTCACCAGAGTAGGCGCGTTTTTGCGCCGTTTCAGCCTGGACGAGCTTCCCCAGTTCCTCAACATCATAAAGGGCGAAATGAGCTTTATCGGGCCGCGCCCCTTCATCGAGGCCGAGACACAGCAGTTGCGGCCCGAGCACCTGCGCCGCCACGTCGTGCGGCCGGGACTCACGGGCTACGCGCAGATCAACGGAAGGAACGACCTGTCCCTGGACGGACGCATGGAAAAGGACCTTTATTACGTGGACAATATCACCATGTGGCTCGATATCAAGATTTTTATCAGGACCATCTGGATAACTATTACAAAAAAAGGCGTATATTAAGCGCACAAACACGGAGTAAAAAGGACAATATTTTTCGGGAAATACGTTCGACCGCCACTTAACGCGACTTTACGTTCATTTGAAAAAGGGCTCATTTCTTTTCTGTTTGAATTCCCGCAGCGCCCTATACATATCTTTATCCCAACAGTCCCCATTTTTTGCGGAGCGCGCCCAGTTGGCCGCTTTGCTCCATCGCCTGCAGCGTCTTTTGTACCTGCTGCATGAGCTCTTTGTCTTCGGGCAGTGCCGCCACGCACAGTTCCTGCGGCGCAAAGCGGTCGGCCGACATGCTGTAGCCGGTCTTAAGGTATTTATTGAGTACCAGCGTGTATTCGGCAAATGCGTCGACAGAGCCTTTTTGCAGCGCCTCCATCGCTTCGGGATAAGACGCGTACTCGAGCACCTGCAGCGTCAGCCCGCGCTTTTTCACCTCGTTGACAAAATCTGTCTGCGCTGCCGACTTGTAGATGCATGCCACCTTTTTACCGCTGAGGTCCTCCAGCGTCATGTTCTCGCCGTTTTTTGCCATGAAGCTTACCGCGTCGATAAAATAAGGATCTGAGTAGATGTATGTGCCCTCAGAAGCATCCGCATTTGACATCCTGCAGATAAGAAGATCGACATCGCCGTTTTGGAGAGCGTATTCCCTGGTCCGCGCGGAATAGGGTATCAGCATGGGAACACTCGATTTCCCGAAAATATCCTGTGTTATGCGTTTTGCCAGATCGGCTTCCAGCCCCTGCACTTCCCCGTCTGTCTCCACACCCAGTTTGGGCATATCCCCGCTTACGCCAATACGCAGTATGCCCCTGTTCATCAGTTCTTCATAGCGGGTCCCCTTCGATTCTTCCACCGGTCCGCCGAACAACACAAAAAGCACTACCAACGCAAGGACACCTGCAAGCACTTTGCCGCCGGTTTTAAAGATTTTTTGAAAATCCAGGTTTTTTAGCTCAATCATGGCTTCCTCCGTTGCTTTTAGCATTATAGCATCATTCGGCATCTTTTTCCACGGCAGGCCGTCAAATCTGTAAACCTTCACAAACGGCGCATATGCCTTCATATGCAACACCGCATAGGGCGTACAGCCCCTGTTGGTAGCATGGCGTTTACAGGAAGATGCGGCTTTGCCCGCAATGGGCAAGCCGCAATCACAGAATTAGCCCCGCTACCTTTCGGTGCGGGGCTAACCAAGTATTCGCCGGCAGAGGAGCAACGTGCTTCCGTTCGCCCTATTATGGGCACACGCGCTGCCGTGCCCAATATTACGGGCAGTATCGACCGGAAGAATACTCTCTGTACTCTATGCCGCAGGCAGCAGATGCTCTACTATCACTTTGGCCATATGCCCTTAAGCGGGTGTCAGGCAACAGACGCGAAACTATGCGTATGGTCATACGGCAACCAGCGGTTGTCTATTCCAATTGCATGCAGCAAATGTACTCCATGCTTTATCACGGCTTGGACGTGTCTGCCCAATCCTTGGCGCGGCGGACTGCACGCAGCCACTGTGCGTAACGGGTCTCACGCTCGTCTTCGCTCATCTTCGGCTCGAAGGTGCGGTCGAGCTCCCAGAACTTCTTGACATACTCCATGCTCGGCCAGAAGCCAACGCCGATGCCGCCGGCATATGCTGCGCCCAGAGCGGTCATTTCAATCTGCTTGGGCCTGTTGAGCGGGAAGCCGAACATGTCAGCCTGGAACTGCATCATGAAGTCGGACTTGCAGGCGCCGCCGTCCAGGTTCAGGGAGGCGAGCTTCTTGCCAAGGGCTTTTTCCGTTGCGCGTACGCAGTCGGTCATGGAGAATGCGATACCTTCCAGGGTAGCGCGGATGATGTGCGCCTCGGTCACGCCGCCGGTGATGCCCACGAACGTTGTGCGTGCATAGGGATCAATCCAGGGGGAGAACAGGCCGTTGTTGGCGGGAACGACGTAAACGTCCTTCGTGTCCGGAACGGACTCGGCAATCGGGCCGCTCTCAGGAGCCGACGGGAGGATCTTGAGGCCGTCGCGCAGCCACTGGATCATGGCGCCGCAGTTGAAGGTAACAGCTTCCTGCAGGTAGGTGGGTTTGCCGTCGATCAGCCAGCCCAGCGTGGTGGGGATGCCGTCGTTGTTGAGAACCACTTTGTCGCCGATGTTGATGTCGATAACGCCCGCGGTGCCGTATGTGCACTTGCCGGTCAGGGCTTCGAATGCAGTCTGGCCGAAGGTTCCGGCCTGCTGGTCGCCGAAGCCGCCGCCGAACGGAATCTCTACGCCGCCGGTTACGTCAGGATGCGTGTAGCCCAGGATGCCGATACAGGGAACGGCTTTGGGGAAGTTCAGCTCCTCGGGAAGGCCATAAATGTCGTGAATCAGTTCCTTGTCCCACTCACAGGTGTTGATGTTGTACATCATCGAACGGGAGCAGTTGGAGGCGTCTTCTGCATATGTGCCGCCCTTGGAGAAGTTCCAGTACAGCCAGGAGTCAACGTTGCCGAAGCAAACATTGCCTTTGAGCACTTCTTCCTTTACGCCGGGAACGTTATCAATGATCCAGTTACACTTGGAGGCTGAGAAATAAGCGTCAATTGAAAGGCCGGTCTTCTGCTGGACGATGGGGCCTTTGCCCTCTGCAATCCATTGATCACAGATGGGGGTGGACTGGCGGCTCTGCCATACGATCGCGTTGTAAACGGGTTTGCCGCTGTCCTTATACCACATGACTGCGGTTTCCCGCTGGTTGGTCATGCCGACGCCGGCGATTTCTTCAAACTTGATGTTTCCTTTCGCCATTGCTTCATGCATGCACGCTTCAACGCTTGTCCAGATTTCCATCGGATCGTGTTCCACCCAGCCGGGCTTCGGATAGATCTGGGTCAGCTCTTTGTAGGCCAGGGATACCATCTCGGCGTTCTGGTCGAAGAAAAGCACGCGGGATCCGGTCGTACCCTGGTCAATACCCATGATGTACTTCTTTTCCATTTGTAAACCTCCATTTGAAATTTAATTTTTTATTTGGTTTTCGCCTGGAGAAACCGGCAAGAACCATATTGTGATTCAAAATAAATGTATAGAAAACAACGCTAAACGTCGTATCTTTATACGGTATGCGCTTTGAGAGCTGCACTCCTGTGCCTGGTGCTGATGATGCTATCCTTGATTATAAATTTGCAAACGAAAATATACGTTTCCGCTCGGGTTAGGTTGTCCATAGTATACGCTTCTATGCATCCCGATCGAAACCTTTCTCTGGAAACTATGACGATTTACGTTTCACTTTATATGTGTCAATAACTATAACACACTTGTTTTCCGTTTTCAATTATAATTTCGCAATATGCTGAATTTTGTATTTTAAAACAATGCATGCATTGTTTGTGAATTATTTGGCAAATTATTTAGTGCAGGGTATTACGGTTTCCGGCTTTTTGCACAGAAATTTCCGATAGCGTAAAAACCGCGTAATAAAAGCTTTTCGGCCATTTATCAATTGTCTGAAATGATGCTTTGAAACACCATGAAGTATGGTCATTTATTGCAGCCATCAAAAAACACTGGCAATAATTGCATTGTCTTTCGCCTGTTATTTTTTCCGGTTATCAGCGCCAGGAGGCGGCAACTCCCTGTGCAGGCTTTGGGCGCGCCGTATCAGTTTCTCGCGCGTATTCAGACTCGGGTCGTACACGCACTGCTGCCAGAGCTTTTGTTTGATGCGGCCGACCCGTTCGCCGGGGCCTATGCCGCATGCCTGCATGATGTCCTCTCCGGTGATTTCGAGCGCGTCCATTGATAGCGGCGTACCGTCATTTTCCAGGGCGCAGAGTATGGTCCCCCATTTGCGGATGAAAAAACCCGCGCTGTTCCCTGCGCGCGACCCCAGGATATCCGCACGCCGCAGCCAGAGAAGCTCGCTCGCCAGCGGAATGCCCATGCCGGCAAAACGGAGGCGCACCGTGTTCTCCCTCGCGCTGCCGTCTAAATCGAACATGTGTTCCTCTATCAGGCGGCATACGCGTTCCACCAGTGCATTTTTATAGCGCAGGCCGCCCTGTCCCAGCATTTCTTTTGCCAGATCCGCGCCGACCTGCGCGTGCTGGTAGAAATTCCCGTCCCTTATAAAGGATGCGGGCTTCCCCACATCGTGTAAGAGTCCTGCCAGGCGCAGATGCAGCGCGGGCGGCATATGCCTGCAGGTGTAGAAGTTGTGATGCAGCACATCGTATGCGTGGTATTTGTTCGGATGCGAAAAGCCCCTGCCTCTTTCCAACTCCGGCAACAGATGAAAAAACGCGCCCAGCGCGCTTAAAAGCTCCAGTCCGCGCAGGCATGCATGTCCGTCCGCTTTATCCGGCGGATAGTATTTGGCGTCACTCAAAAGGATGCGCGATAACTCCTCCGCCCTCCGCTCGGGTGCAATATCCCTGAGCAGGCGGACGTTTTCCCTTGCGGCCTGAAACGCCGCTTCCTCAACCCTGAAATCAAGCTCGCAGGCCAACCGCACCATGCGCAGGATGCGCAGCGCGTCGTCCTGCAGCGTTTTCGCGCACACGGTTCTGATGCGCTTTTTTTCAAGGTCCTCAAGCCCGCCGACCGGGTCGATTATCTTTTTTTGCAGCACATCGTAGTAGATCGCGTTTACCGTAAAATCGCGCCGCAAGGCGTCTTCCTCAAGCGAAACGCCCGTGCGGACGCGCTGCGGACGGTGGAAGCCCCCGTCTCCGTAGCTTTCGGCCCGAAGAGCGGTGTGTTCCACAAACAGGCTGGCTTTGCCGAAATCGATGCGCACCGTGCCCAGTTCACGGTTGATAACGGTCGTACACACGCCTTCCTGATCTTTCAAAAGGGAGATAACAGCATCCGGCGGAAGCGCCGAACACGCGTCGATCTCCAGCGACGGCAGGCCTAAAAGCGTGTTCCTGACCCAGCCCCCCACAATATACAGATTCTGCCCCGCCTGCCCGAAAGCCCTGACAAGCGGCCCGATTTCATCAGGAAGCCGTATCATTTCCTGTATTTCCCCTCAAAAACATATTCCGCCGGTCCGCTCATCAGCACGCGGCCGTCATCCTGCAATGACACGGAAAGCGTGCCCAGTTCCAGTTGCACCGTTACCTTCCTTTGCGTTTTCCCCAGCAGGTTTGCGGCCACAACGCTTGCGCAGGCGCCCGTGCCGCATGCAAGCGTCACGCCCGCGCCCCGCTCCCATGTGCGCACGGCAATCGTTTCCTCGTCCAGCACCTGCACGAAATCCACGTTGGTCTTCTCGGGGAACGCCGCATGCGTTTCGATCGCGCGCCCGTCCTTTTCGACGTCGATACCGTCAACATCCTCCACGAACACCACGGCATGCGGCACGCCCATGCGCAGCGCGCTGATGGTCCACGTTCTGCCCCCTGCCTGCAGCGCTTCGCTAAGGGCGCGTCCTTTCGCGCCCGCCATCGGTATGCTTTCGCGTTCGAATAGCGGCACGCCCATGTCCACCGTAACGGCGCGCACCTCGCCCGCTGCATCGGTCACAAGCGCAGGCAGGATGATCCCGCCGAGCGTTTCCACGGTGAAGCTTTTCTTATTTATCAGGCCGCGCTCATAAGCATAGCGCGCGAAACACCGTATGCCGTTGCCGCACATTTCCGCTTCCGACCCGTCGCTGTTTATGATGCGCATTTTAAGGTCCGCCTTATCCGACGGCGAAACCAATAACAGGCCGTCCGCGCCGATGCCCGTATGCCTTGCGCACATCCGCCTTGCCAGCTCAAATACGTCCAGCATGCCCAGATGCACGCGTTCGATCAGGATAAAATCGTTGCCCAGGCCGTGCATTTTCGTAAAAGGAATCATCTTCGTCCACCTCATTTTCCGCTTCGATTATATTAAAATTATACCAGGCTGCCCGCAAAACATCCTCAGGGGGCGTGCGGGATCAATCCTCACACGGCATCATTATACCTTCTTTCCATGAAAAATGTATATAAACGGCTGTACAAACATTCTTTTGTTCCGTATCATATGTACATATGGCCTTCTCCCAAATTATTCTTGAAGAGGCACGCCAATGCTGTTTTTTATTATCAACCCCGCCGCAGGACACGGCCGGTCCGTGCGCATCATGGACAAGCTCTGCACATATCTTAATGCAAAGGGCATCGAATACGACACAGCGTTTTCCATGCGCCCGGGACACACGGTGAATATCGCGCGAAACGCCGCAGCAAAGGGATACGACGCTATCGTATCCGTCGGCGGCGACGGTACCCTGCGCGAAACGCTGGAGGGCATGCACGATACCGGCTGCACGCTGGGCATCATTCCCGCAGGCACAGGCAACGACTTCATTAAATCCCTGGGTATCCCCAAAGACCCTCTGGCCGCGCTGAAAGTCATACTGGACGGGGAAAGGCGCACCATCGACGCGGGGCAAATCAACAAGCGCATGTTCCTGAACGTGGCCACGCTCGGCTTTGACGCGCAGGTCGTAGATACCGCGCGCAGGATACCCTTATTGCGCGGCCTTCCGGCATATCTGATCGCGACAATCATTACGCTGTTCAGGCTAAAACGCAGGAAGGTCACGATAGAGCACGAGGACGGCACGGTTACGCAGCACGAAATTTTGCTCATCGCCGTGTGCAACGGGCGTTATTACGGCGGCGGCTTCTACGTCGCGCCGCCGGCAAAGCTGGACGACGGGCTTTTCGACGTGGTGCTCGCCGAAAAATTTACGCGGTTGCGCGTCTTTCTTTTGCTTCCGCGCTATATCAGGGGCACGCATCTGAAAAAGAAGCCGCGCGGCCTATCACATTTTACGTGCAGGCGCATCGCACTGCGCTCCAAAACCTTCATACCGGCCAACGCGGACGGTGAAATTTCCTATGAAAACGCCGTGACGTTCAGCATACGCGAGGCCTCGGTCACGGTTCTCGTGCCGCGCAAACACGATTAACGCTGGTGAAAATACACGGTTGGTACTATAATGATACATATGGCCTGAAACATTATACAAAGGCGATTGAAACAATCAAGGCATAATCATGTTGAAACGGAGGTTCCGGTATCTATGGGGCAGGAGCAAAAACGCACGGTTAAACGCGCAAAAGCGCCAAAACAACGCAGGCGCATGCGCTACGGCCTTTTCCTGCTGGGGGGACTCATACTCATCGCCGCCTGCCTTATCCTGGTGCTGACCCGTAAGGCCGATCTTGCCGCTTCCTCCGTCAGTCTGCCTTTTTCGGCAAACGACAGTTATGCCCTCTGCGATAAGGGGATCGTTTACTACAAGGACGGCGCCATACACGCCCTGAATACATCGGGGGATGAGATGTGGTATTCGGATTTTGCCGGGGAAAACGTAAAGATTGCGGCCTCATCTTCTTTGGTGGCTGTCTGTACGCCTTCCACCCTGCATGTGTTCAATCAAAAGGGGGAGGAACTTTTCACGCGGGAATTCCTTGGAACTATAAGCAGCGTTTCCTGCTCGGATTCGCTTGTGTGCGTCTACCGTAAAACAACCAAGGGGTCCGATATCAGCGTGATAAATAACGCCGGCGCCGATGTGAACACCATCGATATGGGAACGCAGAATGCTGTGGCCCTGGGTATTGACGACAAGCTCCAGATGATCTGGACCCTTACGCTCGACACTTCGGCTGATACTCCTGTTACCCGCATCTCGACGTATTCGGGCGGGAGCACGATAAACGGCCTGATCACCGTGGACACGCACCTTGTAAAAGGCGCCCTTTTTTCGGAAGGCGAGGTATATGCGCTCGGTTCGACGCACGTGATGTGTTATGATTATAAAGGCAGCATGCTTTCTTCCCAGCTGGTGTACGGATGGAATGTTGAGGATGCATCGATGGGCGCCAATAAAAAGCCTTTGCTGATTTTAACGCCGCGTACAAAGGGAAGCGCGGGCTCTTTTGCCTATCCCATGGCGCGCCTCATCTCCTACGGCGTGAGCGAATCTCTCCTGTATCTGCCTTCCGAGTGCTTTCAAGTACAATTGGGGAATGAAAAAATATATTGCTTTACGCCCAAGGCCGTCCATGTATATAATCTAAACGGCGAGGAGAAGGATTCGTATCCGCTGGGCATCACGATCGACCGTGTCAGCAAGCCTTTTGGCGGAAATTATGTCCTTGCCTTTTCAGGGCAGGCGTGCACCCTGATTCCCTTGCCCTGATACGGACATGACAGGAGGTTTTTGGTACATGAACTTGTTAGACCTGATAATTATCGCTATCATTGCATTTTCCGTTTTTTCGGGTGCGGTTCGCGGTTTTACGATAACTTTTCTCAGATTTGCTTCGTTTTTCGTCTCCGCGTTTTTGGCTTACATTTTCTATCCCGTTGTGGCGCGCCTCTTGGGTTCCGGCTTTTTAAGCTCGCTTTCGATCTATGCCGAGGGAAGCGAGCACATTTACAACGTGGATTTGGCAAACCAGCTCGTTAGTTCTCTGACGCCTGATCAAATCGACACCGTGATTAAGAACGCGAACCTGCCGGCGCCTTTTAACTCCGCATTGCACAGCAACCTTTCCACGCAGGCGCTCGCATCCCAGAACGCGGCGACGCTGGGCGATTATTTCAATATTACGGTCGTGAACGTCCTGCTGGGCATCATCAGCTTTATACTGCTTTTCCTCTTATTCCGGCTCATACTTTCCATCGTGATAAACGCAACCAACTACGTGACGCGCCTGCCGGTGCTCAAACAGTTCAACTCCCTGCTGGGCGGCGCGCTCGGCCTGGTGCGTGGCGTACTCATCGTTTTTGCCGTTTTCATGCTCGCGCCCCTCATCGTCACGATACTTCCGGGGGAATCGATCACGCAGTACATAGACGGCTCTTTACTCGCCCCGTTCTTTTACAATTCCAACTTCCTGTTGTCTCTGATCGGCGGCGTACTGTGAAACCATTGTTTCACGTGAAACAATATATGGCGGTATGCGTATAGCAAACATAAAACCGGCGCCGCTATTACGGTTCCGGTTTTATAAATCCTCTATGGTCTCCATGGCGCTGCCGGTATACCTCATGAATTACGGTACACGTATTGTTTCACGTGAAACGTTCAGCCCTCGCCTTGCAGGAATGCACAGATGCGCTCGATATCCTCGCGGTTATAGTATTCTATGGTGATTCTGCCGCGCCTTGGGGTCCCCGCTATCCTTACGCGCGTACCTACGGCCTCCTGCATCCGTTCCTGCAGTTCATAAAGTTCGGGCGCAAGGCTGTGCGTTTTTTCTTTTTTGCTTTTTATAGGCTGCTTTTCGCTTCTGAGCGCCTCCATCTCGCGTACGGACAGCCCTTTTTCTACCGCCTCGTGCGCCATCTTCTCCTGCAGGGACGCGTCCGTGATTCCCGCCAGCGCCCGCGCGTGTCCGGCGCTCAGCGCGCCGGACCAGACGAGATCCTGTACCGCCGCCGGAAGCGTTAATAGCCGCAGTGTGTTGGCGACCGCGCTCCGGCTCTTCCCCAAGCGCTCAGCGGTCTGCTCCTGCGTTAATGCGTATTCGTCCATCAGATACTTCATGCCCGCCGCTTCTTCCAGCGGGTTGAGATCCTCCCGCTGGAGGTTCTCGATGAGCGATACCTCTACCTGTTCGCGGTCTTTAAGCTCTGTTATGACGGCAGGCACACACTCAAGTCCCGCCATCCTAGCGGCCCGCCAACGGCGCTCACCCGCAACCAGGCGGAATCTCCCCTCCTGCCTGCTTACGATCAGCGGCTGTATCACGCCATGCAGGGCGATAGACTGCGCCAGCTGCTCCAGCGCTTCTTTATCGAACTGCTTGCGCGCCTGCAACGGGTTCGGGTCGATACGCAGTATGTCGATCCGGGTCACGCCCGGATCGCCGGGGTTTTGTTCTTCGGCTAGCGCCTCGTTCGAACCAATCAGCGCCTGCAGGCCTTTGCCGAGTCCCCGTTGTTTGACGCTCATACGGCAACCTCCTTATTTTTCTCTATGATCTCTTCGGCAAGGTATTCATACGCGCGCGCGCCCGCGCACTGGGCATCATAGAGCATGATGGGCTTGCCGAAGCTGGGCGCCTCGCCCAGGCGCACATTGCGCGGAACGAGCGAGCTGAACACCTTATGCTTGAAAAAGGCCTTGACCTCGTCCACCACCTGCATCGAGAGGCGCGTGCGCGGGTCGAACATCGTCAGCAGCACGCCTTCGATGTCCAGACCCGGGTTTAAATGCTTTTTTACCAGCCGGATCGTATCCACCAGCTGCGTGACGCCCTCCAACGCATAGTATTCGCACTGAATCGGCACAAGCACCGTATCCGCGGCAGTAAGCGCGTTTACCGTCAGAAGCCCTAATGAGGGCGGGCAATCCATCAGCACGTAATCGTATTCTTTTCTTATTGCATCAATAGCGTTTTTTACGATATACTCGCGCCCGGGCATGCCAACCATCTCCACCTCGGCGCCCGCAAGCTTTATTGCCGATGGAATGGCAAACAGCCCCTCCACCTGCGTCGGAAGCACGGCGCTTTCAATGGGCGCACCATTTACCAGCACATCATACACCGATATATGCCCGGCTGTTTTGTCAAGGCCCAGGCCGCTCGTGGAATTCCCCTGGGGGTCGACATCGACTGCCAGCACCCGTTTCCCCTGCAAGGCCAGGGCGGCGCTGCAGTTTACCGTGGTCGTCGTCTTGCCCACCCCGCCTTTCTGATTGGCTACGGCTATCACTTTGGTCAATGCCTCATCACTCCCGTACAGGTATTTAGCTGCACATTTATTATAGAATATAAAACGCATGGCAACAAGGGAAAAAGGCCTGTCCGGCTGATAAAGTGCGGACAGGCCTCCGGCAGGTCCTTATGATACTGGCCTACATGTGAATTATCGAATCCCCCTTCCCCTTAAATTATCTCCTTTCAGCTTTTTTGAAATGATCACCTTTATCTCTATGGACTCCCCCAAATCCTTCGTTGAAAAATTGGCGTCAAGGCCCTCGGTATTCATCTGCTTCACCGTGCTCCTAATCGAGTTGACAAACAGACGGTAATCGCGGTGCAATACGCGAACGTTTGTTCTTTTTCCGTTGGTCGCTTCCTCCACCGCACGGTCCACAAGCGTCTCGGTCTGCTTTACGGACAGCGCCTGCACAGCCGCCTTCTGCGCGATCTCCAGCTGCTTTTTCTCATCCGCCAGCCGTAAAAGCGCGCGCACGTGCCGCTCACTCAGCCCGTTTCTCTCGGCAAGCTCGCGCACCTGCCTGCTCACGCGCAGCAGGCGCAGCTTGTTTGCGATGGTGGACTGGTTCTTGCCAAGCTCACGCGCCAGTTCCTCCTGCGTCAGGCCGTGTTCGCGCAACACCTCATAGTACGCCTGCGCTTCGTCAAAGTAGTTCAAATCCTCGCGCTGCAGGTTTTCGATCAGGGCCAATAAAGCGCTTTCCTGCTCCACGGCAGTGACGACGATTGCGTTGATATGCGTCAGGCCCGCTTTTCTGGCCGCCCTGAGTCTCCGCTCACCCGCAACCAGCTCAAACCTGTCCGCGCCCAGCTTTCGTACCGAGATCGGCTGCAATAACCCGAAACGGCTTATGGACTGCGCCAGTTCGTCTATTGCCTGTTCATTAAACGTCCGCCTGGGCTGTGCGGGATTCGGTCTAATGCAATCTATAGGTATACTGAGCAGCTTTTGACCATGCGGTGCGCCCTTTTCTTTCGATCGCTTGTCCCTGGTCAGGTCAATCAGATTAAGCATGCTACTCTCCCCTTTAAAAATAAAATGCATAGGATGTATTCTATGCATGCTTAATGTATTCCTCTTAATACGCAATACTCGATGTATTTCTTTTAAACTTGTGTATTTGCGGCTTCTTACGTCATTTTGCGTCCGCTTCTTCTTTATTTCGCTAATTTTCGCTCAGGCGATCGGTAATTTTAACGGCATGCCCGCCCTTCTCGGATATGCATTTGGTGTCGGCCGCACCTTTTCGGCCGTCATCAGCATATGGCCGCGGCCGGGTACCATCGCAGGGACCACCGCGGCTCCGGCGCCGCCCAGCACATCCAGCGCTTTTTGCGCGGCCTGCAGCTCCTCTTTTGCCGCGCTTCCCTTATACGCGATCATCCTCCCGCCTATTTTCAGCAACGGCAATGCATATTCGCACAGGACCGGCGCAGACGCGAGCGCCCTGGCCACCACGGCATCGAACCGTTCGCGGTAGCGCGGGTCCCGCCCCGCGTCCTCGGCGCGCATATGCTCTACCTGTACGTTCTCAAGGCGCAGTTCCCGTATTACATCTTTCAAAAATCCTACGCGTTTTTTCAGAGAATCCAGGAGCATGAACGACGTGCCCGGTTTTACGATAGCCAGCGCAAGCCCGGGAAACCCTGCACCGCTGCCTATATCGCATATTGTCTGCGCTTTTTCTAAGAAAGCCAGCGGCGACAGCGAGTCCGCGAAGTTCAACAGCGGCGAATTTTTTTCCTCTATAGCGGTGAGCCTGAGCGTATCGTTTGCCGCATAGACCATTTTGTGGTGCCTGTAAAGCTTTATCAAACTCTCGCCGTCCACCGCCTGGCCCATCTCCTGTAACAGCGCGCCCAGACCGGCTGCAAATTCGTCCTGCGTCATGCGTTGTTCCCCTCCCGCCTGAGGCGTTCGAGCTGGACCATCAGCACAGCGACGTCAGCCGGCGAAACCCCGGATATGCGCGCGGCCTGCGCCAATGACCGCGGCCGCACGGCAGCCAGCTTTTCCACCGACTCTGCGCTCAGGCTCTTCAATGCCCCGTAATCAAAATCCGCCGGTATTTCATGCGCCTCCATGCGCTCCAGGCGCCGCACCTGCCGCTTCTGCCGCGCGATATACCCTCCGTAGCGCATCTGAAGCTCCACCTGAAAGCGCACCTCTGCGCGAAGCTCTGGTAAATCCTCTTTCAGCGCCCGCAGGTCGTCATAGCCGATGCCCGGGCGCTGCAGGAGATCGCGCGCGAACACCCCCGTTTTAGCGGGAGCATGGCCGTTTTTTGCAAGCAGCGCGTTCAAAGCCGCGGAGGGCGGGATGACGCACGCATCCAGCCGTGCGATGTTTTCCTCTGCTTCGGCGCGCTTTTTTTCCATGCGCTCAAACCGTTCCAGGGACGCGGAGCCTGCCGCGTACCCCAGCGCCGTCAGCCGAAGGTCAGCGTTGTCATGGCGCAGCAGCAGGCGGTATTCCGCTCTTGAGGTCATCATGCGGTAAGGCTCGTTCGTCCCCTTCGTAACCAGATCGTCTATCAGCACGCCGGTGTAGGCCTGCGCGCGCGAAAGGATGAGCGGCGCGCGTCCCTTTATCTTCAGGGCCGCGTTAATACCGGCCATGATCCCCTGCGCCGCCGCCTCCTCATAGCCCGACGAACCGTTCACCTGCCCAGCGAAAAACAGGCCGCTTATCTGCTTGCTCTCCAGCGAAGCGTTAAGCGCGCGCGCGTCGATGCAGTCATACGCTATGGCATAGGCGCTGCGCATGATCTGCGCCCTCTCCAGCCCCGGTATGGTTTTTAGCATTTGCGCCTGCACGTCCTCGGGCAGGCCTGAAAACAGCCCCTGCAGATACATTTCGCAATTTTCCAGCGACTCCGGCTCCACGAACACCTGGTGCCGCGTGCGCTCCTTGAACCGCAGCACCTTTTCCTCGATGGACGGGCAGTACCGCGGCCCCAACGCGCCGTTTCTTCCCAGTGTCATGGGCGAAAGATGAATATTTTCCCGCACGATTTCGTGCGTCTTTTCATTGGTATAGGTAAGATAGCAAGGGGTGTCGCCCCTGTTTGGCGTGTCGGTCATGAACGAAAAAGCCCGCGGTTCCATGTCGCCGTCCCAGCGCTCCATGCGGCTGTAATCCACCGTTTCCGCATGCACGCGCGGCGGCGTGTCCGTTTTAAAGCGCAGCAGCGGGATACCCGCTTTGGAGAGGGAATCGGTCAGGTATGCGGCCGCGCGCAGCCCGCCCGGCCCCCCCGGCTCGCTGTGCGTCCCGCGGTAGATGCGCCCGCCAAGGTATACGCCGGTGCACACGATCACAGCCCTTGCGCGGTAGACCGCGCCCGCCGCCGTTTCGACGCCGGCTATCCGCGCGCCTTCGATCAGCAAGCCTTTTACCTCTCCCTCGCAAAGCCGCAGGTTTTCCTGCTTCTCCAGCATGTTCTTCATCACGCGCTGGTATTGCTGCTTGTCGACCTGCACGCGCAGGGAATGCACGCCCGGGCCTTTCCCCGTATTGAGCATCCGGCTCTGCAGCATCGCGGCATCGGCCGCCAGCCCCATCGCGCCGCCCAAGGCATCGACCTCCCGCACCAGCGTGCCCTTTGCCGTGCCCCCCACCGCCGGGTTGCAGGGCATGAGCGCCACGGCGTCCAGGCTGAGCGTGAGCGCGAGCGTCCTGCACCCGAGGCGCGCGCTTGATAGCGCGGCCTCGCATCCGGCGTGCCCCGCCCCAATCACGATACAATCAAATGTTCCCGCTTCGTATGCCATACTGGCGCCACGATTCCTTTCCAGAAAACTATTTCCCGATGCAAAAACGCTCGAACACGCGGCCGATTACCGCCTCGTCCACGGTTTTTCCCGTGATCTCGCCCAGCGCATGCGCACATTCCGTCAAATCCACGGCGATAAGATCAGGCGGCAGCCCCTCCCGTGCGGCCTCGCACGCATCCTGCAGGCAGTTCCGTGCGCGCACAAGCGCGTCCTTTTGCCGGTGGTTCGCAAGCGTCACCGGCGGCAGCGCGAAGCCTTTGCCAAGCACGCGGCCGGTCATGGCGCGTTTGAGCGCCACGACGCCCGCGCCGGTTTTCGCGCTGATCATATGCGCCTCCTGCGCGTCCTGACCAAGCTGTGCAATATCCATCGCGATCACATCGCATTTGTTCACCGCGATCAGCCGCGTGCGGCCCCGCGTTTCCTTTATCATCTCCCGGTCCGCCTGCGTCAGCTCCGGCGTGACCACCACCAGCAGCAGATCCGCCTCCTCCACCGCCTGCCTGGCGCGCAGCACGCCCTGCCGCTCTGCCTCATCCCCTGCTTCCCTAAGGCCGGCCGTGTCCGTAAATACGAACATAACGCCGCCGATTTCCGTGCGTTCGCTGATGGAATCGCGCGTGGTTCCGGCCACAGGGGTGACGATGGCGCGCTCGGTCCCTAATAGCGCGTTGAAAAGCGTGGACTTGCCCACATTCGGGCGTCCGCAGATGGTTACCTTCACGCCGGACGCGATGATGATCCCGCTTTTTGCCGTACCGATCAGCGCGTCCATCTGCCTAAGCAGCGCCTGTGTCCCTTCCGTGACGTTTTGCAGCGTTTCCGCCTCGGTATCGTGCTCGGGATAGTCCACACACAGCGCGATGGACGCAAGCAGATCGGTTATCTTCTCTTCAAATTCTTTCAGCAGGCTGTAAAGACCTCCGCGCATGCGCTGCATCGCCGCGCGCGCGCCGGCCTCGGTCTGCGCCGATATGAATTCCATCACCGCTTCAGCCCGGCTCAGATCGATGCGGCCGTTCATGAACGCGCGCCGGGTAAACTCCCCCGGCTGCGCCATCCGCAATCCCAATGAAGAAAGCAGCGATAGCACTGCCGCGACGCCCGCGGGCGAAGCATGCAGGTGCAGCTCAGCCACATCCTCGCACGTATAGGTTTTGGGCGCGGGCAGGAACACGGCCATGCACTCGTCCAATACCTGCCCGCCGTTCTTGACCTGCCCGTATGTCAGCACGCGGGGATGACTGCAGACCGGGCGGCTGAATACCCTTTGCAGCGCTTCCCCTGCACGCGGGCCGCTGATGCGCACAATGCAGATGCCGCCCGCGTCCGCCGCCGTGGCCGGGGCATATATCGTATCATTTGCCGGATCCATCATCTGCCTCCTCTTTAAGGACGCCTGCAACCACGCTTCCCGGGCAAAAATGAAACTGCGCACGCGGCGCAGTTTATGTATTCATAATTTCCCGTTGAAGCCTGCTTTTCTACATGCACGCCGCCATTCTTCCTCATTTGGGTTTGATCACCACGCGGCGGTACGGTTCTTCGCCCTCGCTGTAGGTGGTAACGTACTCGTTGTTCTGCAGCGTTGCGTGCAGCACCCGCCGTTCATACGGCTTCATGGGCTCCAAGGATACGCTCCTGCCCGTTGCCCGGGCACGGTTTGCGTACTTGTTCGCCAGACGCTCGAGCGTATGCTGGCGCTTGCTCCGGTAGTTTTCGCTGTCCAGCGTAACGCGCCTGTATTCCTGCGCATTGCGGTTCACCACAAGGTTGGTGAGATACTGCAAGGAATCCAGCGTATCCCCGCGGTATCCGATGAGCGTCCCCATGGTATCGCTTTTGAGCGTGAGCTTGCTTCCGTCCTCGGTTTCCGTCTCGTCAACGGTAACGCGGACGCCCATACGTTCGCACACACCAATAATGAATTCCGCCGCAACACTTCTCTTCTCCGGCTTTTTCGTCACCGTAACAACCGCGGGCCTGGAGCCAATGCCAAACAGCCCCTTGGAGCCTTCTGTTTCTATCGTAACCTCCGCCTCGTCCATGGAAATCCGCAACTGCTTCAATGCGTTTTCTACAGCTTCTTCAACCGTTTTTCCCGTTCCCTGAGCACTCTCCATCAAGCATCCTCCTTTGTGTCTGGCTCATCCGTGTTTTTCCTCTTGATCGAGAAAGGAAGCTTTATCCTTTTCTCGCCTGGTTTACCATTCTCTCCTTTTTTGAAGTACGCATTCAGCGCCGCCTGCTGAATGATTGAGAAAACGTTGGTAAACGTCCAGTAGATTGCAAATGCTGTGCCCGAGATTGCACAGATATATACCGAAAACAGCGGTAAGCCGTATTTCATGATCTTTCCCTGCTGCTGCAGCATGCCGGACTTCATCTGGTACACGCCCTGGAAATAGGCCGATGCACCCGCCAATAGCGGCAAAAGAAACCATCCGTTTGACTGCCTGAACACAACGCCGATCTGCTCGAAGAACCCCAGACCCTGACCGCTAAGCAAATACGGTTGACGCGCAACCTCCAAAAAGCTGGGATCAAAGCCTGCCGGAAGCATTGCTTTGAGCGCGGGCGTGCTGTTGATAATTGCCTGGAACTCGGCGGGAGTGGGAAGGATGTTCGTAGTTTTCTCCACCAGCGCGAGCGCGTCTGGCTGCCAGATGTTCTTGATCCACAGGAACGACGGAAGATGGACTGCCGTGCCTTCCTTGGCCGCCTGTGCGACCATGGCCACCGTTTCGTAGTTGGACAGGGCGCGCACCGCCCCGAAAAACGCAAGCAAAAACACCATTTGGAACAGCAGGGGCAGGCAGCTTGAAAACGGGCTGACGCCTTCCTGCTTGTATAGTTCCGCTATTTTTTTCTGCTGTTTTTCCTTGTTGTTGGCATACCGCTCCTTGATCTTGTCGGTTCTTTCCTGAAGCGCGGTCATCTTGCGCATCTGCTTCTTTTGCTTGATGTCCAGGGGCAGCAGTATCAGCCGCAGGAGCAGCGTAACCAGCAGGATCGCAATCACATAATCCCCCGTCAATGTGTTGTGTATCCATTGGATGACCGTACTGAAAAAGCCGGATATGAAATTATCGTATAAAAAGCCCAACGTTTTTTCCTCCCGCGTTAACGCTCAAAGATTATCCGTTCTCATTGCCATGCAGCCGCTCGTTGCCGCCGCACCTATTTGAAAACCAATGCCGGCGCCTGCTCTCGGGCACCGGATCGTACCCGCCCAGACTGAACGGGTTGCACCTGAGAACGCGCCACACCGCAAGCCACAGACCTTTGATAGGGCCGTGCTTTTTGATTGCCTCCAGCGCATACTGGGAACAGGTCGGGTAAAACTTGCACCTTCTGGGGAGAGAGGGAGAAATATGCTTCTGGTACAGGCGGATCATGCCCGCAAGCATACGCCGTATCACTTTTCTTCCTCCTTATACAGCCCGGATTTTCTTAAAAGATACTGCATGGTTTTCTGGATCTCGGCAAACGTGGCCGCAGATAACGGCGGCCTGGCAATAAACACCAGCCTGCATCCCGGTTGCAGCTTATCGATTTCCAGCCGGAAAGCTTCTTTCATGCGGCGCTTGACACGGTTGCGCACGACGCTGTTTCCGACTTTTTTACTTACGCAGAATCCAACGGCTAACGGTCCCGTGCGGGGCGTGATAAAGAGCAGCAACATCGATTTTGAGCCTTTGGCCTTGCCACGCCGGTACACATACTGAAAATCGCGGTTTTTTTTCAAAGAGTGCTTCCTGTTCACCTGTCTGCCTTCCCGCTTCTGTTAGTGGCGCAAAGGTACCTATGTTTCCCGGAAAATATGCCGCAATACGCCAATGCGCTTACCTGTTTCCCGTATAGATAAACAAAGGCCGTACCCGGCCTATGCTGAAATGACTTTTCTTCCTTTGCGCCGCCTACGGCTAAGCACAGCACGTCCCGGCGTTGTCGACATCCTGGAACGGAACCCGTGGACTTTCTTCCTCTTCCGTTTCTTCGGTTGATACGTTTGTAGCATTGCCACACCTCATTACTCGTTGATATGCGTCATGAAAAAGCTCATACGCACCGTATTTTACATACACATGAAGTATTATAGTCCATGCCAACTATCGTGTCAAGAAATTGATGCCCTGCGGCGCGGCTATGCCGCAATCAAAATAATTTTTTATGGAATACCGCTTTTGAAACCCGCATTTTCGATTGCACGCTCTTCCTATTTTTGATATTATATTTTACACTTATACGGGGACATGCTAATCTACTAACAGTATGTCCGAATTTTATGAATTATGTGGATAACCGTGTGGATAACCGGTATTATCTGTGGATAACAACCGCCGTACACGTGTTTTTTCAGCCTTTGGGCCCCGGTTGTTCTTGGAAAACCACTGTTTAAGATGTTGATAGGATATTCAACAGGGGATGGTATACCTTCCCGTTATTCTTTTTCTTTTTAAAGGGGTGGGTTACCCGGTAACACAAACCCTTTTTTTATGAAGGGAGGCTACAGGCGCTATGTCGAACATGGCCGATATCTGGCAAAACGCGCTGCAGAGAATAAGATCGGAAGTGAACGAAGGGAATTACAACTCTTATTTTAAAAACCTCTCACCCGTTCAAATGATCGACGACGTTCTGTTTTTGGAGGTTCCTTCCGAGCTGCTCAGGAACATTATCAATCTTAGGTATTCCCTTATCCTTTCTTCGGCCGTTAAGACATCCGCCGAAAAAGATCTTGCCGTAGAACTCCTGCTCCCGTCCGAAAGCGCAAGGCTGGGAGCGCAAAGAAAGCTGCAGGCTGCCCGTGCAGGCCAGTGGGAAAAACCGCTGTTGAATCCGAAATATACGTTCGATACGTTCGTTGTCGGCAATTCCAACCGTTTTGCGCATGCCGGCGCACAGGCGGTTACCGACCGCCCCGGCACCATATACAACCCGCTTTTCATCTACAGCGGGTCCGGCCTTGGCAAGACGCATCTCATGCTGGCAATCGGTCACCAGATACTGTTGAACGACCCGTCCAAGCGTGTGGAATACGTGACCAGCGAAACCTTTACGAACGAGCTGATCCGCTCCATACAAAAGGGCACGAACGAAGAATTCCGGCAGCGCTTCCGCAATGTCGACTGCCTGATGATAGACGATATCCAGTTCATCGCCGACAAAGAGCGTACACAGGAAGAATTTTTCCATACCTTCAACGCGTTGCATGAGACGAACAAGCAGATCGTCATCACATCCGACCAGCAGCCAAAAGAGATCCCGAGTATAGAAGAACGCCTGCGTTCGCGCTTTGAATGGGGTCTGATCGCGGACATACAGCCGCCTGATTACGAAACCCGCGTCGCAATCCTTTTGAAAAAAGCACAGGCCGAGGAAATAGACATTGCGAACGAAATCATCTACTTCATAGCAGGACAGGTAGAGAGCAACATCCGGGTACTGGAGGGCGCGCTTAACCGCGTCGTGGCCTATTCCACGCTCAATAACTGCCACCCCACCATCGAGATCGCGCAGGAAGCGCTGAAAAACTTTTTCTCCATAAGGAAAAAGCAGATCACGCCCGAGCTTATCATGCAGATCGTAGCCGACGAATTCGGTGTAAAACCCGAGGATTTTGTAACGAAACGCCGCGACCGCGAGATATCGCATCCGCGTCAGATTTGCATGTATCTCATCCGCGAGCAGCTTGGTTTATCGCTGCCGAAAATCGGCGATTTGTTCGGCGGCCGCGACCATTCCACCGTTATGCACGCCTGCCGCGAGATTAATTCTTTGCTGCAGTCGGATACGGCGTTTGCTATAAAGATCGACGACATCAAGGAACGCATACGGGAGTAATCCACCCCGTTTGCACAGTGGGACCAGGCTTTTGAACAGTCTTTGCACACCGCCAACGCAGATTCTTCAACACCCGCAAAGCCGTGTACCTGCCTGAATGTATGGGCCTTTCCACAGTTTGCACATGCCATACTACGGCTGCTCTTACTTTTTAAATACTATATACAACAACGCAAGGAGGATGCCGATGCGCTTTTCATGTTTA
>JBMOLJ010000073.1:0-8028 GCA_049324235.1 Bacillota bacterium
GAGCGGAACCGGTTCCCCGCCAAGTGCAACGATGCGCAAGCGGGAAATGGCTTTTTTAAAGGACGGATCGCTCATCATCAAAAGCATGCGCGTAGGCGTGGCTTGTATGTAATCGGCCTTTTGCGTCTCCACCAACTTAGCCACAAGGTGCGGCTGATTGGATTCCTCGTCCGAACTCAGCACAAGGGTACAACCGCAGAACAAGGGCAAAAGGGCATCTTCGACGAAAATATCAAACGCAATGGTCGTTATGGATATGCAGACATCTTCCGGTTTAAATTTGTGGACCGGCTTTGCGCCTTCATGATAGTTCAGCAAAGCAACCCGCGGTATAATAACCCCCTTGGGGAGGCCGGTTGAACCCGACGTATAGATCACGTACGCTATATCCCCGG
This sequence comes from Bacillota bacterium, assembly GCA_049324235.1. GTDB lineage: Bacteria > Bacillota > Clostridia > Christensenellales > UBA1431 > UBA1431. The sequence goes on from JBMOLJ010000073.1 coordinate 396, forward strand.
GCGATTCGGGTATGCCGGGGTTTGCTCTGCCCGCGGAATGCGGGATGCTGTTTGTATGCACGGTTGTATCCAGACAGCCGTCGAAATCCGTGCAGTCGGTAAAAAGAACCGCGGCATGGCTGTCTGATAGAACAAAACGAATGCGCTCCTGCGGATACTCAGGATCAACGGGGAGATAAGCCGCTCCGGCCTTCAAAACGCCCAGTATGCCAGCCACCAGATCAAACGAGCGGTGCATACAAACAGCCACGATCTGATTGGGTTTTACGCCCAGGTCAATGAGGCGCCAGGCGATCTGGTTGGCACGGTCATTGAGCTGCGCAAAGGTCATCGTTTCGCCGTTCACTATAAGCGCTGGTTTTTCAGGGTGTTCAAAAACGCGCTCCTCAAACAGGTTCTGGATGCTTTTCGTGGTATCCAGCTCGCATTTCTTAAAGTTCATCCAGGTAAGTTCACGTATTTCCTCGGGCGTGAGCACCTGTACCTGTCTGAGGGGTATTTGGGCTTCCTCTGTCAGCGTTTGAAGCAGGTTCTTAAAATGGCGTGCCATTTGCACAACAGTGCTTTTCTTAAACAGGGCCGTATTGTATTCAAATTCGCACTGCAGGAAATCTTCATAGTCGTTTACTTCCAGACTCAGGTCCATTTTAGCTATGCCCGGATCGAACGGATAAAGCGCCGTTTTGATATGCTCCAGCTGCAGGGACGGGAGGCCGATGGTCTGGTAGGACAGCATCGTATCAAAGAGGGGATTGCGTGTCAAAGAACGTTCAAGGCCCAGATCGCGTATGATCAGGTCAAACGGATAGTCCGAGTTTTTATAGGCGGACAGGCAGTTCTCATGTACAGTCTGCAGGAATTCTATAAAAGTCATATCACTTTTCGGGTTGTTGCGGACAGGCAACGTATTGACGAACATGCCAAACATATTGCGCAGTTCATCGCGCGTGCGGCCTGCGACGGGTACGCCCACGATAATATCTTCCTGCGCTGTGTATTTTTGCAGGAACACGTTATATGCTCCAAGCAGCAGCATGAACAATGTGACGTTTTGCTCCCTGGCAAATTCGCGCATCCGGTTGAGGAGATTGCCCGGCACTTCAAAACGCACGCGGGCTCCTTCGAAGGTCTGCTTTGCGCCACGCGGGTAATCGGTTTGCAGGTTTAAAAGCGGCAGTTCACCCTGCAAATGCGCGTTCCAGTAGGCACTCTGGCTTTTTCCGGCCTCCGACTCAAGAAACTCCAGATGCCAAAGCGTATAGTCCTTGTAATCTATATCCTTTCCAATTGGTATTTCTTTGCTGTACAGGATAGAAAGCTCCTCGAGCAGTATTTCCGCGGAACGGGCATCGCATATACTGTGATGCAGGTTGATATAAAGAATATGGTTCTCAGGTTTGGTTCGAAGGACCGTTGCGCGCATCAGCGGCGGGGCCGCAAGGTCGAAGGGCTTGTTCAATCCCTTGAGAACCGAGCGCAGCCGTGAGGCGGGGCATTCCATGTAATCAAGAGAGAAGTTCACATGCTTGCGTATTTGCTGGCAAAGCTCGTTGCCGCGCAGAACGTATCCGGTGCGCAGGACGTCATGGCGTTTGATGAGGCGGTGGAATGCTTTTTCGAGCGCCTGGATGTTCAGAGGCCCGGTAAGCTGAAGGGCGAACGGAATGTTGTAGGCAGTGTGCGCCTGGTTGCCGACGGACAGCACATACATCCTCATCTGTGCCGGCGACACGGGGTAATACCGCCGCACAGGCACCGGCCGGATCGGGCTGTAGTTATGTTTTTCGGCGTTGTCAATGCATTCGGCGCAGGCTTTGAGCGTTGGCGCACGGTAAATGTCCTCAAGGGAGACATCCACAAGGTATACGTTCTGCACCTCGCCCATTGCAGCAATGATGCTCAGCGAGTCGCCGCCGATATCGAAAAAGCTGTCGTTGCGTCCGATGGGATGAACCTTTAAGATCCGGCTCCATATGGATGCGAGGACCTTTTCGGTGTTTGTCACGGGCGGGTCAAAATCGTCTACAACCGTTATGATTGAATGCTTGAGGGGATCTGGCAGGAGTTTCCTGTCCAGTTTTCCGCTGAAATTCAACGGAAGCTCGTCGAGTATCACGAAATAGGACGGGAGCATATAGGCCGGAAGATCCCGCGAAAGGAACGAAATAATCTGGGAGCGGGTGGGAATACTCTTTCCGCAGATATAGGCGCAGAGGTATTTCCGGCCGGTCTCGTCGACACGGTCTATGACGGCGCAGGATTGTATGCCCGGGACCTGTACCAGCCGGTTTTCGATCTCGCCAAGCTCGATCCTGAAACCGCGTATCTTTACCTGCTGATCCACACGCCCCAGATATTCAATATCGCCCAGCGGATACCAGCGCGCCAGATCTCCCGTACGGTACATTTTTTCGCCGGGAACGAACGGGTTGTCAATGAAGCTGGCGGCATTCAGCTCAGGCTTATTGATGTATCCGCGCGCAAGCCCGCGGCCGCTGATGTACAATTCACCGTATACGCCGATTGGCACCGGATTTTTATGGCTGTCGAGTATATATACCTTTGTGTTGGGCATAGGCTTGCCGATGTTTACGGACTTCGCTTCCGTAACGTCCTTATAGGTGGCGGCAATGGTTATCTCCGTCGGCCCGTAGAAGTTGAGTATGCGCGCGCGCGTGCAGCTCTTGATCTGCTTTAAAAGCTGCTCGGAGAGCACGTCGCCGCCTAGCATAATCTCGCGCACATTGGGCATGTATTTGCGTGCCAGCTCGTCGCTCAGAAGCAGCTGCATGCGTGAGGGGGTAAACATCAGTTTATTGACCTTGTTTTTTTCGATGAGCTGGATCAGGTTCCGCGGGATTGCCGTTTCGTGCTCGGCGGCGAGAACCAGCGTTGCCCCGCTTATAAGAGTGGGCAGAAACTCCATGATAAACAGGTCAAAGGAGATGGACGCGGCGCAAAGCACGCGGTTTCCGGGTGAAAAGTCCATGATGGAGCAAAGCGCGTACAGAAAATGCACGATCGAGTGGTGCTCGATGGCAACGCCCTTGGGTGCGCCGGTAGAACCGGAGGTATAGATGACGTAGGCAAGATCCCCGGGTTTGTTCTTTATCTTCGGGGCATTGCCTTTCAGAGTTTTGATCATGTCCGTGGTGATGATTTCCAAATCAACGTTTTGGCAGCTAAGCTCTTTTAAACCGGACGATATCAGCAATGCGCGCGCACCGCAGTCGCCCAGCATGTAGCAAACCCGGTCGGCGGGCAATTCCGCGTTGATGGGCAGGAAAGCGCATCCTGCCTTTAGCACGCCCAGTATGCATATAAAAAGGTCCAGCGAACGTTCGGCCATCACACCGACGATGCTCCCTGGCCGCAGTCCCAGCGCATGCAGGCGCCTGGCTACAGCGCCTGCCTTTTCATCAAGCTTTGCGTACGTGATCGAATCCGAGCCGGACACCACTGCAATGCTCTCGGGCGTGCGCGAGACCTGCGCGTTCCAGAGATCAGCCAGGGATTCGCCTTCCGGGAACGCGGTATCCGTATCGTTAAACTGGCAGAGAATACGGTTATATTCCTCCGAAGTGAGCATATTGATCTGGGACAGTGTTTTTTCATGGTGGGAAAGCACATCTGTTATAATGCAGAGCATATGTTCGTGGATATACTCGATTTCCTTGAGCGAAAACAGAGGGACCAGATGGTCATAATCCATGATGAAGCGGCCGCCGCCCTCCCGGTTGTTTATGTGAATGTTTAACGAGGTAACCTGGTGGCCGTTGAAATGCCACCGCTCCTCATCGATGAACGCCTGGGTATTCTTGTTGAATACGGCGTTTTGGTAGGAAAGAGTGATATCGAAGAGCGAATCCAGGCCCTTATGTGTTTTCCGCAGATCCTGCAGGAGCAGGTTATAAGGATACTTCTGGTGTTTGAGCACAGAGAACCATTCATTTGAAACAACCTGTACAAACTTGTAAAAAGGCAGGTTTTCATCTATTTCTATGCGTACCGGGACAATGCTCACAAACATGCCGATTGTTGTTTTGGCCTGCGTCGTGGTGCGGTTCGCGACCGGCGCGCTTATGATGATATCGCGCTTGCCTGAGACGCGGAAAATGTACGTGCTCAATGCACTCAGGAAGAACGCAAAGACGGACATATCCGAACTCTTGCAATAATCACGGATCTGCTCGGATAATCTGGCAGGCAGCACAAAAGTCTTGCGGCGTGCCCGCGTGCCGTAATAGCTTTCTTTTTTTTCTTTTAAAACCGTCGGTTCGGGCGGTGCGCTGAAACGCTGGTTCCAATACTGCTTGTCATAGATAAAACGCCTTGACTCAAAGTAGGAGCGTTCACTGTATACGAAGTCGGCATAGGAACCCGGCGCTTTGTCTTCCGGGGTTTCGCCGGAAAGCAGGGCGCGGTAGTTCTCGAGGATCTGGTCTGAGAGCAGGACCATGGACAGCGCGTCTGATATGATATGGTGCACTTTGGCGTACAGCGCGCCTTTGCCGCCCGGCAGCTTGACAATCGCAAAATAATACAGGCAGGAATTCAAAACAGACATCGGCGCGATCGTCTGCGCCTGGTCCCATTCGAAAAGCTGCCGTAATCCGGTACCGCTGAAATCCAGTATATCGATTTTTTGGTCCGTGAAAGGCGCTATATACTGATAAGGCACGCTGTTCACTTCCGTGATGCGCAAGCGGATTGTATCGTTGTTTTTTATAAAAGCAAGGATGGCTTTTTCAAGGACCTCCACGTTGAGCTTGCCTTTGATCTTCAGCGTCCCTGCATTGCTCCACATACTGGTACCGGGATGGAGCTTTTCGCTGTACCAGATACGGCGCTGCGGGTGAGAGAGCGGGATGAGATTCTTTTGTTCCGACATAATGAACCACCTTAACCTTTTTTTCACAGTATTTATACATATAACTACTGAGAAACGCAAAAGTGCACAAAAAAACCAAACAAACGTTTACCGTTAGAAAAAATCCATCAACGCATGAAAATCCAAACAGGCCACATGCCCGGGCAACGTTCCTTTTTCCACGCAGGCGCAGGCCTGGTAGCCGCCCGGCAGATCATAGAGCTTAAACACGTAATGCGGCCTGTTGAAGGACACGTTTTGTTTTTCGCTTATTGAAAAAGACAAGCTTTTAAGATCATAGGCAATTCCATGACCGGTTTGTTTCAGGTAACTCTCTTTCAGTGTCCAAATCTTAAAGAAGAATCCGTCTTTGTCATGGCTTCTGTCGAAAACCTCGAATTCAGAATCGGACATAATACGTCTTGCTAAGCCGGGAGCCACGGGCCGGATGTGCTCCACATCCGCGCCGACAGGCGCATGGTGGACAGCGCAAAATGCCATTGCGTCCGAATGGCTAAGGCTGAAGTGCGGGGCGGCGGGGTCCGTAAAAAACGGTTTTCCCTGCGGGGTGCATGCCTGCGCAAGGGAAAAGGGCTTCACGCCATATGCGCTATATAGCGCGTATTGCAGCAGAATTTCAGCGCACAGCCGTGTTGCCGCGGCCTGTGCGTTGCGCTGTCTGAGAATACCCGTGCGTTTCGGCTCCCCGACTTTTTCCAGCCAGCCTGAAGCAGGCAGCGCACCCAAAGAGGGTGGCGCCTTTACGGCAAACAAATGCGCAGTCATTGCCTGGCTTCCAGATAGGCGACGATGTCCCGTACTTTGGTGAACTTGCGGATCTCCTTTTCAGGAACGACTATATTGAATTCGACTTCAAAAGAACAAATCAACTCAACAAGGTCAAGAGAATTAATACCAAGGCCGCTTATCAGGTTGGTTTCCGGCGTGATGTCAACATCCTTGAGGTTAAGGTGCTTTTTAATAATCTGTGTAACACGTTCAAACAGCATGGTGTTTTTCACCTTCCCGGGTCGTCTTAGACTTTGTATCGTATAATTTTTTTTGACGCCGTTTGCGGGAACGGCGTATCGCGCACAGAAAAATCCGTAATCCTTTTATACAGCGGGAGCTGGCCGTTTATCTCGTCAATGATATCCTGCAGCATGGCGGTCAGCGCTGCGCGGTCCGTTCCCTCTGCGATTTCGGGATTAGGATAGAAAATCGCGACAAGGGAATCCACGCCCAAAGCGTCCGCATCACCTGCTGTGACTATAACCTGGGATATCAGCGGATATCTCTGGAAATGCGATTCTATCTCTTCGGGAGATACGTTTTTTCCGTTTTTAAGGACAATGATATTTTTGCAGCGGCCTGTTATATGCAGAAACCCGCAGTTATCTATATACCCGATATCTCCGGTTTTGAACCATTCTCCGTCGAAGGCTGCGGCCGTTGCTTCCGGGTCGTCGAGATACCCGAGCATGACGTTTGTGCCCCTGACCAGTAATTCGCCCGCCAGGAGCGAGGGCGCGTCAATGCGGACTTCACAACAGGGGACGACGAGTCCCGCTGAATCGTCCCTGTAGTAGAATTCGCGGTTGGCTGAAACCAGCGGCGAGCACTCGGTAATGCCATAGCCCTGCAAAAGCTGGATATCGAAGTCCCGCAGTCCTTGTACCAGCGTCGGATGCGTGTAAGCGCCGCCCACGATAATCTTTTTCAGACGACCGCCGAAAAAGTCGTGCACTTCTTTTAAAACTTTCCTTTTTACGTGAATGCCGATGACCTGGAGGAAGTTGGTGATGCGAATGGCAGCGCGCAGTTTTTTTGCTTTCCCGGATTTTTCCGCATTTGACCAGATCCGCTTGAGGAATGTTTCGACATACAGCGGTACAAGCACAAGCCCCGTCGGCTTGAATAGCTGCAGGTTTGAGGGGAGGTCCTTGACCGAGGTGTTGAAGCAGACCGTTGTGCCGGTATGGAGCATGCATAATATGCCGCAGGTACTCTCGAAAGAATGGTGTACGGGGAGTACGGACAACACTGTATCCGCATCGGTGAAACGGATCATCTGTACGGCGGCGGTAACGTTCGTAGCAATATTCCCATGCGAGAGCATGACGCCCTTGCTCTTGCCGGTGGTTCCCGATGTGAACAGGATGGCGCACGGACGCAAAGGGTCTATCTCGATTCCCGAGAACAGATCGGTTCCCTGCGCCATGAGGCCGTATCCCAGCTCCAGCAGGGAGGAAAATGAAAGATGACCTGTACGAGGTTTAACATCCGACATGTTAATAAACACGCAGGTATTGCCGGTCCTTTCCTCTACCGCTTTGGCGATGTCGGCATAGGTATCCGAATAAAAAAACGCGCGGATATCCGCCCGGGTCACCAAGTCGAGTATGTCGGTTTCAAGAAGCTCTTTGTCCAGCGGTACGACGGTGGTGTTGCTGTTTGTGCCCGCGAGATACGCCAAGATCCATTCGTATGTATTTTCGCCGATTATGGCATAACGTGAACCGCTTAACTCTTTGTGAATTATGGCATTGCCCAATGCGCACAGGTCTTTTCCAAATTGCTTAAAGCTGACGCTGCGGTATTCGGTTGCGTTCAGCCGGATGCGGAAAGCGTCTTTATCCGCAAACTTCTGTGTACAGCGGCACACCAGTTCCTGTAAATCCCCCACCGAATCCGTTGCGTACAACGCATAGGGCTTCATACTTGTAATACCTTTCTCATATAAATGGTTATGGATTATGAAAA
>JBMOLJ010000074.1:0-7645 GCA_049324235.1 Bacillota bacterium
TCATCAAAGAGGACCTGGCGCTGGAGCGGTTTGAGATGCCGCGGGACGAGGCGCTCAAATATATGGAGGGTCTTGGCGAAACGTACAAGGTGGAACTCATCGAGAACCTGCCCGAGGACGCGGTCATCTCTTTCTACCGGCAGGGCGACTTCGTTGACCTCTGCGCCGGGCCGCATGTTCTGAGTACGGGGAAGGCAAAACATATAAAGCTCATGAGCGTGGCCGGCGCGTACTGGCGCGGCGACGAGAAGAACAAGATGCTCCAGCGGCTGTACGGTACGGCATTCGAGAAAAAGAGCGATCTCGACGATTATCTTTTCAGGATGGAAGAAGCGAAAAAGCGCGACCACCGCAAGCTGGGACGCGAGCTGGATCTGTTCAGCCTGATGGACGAGGGGCCGGGATTTCCGTTCTTCCATCCCAAGGGCATGGTTATCAAGAATACGCTCATCGACTTCTGGCGCAGGGAGCACGTAAAGCGCGGGTATGAGGAGATACAGACCCCGGTCATTCTGAACAAGGAGCTGTGGGAGCGCTCGGGACACTGGGGATACTACAGGGAAAACATGTACACTACCAGCATCGATGAGGAGGAGTATGTCATCAAACCCATGAACTGCCCCGGCGGGATGCTCGTTTATGAGCGCAGGCTGCATTCGTACAGGGACCTTCCCATACGCACGGGCGAACTGGGACTCGTGCACCGGCACGAGCTTTCGGGCGCGCTGCACGGACTGATGCGCGTGCGCTGTTTCACGCAGGACGACGCGCATATCTTCATGACAAAGGACCAGATCACGGATGAAATAATGGGCGTGATCGACCTCACGCGCCATGTGTACGGCATTTTTGGGTTCAAATTCCACGTAGAGCTTTCCACCAGGCCCGAAAAATCGATGGGCAGCGACGAAAACTGGGAAATGGCTACGAACGCCCTGAAGGAAGCGCTGGAGTTAAGCGGCCTTCCCTATAAGATTAACCCGGGGGACGGCGCGTTTTACGGGCCGAAGATCGATTTCCATCTGGAGGATTCGATCGGCAGGACCTGGCAGTGCGGCACCATACAGCTTGATTTCCAGATGCCCGAGCGGTTTGAGCTGACCTACGTTGGCGCCGACGGGGAGAAGCACCGGCCGGTGATGATCCACCGCGTGGTGTTCGGCTCCATCGAGCGGTTCATCGGCATACTCACCGAGCATTTTGCGGGCGCTTTCCCGGCCTGGATAGCGCCTGTTCAGGTACGCGTACTGACCATCACCGAACGCAGCGACGCGCGGGCCAGGGAAGTGTACGATGCGCTCAGTCAGGCGGGCCTGCGGGCGGAAATTGATTTGAGAAATGAGAAGATCGGGTTCAAGATCAGGGAGGCGCAGGGGCAGCGCATCCCGTATATGCTGGTTCTGGGCGACAAGGAAGTCGAGGCCGGGACTGTGGCGGTCCGGTCGCGCAGGGAAGGCGACCTGGGCGTGATGCCGCTTGCCGGTTTTATCAAAAAGCTGCGGGAGGAAATCGAAACGAAGCAGATATAGGCGAAAAAGTCCAAAGAAACCGGAAAAACGTACCTTTTCAAAAAATATCTTGAAAAAACATTGAAAACCTGATATTATGCAAGACAAGCAGAAGCTGTTCACTTCTCACCTTAAGGCTATAGGCTGAAAAGGTTAAGCGAACCGGGCACGTCCGGCGAAACGTGCGTCGATTTATGCAGTATAGTGGACGGCGGCTGCCGTCCACTTTTTATTATCATACCGGAGGTGTTAAATATTAACGTCGATCTTTTGATTAACGAGCAGATCAGGGCGAAGGAAGTCCGTTTGATCGATGAAAACGGTGAACAAATGGGGATTTTCCCGATTGAAAAGGCGATGGACATAGCGGAGCAAAAGCAACTGGACCTCGTATGCATTGCGCCGCAGGGCAAGCCTCCCGTCTGCAAGGTGATGGACTACGGAAAGTACCGTTTTGAGCTTTTGAAGAAGAACAAGGAAGCCAAGAAAAACCAGAAGATCGTCAACTTAAAGGAAGTGCGCCTGTCAGCAACGATCGACCAGCATGATCTGGACGTCAAATCAAAGAACGCGCGTAAGTTCCTTTTATCCGGGGATAAGGTAAAAGTGTCCATCCGCTTTCGCGGCCGCCAGGTCAGCCACAGCTCGCTTGGCCTGCAGGTCATGCAAAGCTTTTTCGCATCGGTGGAGGATGTCGGGCACATGGAGCGCCAGCCCAAAATGGAAGGGCGCAACATGTTCATGATACTTGCGCCGAACACCAGCAAATAGCACGACGAAACGAGAGGAGAAAAAGAACATGCCCAAGATAAAAACGCACAGGGGCGCAGCAAAACGCTTTAGCGTAACCAAGTCCGGAAGAGTAAAGAGGTCTCAGGCGTATACGAGCCATATACTCAATAAAAAGTCGGCCAAACGCAAGCGCAACCTCAGGAAGAACACCTATATCGCGGCACAGGAAGAAAAAAACATAAAAGCGCTGATCCCCTACAAATAGGAGATGGCGATAACAGGCATACATAAGGAGGAAACAGACGATGGCCAGAGTAAAGAGGGCAGTAAGCGCCGCTAAAAAGCGCAGAAAGATATTTAAGCTCGCAAAGGGCTATTTCGGAGCAAAGAGCAAGCAGTACCGCGCGGCAAACCAGGCCGTGATGAAGTCCTTGCGTTACGCATATATCGGCAGGAAACGCCGCAAGCGCGATTTCAGGAAGCTGTGGATACAGCGCATCAACGCGGCGGCGCGCATGAACGATATCAGCTACAGCCGCCTGATTAACGGGCTGAAGCTCGCGGGCGTCCAGGTGAACCGCAAGATGCTTGCCGAGATGGCCGTGAACGATGCCGGCGCTTTTACAAAGCTGACCGACGTTGCAAAAGCAAAGCTCAAGGCTTAATGGAACTGCAATGTACATCAAAGAGGCCGCGATGTTAGCAAGGCCTCTTTGTTTATTAAAGACGGGGTAAAAGAGAAGAATGATAATTACCAGCACAGGTAACCAGTATGTCAGGCTCTTAAAGAGCCTGCACGCCAAAAAGGGGCGCGCGCAGCACGGCCTGTTTCTTGTTGAGGGCGTCAAACTCGTGCAGGAAGCGCTTGACGCCGGGCTAAGGCTCCACAGCGTGGCTTTTTCGGCGTCGGCGCTCGGCGCGCTGGAAACGGTGCGCGTGCGCGCCGGGCAGGCGGGTGCGCCAGTCCATGTGCTGGAGGACAGGGTGATGTCCTTTGCGGCCGACGTGCAAACGCCGCAGGGGGTACTGGCGGCCGTGCATATGTGGGACCTTGCGCTTCCCGAAAACATACGGGCATTACCCAGGGTTATCGTCGCGCTCGAGCGTATGCAGGATCCGGGGAACATGGGCGCCATCATCCGTACGGCCGAGGCCGCAGGCGCGGGCGCGGCCGTGCTGTCGCCCGGGTGCTGCGAGCCGTTCAGTCCAAAGGTGGTGCGCGGCGCGATGGGCTCGGTTTTGCGCGTAAGGCTGTACCAAGCGCCGGATTTCCCCCATTTTCTCAGGCAGTGCGCGGATGCGGGGTATGCCGTTGTTGCGGGCGCGCTGGACGGGGAAAACGTGTTTTTAGAGCATATACACAGGGATAAGTTCGTGCTTTTGATCGGCAACGAAGCCAGCGGCCTTACCGAGGAAGCGCTTACCTGCGCGGCGCACCGCGTGCGCATCCCCATGGCCGGGCGGACCGAGTCGCTGAACGCGGGCGTGGCGGCAGGGATATTGCTCTACGAACTGCAGCGGGAAAAATTTCAAAAGGTGTAGGCCAGGGTAATGAAGAAGAGAGCTGACAATGTCATTCTGAGCGTCGGCTAAGAATCTTTGAATACGAAGGCAGTATAGATTCTTCGCCGCTTTGCTCTCAGAATGACGGGATGGACGTTTCCCTGATGCTTGTCATAACGGGGCCTGAATGCTATAATGGAGTCCGAGCCCGAAGAATAAGGCTGTGAAGGGGCAAAAGTCTTTGCCATAAAAACGTGAAGCCACAGAGATGGCGGCCATAGGCTGGGAGCCGCCTCTCACGCCAGCAAAGCACCCGTTCGCCCCGGAGCCGGACTGCTCAACGGCGCGTAGCTGCGCTCACTAGGCGGTTCCGGAGTTGCGCGCCGTTATACGCGCCGGAAAGATATGCGTTTGTCTGATTAGGCTTCGCATTAAATTGGGTGGCACCGTGAAGCAGCGCCTTCGCCCCATGTGGAGCGAAGGCATTTTTATTAGAGATATTATGGAGGGGAACATGGCATGAAAGAACGCCTGAAAGAACTGCTGAACCAGGCTGAGTCGGCGATACAGGCTGCAGACAGCGTAGTAGCCGTCGAGGCGCTGCGCGTACAATACCTGGGCAAGAAGGGCGCGCTGACAATACTGCTCCGAGAAGTCGGGAGCCTTGCAAAGGAGGAGCGTCCGGCGGCCGGCCAGCTTGTGAACGAGGTCCGGGGGCAGATGGAGGAACGCCTGCAGGCGCGTTTGGATACGCTTGCCGTTGCCGAGCGCGCGCAAAGGCTGGAGGACGAGCGCGTGGACATCACCATGCCCGGACGGGCGCGCGAGGTTGGGAACCTGCACCCGCTGAGCATTACCTACAAGGGCATACGGGACATATTCACGGGCATGGGGTTCACCGTATACCGCGGACCCGAGATCGAGTACGACAAATATAATTTCGATATGCTCAACATCCCCAAGGACCATCCGGCGCGCGACACGCAGGACACGTTCTATATCAACGACGCGATCCTGCTGCGCACGCAGACTTCGCCCGGGCAGATACGCGTGATGCTGGAGCAGAAGCCGCCTATCCGCGTCATAATACCGGGGCGCGTGTACCGGGCGGACGACGTGGACGCCACGCATTCGCCGATATTCAACCAGGTTGAGGGGCTCGTCGTCGATGAGGACATCACGATGGGGGATCTCAAGGGCGTGCTGGACGTATTCGTGAAAAACCTGTACGGGCCGCAGGCGAAAACGCGCTTTCGGCCGGGGTATTTCCCGTTCACCGAGCCGAGTGCCGAGGTGGACGCCACCTGCGCCGTATGCCAGGGCGCGGGCTGCCGCGTGTGCAAGGGCACAGGCTGGATAGAGATATTGGGCTGCGGCATGGTGCACCCGCGCGTGCTGGAGAACGTGGGCCTCGATCCCGGAACCTACCAGGGCTTTGCGTTCGGGCTGGGGCTTGACCGCATCGCGAACATCCGCTACGGGATACACGACATTCGCATGCTGTTTGAAAACGACATCCGCTTCCTGAAACAGTTCAGGGGCGCTCGATAAGGAGGAGTGTAGCATATGCTGGTGCCTTTGGAATGGCTCAGGGAATATACGGATATCAACGTCAGCCTGGAGGAGTACCTCTCACGTATGACCATGTGCGGCGTGGGCGTGGAGGGCGTGGAAGAGGCCGGAGCGGCTATCTCGGGCGTGGTCACGGGCAAAATTCTCAGCCTGGAGAAGCATCCCGACGCCGACAGGCTGCAGGTCTGCCAGGTGGATATTAAGGATAAAACTTTGCAGGTGGTCACCGGCGCGCCCAACGTTTATGAAGGCGCGGTGATTCCCGTTGCCACGCACGGCGCGCGGCTCCCGGGCGGCAGCGTGATCAAAAAAGGGAAGATGCGCGGGGTGGTGTCGGAGGGCATGCTGTGTTCGGGCGCCGAACTGCAGCTTGGCGAAGAAGACGTGCCCGGCGCGGGCGTGGACGGGATACTCATACTGCCCGAAGATACTGCAACAGGCGAAGACATCATCAACGCGCTGGGCCTGGGCGGCGTGGTCGTCGACTTTGAAGTATACGCGAACCGCCCCGACCGCCAGAGCATTATCGGCATCGCGCGCGAGACTGCGGCCGCGCTGGAGACTCAGCTGCGCCTGCCCGAGGTGCGCGTAGAAAACACGTTGAAGGAAAAGCCGCCGGTCCGCGTGACGGTGGAGGACGCGGACCTCTGTCCGCGGTACATGGCGCGCGTGGTCAAAAACGTGCGCATCAAGCCTTCGCCGGGCTGGATGCAGAAGCGGCTCAAACAGGCGGGCGTGCGCCCGATCAACAACATTGTGGACGTAACGAACTACGTGATGCTGGAGATGGGCCAGCCCATGCACGCCTTCGACCTTGCGTGCGTGCATGATAAAGCGATCATCGTGCGCCGCGCTCAGGCGGGGGAGGCGATCACATCGCTGGACGGCAGGGAGCGCGCTTTGCAGGAAGGGATGCTGCTTATCACGGACCCCAAAGGCCCCATCGGCATTGCGGGCGTAATGGGCGGCGAGAATTCCGAAATCAGCGAAAACACTCGCGACATCGTGCTCGAATCGGCCTGTTTTTTGCCCGCGAGCGTACGCGCAACGTCCAAGGCGCTGGGCCTGAACACCGAATCGGCCGCGCGCTTCATCAAGGGCGTGGATATGAACGGTACGGCGCTGGCGCTGGAGCGCGCGTCGCAGCTCATCGAAATGCTGGATGCAGGCGATGTACTCGATACGGTCATAGATATCGCCGACGCTCTGCCCAAGGAGCGCACGAAAATTGTTTCGGTGGAAATGATAAACGGCCTTTTGGGGCTGGAACTGCCGGCGAAGGAAATGGCGGCGCTGTTGAAACGCACGTTCATCCCCTGTGTTGTACAGGATAACGACACGCTCGTCTGTAAGATTCCGGCCTTCCGGCAGGACATCGGGCGCGCCTGCGACATCGCCGAGGAGGTGGCGCGGATGTACGGCTACGAGAACATCCCGATGACGCTCATGCGCGGCGATTTGCTGGTGGGAAGCCTGAGCGCACAGGAGGCGCAGGGCGACCGCGCAAAGGCGCAGCTCTGCGCCCAGGGATTCTACGAAACGCTGACATACTCGTTCACCGGCCCGCGCGAATACGACGCGCTGGGCCTGGATAAAGACGACCCGCTGCGAAACAGCGTACAGATCAGCAACCCCTTCGGCGAGGACCAGAGCCTGATGCGCACCACCATGCTTCCGGGGATGCTGGGCGTAGTGGCCCTGAACATTGCGAGGAAGAACACCAGGCTTGCGCTGTTCGAGGTGGGGACCGTGTTCCTTCCCAAAGCCCTGCCTTTAACAGATCTTCCAGAGGAAAAGCAGATGCTGTGCCTGGCCCTTTACGGGCAGGGGGAGGACTTCTTTTCGCTCAAAGGCGCTGTTGAGTCTGTGGCGGCCTGCCTGAATATAGAGGATTTGGCGTTTGAAGCGGACGGGCCTGAATACCTGCATCCCGGGCAGAAAGCACGGGTGACGGTTGCGGGAAGGCAGGCGGGATACATCGGCTGCCTGCATCCCGACGTCTGCGACAACTTTGACATCCCGGGCCGCGTGTACGTGGGCGAGCTTGACTATAAAGCGTTCATGGAAGCCGCGAGCGCGGAAATCACGTCAACGGCCCTTCCACGGTATCCGGCTGTCGAGCGCGACCTTGCGCTGGTGATGGATATCGATACGCCGGCCGGTCCGGTCGCCGCGATGATGAAGAAGACAGGCGGCGCTCTGGTGGAAAGCGTGACCCCGTTCGATGTGTACACCGGCGGGCAGATCGGCGGGAACAAAAAGAGCGTCGCGTTCGCGCTGGTATTTCGTGCTCCCGACCGTACGCTCACCGACGAAGAAGTATCCGCCGT
>JBMOLJ010000075.1:0-7543 GCA_049324235.1 Bacillota bacterium
CCCTGCTTGAGCTGCAGCGCAAGCCGCGCCGCCGCCTTGGACGTCTTTGCGAGCGCGAGCACCCCGCCGACCGGCCTGTCCAGCCGGTGGACGAGCGCCAAAAAAACGTTGCCGGGCTTTTGATAACGCTCCTTCAAGTCCTCTTTGAGGAGCGTGAGCATATCCTCGTCGCCCGAGCTGTCTTCCTGTACGCCTATATTACAGGGTTTTTCCACCACCAGCAGATGGTTGTCCTCATAGATGATATGTATGTCCATGCGTTTCTTATTCCGCCTCCCATCGTCCCGCCGCGCCGCAGGGCAGCACCAGGCCGTTTTCCTTTACAGGCAGCCCGATATGCCGCGCCTCGATGCGCCCCTTATGCCGCGCGCCCACCGTAAGCTTGAGGATGTTCTCGAGTACGACCGGCGAAAGGCCGGTCGTATACGAATTAATGATGAAAAACAGCGGGGCATCGGCTAAAATGGGCATGCAGGCCTCCACCAGATCAAACAGCTTTTCCTCCAGCTTCCACATCTCCTTGTCCGGCCCGCGGCCATACGACGGCGGGTCCATCACAATACCGTGGTAGGCTCGCCCACGCCGCTGTTCCCTGAGCACGAACTTAAAACAGTCGTCCACGATAAAGCGGACGGGTTTATCCTGCAATCCCGATTCTGTAAGATTATCCTTGGCCCACGCGACCATGCCCTTCGCCGCGTCCACATGCACGACCTCATGCGCGCCCGCCTGCGCACATGCAAGGGTTGCTCCGCCGGTATACGCGAACAGGTTCAATATGCGCGCCTGCCGCTTCGCTCCCCGTATTTTATGCGCCATGAAGTCCCAGTTCACGGCCTGCTCGGGAAAGAGGCCGGTGTGCTTGAACCCCGTCGGACGCACGATGAACGTCAGCCCCTTATAGCGCACGCGCCACTGTTCAGGGAGTCTGTGCAGCGTCTCCCAGTGCCCGCCGCCGCTCGCGCTGCGGTGGTAATGCGCGTGCACTTTTACGCGCGGAACATCGCCGAATTCCATGGGCCAGATTGCCTGCGGATCGGGGCGCAGCAATACATACTGGCCCCAGCGCTCCAGCTTTTCCCCGCCGCCCGCGTTCAATACTTCATAGTCTTTCCAATGATCCGATAACCAAATACTCATATTTATCCTATAACCGCGTGATTCCCAGC
Organism: Bacillota bacterium; assembly: GCA_049324235.1. Classification (GTDB taxonomy): domain Bacteria; phylum Bacillota; class Clostridia; order Christensenellales; family UBA1431; genus UBA1431. Next base: position 1,170 of record JBMOLJ010000075.1, read on the forward strand.
GTCACGTCCTGGCCGTTGATATCCCATTCCTTTACGGCCGCCGCGCCGTCAAGACCCTGCGTGACGCTGTCCGCAAGCACTTCCCCGCAGATAGTGTTCCCGAACTTCTCCATGATTTTCGCGATTACATCCGTGCCCTGATAATAAAGCGCGACGTGGTCTGTCACTTCAAAGCCGGCTTCCTTGCGCATGGTCTGCACCTTGCTCACGATCTCGCGCATGTACCCCTCTTCCTGAAGCTCGGGCGTGATGTTCGTGTCCAGCACCACGCTCACGCCGTACTCGGTCTCGCCGACGAAGCCTTCCTTGCGAACGGTCTCGATGAGCACGTCTTCTTTTGAGAGTTCAATCTGCGTACCGTTTATTTCAAACGCATACGGTTTCCCGGTCTCCAGTAAACCGACTACGGCGGCGCCGTCCACGCTATTGAGATGCGCCTTGATGGCCGGCAGCAGCTTCCCGTAGCGCGGCCCCAGCGTCTTCAACTGCGGCTTTATCCTGAAGTCCATGAACGCGCGCGCGTCGCCGGTGAACACCACGCGCCGGATATTGAGTTCCTGCGCCACGATCGACAGCGTTTCGCCGGTCAGGCCGTCTACGCCCTGCACATACATCGTGGAGAGCGGCTGTCTGTTCTTTATCCCGGACGTGTTCCTGCATGCACGCCCCAGCGTCACCACCGCCAGCACAGCCTCCATATTCTTTTCCAGCGCAGCGTCGACGCGCGCTTTGTCGCACATCGGGAAGTCGCACAGATGCACGCTCTCGGGCGCGCCGGGGTCGATGGCCCGCACCAGATTCTGGTATATCTCCTCCGCAATGAACGGGACGAACGGCGCGCTCAGCCTGGTGACGGTTTCCAGCACGGTATAAAGCGTCATGAACGCCGCTTTTTTGTCCTCGGACAGCACGCTGCCCCAGTACCGTTCGCGGCCCCGGCGTACATACCAGTTGGAAAGCTCGTCGACAAGCGCGCTCAGCTCTCGCGCCGCCTCGGTGATATGGTAGTTTCGCAAATAATCGTCCACCGCGCGGGCTGTACTGTTCAGCCGTGAGAGGATCCAGCGGTCCATCACCGAAAGCGCGCAATCGTTGATATCGTATTCCCTGGCGTTGAACCCGTCGATCGATGCGTAGAGTACGTAGAAAGCATAGGTATTCCACAGCGTGCCCATGAACTTGCGCTGGCCTTCAGATACCGCTTCATCCGAATACCGGCAGGGCAGCCAGGGCATAGACGTTGTGTAGAAGTACCAGCGCACGGCGTCCGCGCCCTGGTTGTTCAGCACGTGCCACGGGTCGACCACGTTGCCCTTGTGTTTGGACATCTTCTGCCCGTCCTTGTCCTGCACGTGCCCCAGTACGATGCAGTTTTCAAACGACACCTTCTCGAACAGGCAGGTGGAGATAGCCATGAGCGTGTAGAACCACCCGCGCGTCTGGTCTACGGCCTCGCTGATGAAGTTTGCCGGATAGCGCTTTTTGAATTCCTCCTGGTTTTCAAACGGGTAATGCCACTGCGCAAAGGGCATGGCCCCCGAATCGTACCAGCAGTCGATGACCTCGCTCACGCGGCGCATCGCGCCGCCGCACGCCGGACAAACAAGCTCGACGCGGTCGATGTACGGTTTGTGCAGTTCTATCTCGTCAAACGGCTCGGTGCTCATCTGCTTGAGTTCCGCGATGGAGCCGATCACGTGGATGTTGCCGCATTCGCATTCCCATACGGGCAGCGGCGTCCCCCAGTACCGCTCCCTCGAAAGGCCCCAGTCCACGACGTTCTCAAGGAAGTTCCCCATGCGCCCTGCCTTGATATGCTCGGGCAGCCAGTTGATGCTCTCGTTGTTCTCTAAAAGCTTATCTCTCAGCGCCGTCATGCGGATGAACCACGTCGAACGCGCATAGTACAGAAGCGGCGTATCGCAGCGCCAGCAGAACGGGTAGCTGTGCATATATTCCATGCCCTTATACAACAGGCCTGCGGCATCCAAAGCCTTTGCGATGTGCTTGTCCGCCTCTTTCACGAACATGCCCGTCCAGGGGGTTCCCTCTTTAAAATTGCCGCGCTCGTCCACCCATTGCACAAACGGCAGGCCAAACGCGTTGCATACCCGCGCGTCATCCTCGCCGAACGCGGGCGCCATGTGCACGATACCGCTGCCGTCCTCCAGCGTGACGAAGGGGTCGTACACCACGAACCACGCCTTCTTGTCAGCGGTCTGGAAGTCGAAGAGCGGCAGGTATTCCAGTCCGAATAAGTCTTTACCCTTCCTGCTCCACAGGATTTTTGCGTCCTCCCCCAGCACCTTTTCCACAAGCGCTCCGGCAAGTATCAGCTTTTCGCCGCTTAATTCCGCGCACACATACTCTTCCCTGGGGTTCACGCAGAGGGCCACGTTGGAAGGCAGCGTCCAGGGCGTGGTCGTCCAGGCCAGCAGATAGGTGTTTTCCTCATCTTTAACCCTGAATTTCACAAAAAGTGAATCCTCAGTGACGTCCTGGTACCCCTGCGCCACCTCGTGCGAGGACAGCGCCGTACCGCAGCGCGGGCAATAGGGCACCACCTTGTGCCCCTTATATAAAAGCCCCTTTTCGTGGATCCTCTTGAGCGACCACCAGACAGACTCGATATAGTCGTTTTCGTAGGTGATATACGGGTTTTCCATGTCGGCCCAGAAACCGACGCGGTCGCTCATGCGCTCCCATTCTTCCTTGTACTTCCACACGGATTTCTTGCACGCGGCGATGAAATCCTCCACGCCGTGCGCCTCGATCTGCTCCTTGCCGTCCAGACCGAGCTGCTTTTCCACTTCCAGCTCCACCGGAAGCCCGTGCGTGTCCCAGCCTGCCTTCCGCAAGACGTCGTAGCCTTTCATGAACCAGTAGCGCGGGATGAGGTCCTTGATGCAGCGCGTGAGAATATGCCCGATATGCGGCCGCCCGTTCGCGGTGGGCGGCCCGTCGTAAAAGGTGAAAGGCTCTGCGCCCTGCCGCGCCTTGTTGCATTTTTCGAATATGCGGTTTTCCTGCCAGAATTTAAGCACGTTTTGCTCGCGCTCCACAAAGTTGAGGCTGGATTCGACTTTCCTATGCATATAGTTTCCTCCAAACGGTTCGTACGGATAATTTACAAAAATAAAAGCCTTCCGTATAGGACGAAAGGCTTTTTAAGCTGTTTCGCGGTACCACCTATTTTGGCGCTTTGATTATAAAGCGCCCCGCTCTGATGCACTGTAACGGCGGCAAACCGGCAGGGCCTACTTTTTTTCGGCCGTGCAGCTTGGGAGCGATACGCGCTTTCGTTCGCCGGCAGGCTCGCACCATTCCCGCCTCGCTGCTTAACAAACCGTGAAAACGCGCTTCTCCTTCATCGCCTGTATACTACTTCTATACAGACTATTATTATAGGTGAGCAAACGTCTTTTGTAAACCCGTTTGCGTTTATTATAGCCCTGCAACCTGCAAAACATTGATCAAAAGCGGCGGGCTGCCGAAACACGTTCCGCCCGGCATGCCGTATTCCAATCCGCTCCCTGCTGCCGCAACCTGCTTTAATAGCTCGAAAAAGTTTCCGGAGAGCACCACCTGCTCCACCGCGTGCACCCTTTCGCCGCCTTCGATATAAAATCCGCGCGCCGGAAGCGAAAAATCCCCCGAAACGGTGTTGACTCCCGCATGCAGCCCTTCAAGTTCGGTAACGACAAGGCCCCGCCCCATTTCTTTTTGCAATTCCATAAACCCTTTTTCCCCGGGTTTGATGAAAAAGTTGGAAGGCGCAATATCCACCGCCGATTTGTAGGAGCCGCGCGAAGCATGCCCTGTGGGTTCAGCGCCCGCTTTTGCCGCACTCTCGCGGTTGTGCAGGAGCGTAAATAGCCTGCCGTTTTCAATGACGGGCATTGTCCTGCAGGGCACGCCCTCCCCGTCGAACGGCGCGGACGCAAACCCGTCCGCCTGCAAAGGATCGTCCATGATGGTGACGCACTGTGCCGCGATCATTTCGCCTTCCTTCCCTTGCAGGTGAGAAAGCCCGTCCTGCGCGCGTTTGGCGCTGAACACGGGCGAAAAGGCCGCGAGCAGGTCGTATGCCGCCCGCGCCTGCAATATAACGGGATACCCGCCGGAAGGAACGGGCTTTGCGCCGCGCTTTTCAAGCGCGCGCTCCACCGCCTGCGCGGCCACCGCCTTCGGGTCCAGGCTGTAGAAATCGCGGGAAACGCCAAACGCGAACCCCGTCTGCGTCCAGCCGCCCTCCTGCACCACCGGCTGGATGTAGATAAGGCACAGCCCGTCAGAAAACGCGGCGTCCATCCCAAGGCTCCCCAGCAAATGTGTGCCGCCCGAGCCGCAGCTTAATGCGCAGTGCTGTACGGAGCGCACCAGCGGGCTTTTATCCCGCGCGGCATGGTACAGCTCCAGCGCCATTTCGGTTTTCTCTTTTTGTGAAACACCGTCGCCGTTATACGCGGATATCTTCACATTCTGATAACTCTGCGGGCCCGGCGCGCACAGCAGAGGCGGCTCCTTTTTATCATAAAGCATGGCGCTCTGCCGCGCCGCGCCTATCATCATCTCCGCCGCCGCCTCGTCAAACGCCTCGCTGTAGGACTGCCCCCGCTTCCCTCTGTGCAACGTGCGCAGGCCAATGCCGCGCGCAAGGCTGTCGGTAAAGCTGTCCACCTCACCGCCAAACACCGTCACGCGCGTGGACGCGCCCTGCACGAGATAGGCTTCGGCCTCGTCCGCGCCCTCTTTTTTTGCACCGTTTAAGAGCTTTTTCATATAGCCGGTGTTATCCGTATGTGTGATTTGCGCTCTGTGTGGCGTTTGCGCCCTCCCGCGATCTTCCCTGTTATGAGCGGGAGCGGTTGCACCGCTGCGCCCTCCTACGGTCAGCCCTGTGATGCGCAGGGGCGGCTGCCCCACGCTGGTGGGGATGCTGCCCGACACCGAGCCGCACATGCCCTGCCCCAGCGCAAGCTCCTGCCCCACGCGGTCAATTTTCAGCAGCACCTCGGCGCCCTTGCCGATCAGCGCCGCTCCCCGCACGGGATGGCTGATTTTTCCGTCTTTGACAAGGTATCCTTCCAGCACCGCGAAGTTAAACTGCCCTGTGACCGGATTAACGGACCCGCCGCCCAATTGTTTTGCATACAGTCCGTTGCCCATTGTCGCAATCATCTCCTCCAGGGTGTCGCTCCCCGGGAGTATGAACGTGTTGGTCATGCGGGACGTGGGCGCGAAGTGGTAGGACTGCCGCCTTCCGCTGCCGGTAGATACGCTGTTCATGCGCCGCGCGCCCAGGCGGTCGATCATGAATCCCGTCAGTACGCCGCCTGTTATGAGCATGTTCCGGCGGGTGGGCTGGCCCTCGTCGTCCATCGCGGCCGATCCCCATTCATACGGCAGGGTGCCGTCGTCGGCCGCGCTCACGCAGGGCGCGGCAATCGTCTGCCCGAGTTTATCGCCGAACACCGAGTTCCCGCGCGCGACCGACGTGCTCTCCAGCGCATGCCCGCACGCCTCGTGGAATATCACGCCGCCGAACCCGTTGTCGAGTACGACCGGCATCTCGCCCGCGGGACACCAGGGGGCGGTAAGCATGGTGAGCGCCGTGCGCGCCGCCATGCGCGCATAATCCTCGACATCAATGCGTTCGAAAAGCTCAAAGCCCATCGCGCGACCCGGGGACTGCCGCCCCGTCTGGCTCTCATCGCCGTCCGACGCCACAGCCTGTATGCTGATGCGCGTGCGCACGCGCTCGTCCTCGGCCCACAGCCCTTCACTGTTGGCCACCGTCACGCGCTGGCACACGTCGCCGTAGTCTACCGTGGCCTGCGTGATGCGCGCGCCTTCGGCGCGCGCCGCGCGGTAGGCCGTTTTTACGGTTTCCATCTTCTTCACCATATCCACCGTCTGCGGATATGCCCTGATCCTCCATCCCCGCGGGTATCCTGCATCATAAAGCACGATCCCCTTTTGGGTCTTTGCCCCTGAGAGCGCCTCGGCCGCGCGGCGCGCAGCCGTCAGCAGCGCGTCCGCCTCCATAGGCGCGATGGCGTACGCCGTGCGCACGCCGTCGAACACGCGCACCCCCACGCCGCTCTCGCGGCCTGTCAGCGCGTTTTCCACGTGTCCGTTAAGGCAGGAGAGCGCCGTCCTCTCCACGTCCTCCATGAATATCTCGGCAAAATCGCCGCCGGATAACGCAATGTCCAGCGCCTTTGCGACCGTCTTTTTATCGACCAACTTCTTCCCCCGCTTTCGGTGTCTCCTGCGCATCCCCGTAGCGCCTGCGCGTTTTCCTGTTCTCGCGTATCTTTTGTTCCTGTCCCTGATCGCTCGGATGGTAATACACACGCCCGACCATGTCG
>JBMOLJ010000076.1:0-54214 GCA_049324235.1 Bacillota bacterium
GGTGCTGTTAATGTGAAATTTCAGGTAAAAATATTGTGAAACTAGAATAAAATAATTTGCATTTTCCTTATTTTATAGGTACATATAATTTGATTTTATTAGGTGAAAATAAAACGCAAATCAACAGACAGCAACCGCAGACGATTTTGCCGCGCAGGACATATTCATGGTTGTGCTTGTCGCATTTGAAATGAAGCAGCTTGGCCTGCACCTGTTCATATACTGCCTTTTCTATGATGGCGGGATGGTGGTTGGGGATTTTGAACCATTCGCTTTCGTCCTTTAGCCTTGACCGTTTACCGCCGACCTCTTTGAGGGTGCGTTTTCCCATGATATACGTGCCGATATACCGCTCATCGGCCAGAATCCGAAGCACCGATGACCTCTGCCAGATACCGCCGCACCTTGAGATGTCATGGAAGCCCTTTCCCTTTGCGGCCTTGTATTCTCCAGGTGTAGGGATTCCGTCAGCATACAGTGCCTTTACAATCTCCTGGGCATTTTTCGTTTCCAGCGCCAGTGCGAATATCCGGTGCACTACCGCAGCGGCTTCCTCATCAATAGCCAGACGGCCATCCGTTCCTTTTTTGTAGCCATAGCAGCAGACCTCGCTGATATATTCGCCGCGCTTCATTTTGGTGTATTTGGCACTTTTGGTCTTACGGGACAAATCCAGGCTGTAATATTCGTGCATCAGGTACTTAAAGGCAACCGCCATTCCGCCCGTGTCCTCTTTGTAATCGTTGGTATCAAAGTTATCACTCACGGAGATAAAACGGGTACGGAACAGGGGAAATACCTGTTCGATGAAATAGCCGGTTTCAATGCTGTTCCGTCCAAACCGGGAAAAGTCCTTGACGATGATGCAGTTAATTTTGCTCTGCCGCACAAGCTCTAAAAGCTCCTGTACGGCAGGGCGCTCAAAGTTCACACCGGAGTACCCGTTGTCCACAAACTCCAGGATTTCCACATCATTCTGTTCCAGCGTGTCGATGTGTCTGCCCAGCAAAAGCCTTTGATTGGGGATGCTGAGACTGTCGGTTTTCGCGTCCTCCATGGACAGGCGGATATACATGGCGATTATATATTTACTCATGCCTGCATCCTCCCCTCCACAGGGGCAAGCAGTTTGCGCAGTGAACGCTCGGCCTCGCTTAATCGTTCAAATCCGCTTTCAAATGTGAACGTAACTTCAATACGCCTGTCGGAGAACACTTCTATTTTGTCGATCAGCCGGTCAATCAGAACCGCCGTAATATCTTCTTTGCCTTTTATGCCTCCGATCAGGTCGGATAAGTCAATGTATTCTGAAACCTGTGCTTCCAATTCGTTCTGCCGACGCTCCAGTTCCTGCGCAAGATTGATTTTATTTGATATCCTTTCTTCATAATCGGCACGCATTTGGCGATATTCGTCACCAGTGATAATGCCGGTTACAAGGCTTTCGTAAAGGCTTTTGACAAGCCGCCTGTCCCGGTCAAGCTCCTGCCGCAGGGCGGCAAGCTGGGACTTTATGGCGGTGCGTCCGGCTTCCATGGCTAGCTTGTTCTTTTTCAGCCGGATGGCCTTACCGATTACAGCGTCGGCGTGTTTCTGGATGATGGTCAAAAGGGAGGACAGCAATTCTTCCTCCGGGAGGGAATATAGGAAGCAGGAGCCTCTTGCAATACGGCTGTTGGATAGGCAGTGGAACACGTAAACATCCGGGCTGCGCTTCCGTTCACACCGCTGCCGGTGCAGGCTTCCCCCGCAGTGCCCGCAGTAGATTTTCCCCTTGAACATGTTGGGGGTATAAGGGCTTTTGGGTAGCTGGATTGCTTCCTCCGCCACCTGCTTGCGGAATGCCTGTATCGCATCGAACATCTCACGGCTGATAATGGCTTCATGGGTGTTTTCTACCTTAATCCAGTTGCTTTCGCTGGCATAGGTCTGTCGATGGCAGACCGTTTTTGTTTTCCCCTGCACCAGATCGCCGGTATAGGTTTCACAGGAAAGAATTCTGCTCACCGTCCGGGTCTGCCAGGCATTCTTTCCGATCAGGTTCTCATGGCTGATAATGCCTGTCGCTTTTTTTGTGTGGCTTGGCGTCGGAATCCCCGCTTCATTCAGGCGGCGGACAATGTCGTTCAAGCCCACCCGCTCATAGGCCCACTGGAATATCTGGCGCACCACCGGCGCGGTTTCTTCATCGATGATGAGCTTGTGGCAGTTATCGGGACTTTTCAGATAACCAAAGGGCGGCCTTGCGCCGACAAATTCTCCAGCCTTCATGCTCTGGCGCTGCTGTGCCTTGATTTTCCGTCCGATATCCAGGGAATAAGCTTCATTGATCATGTTTTTTAATGGAAGCATGATCCCGTCGCCGGAGTTTACGCTGTCGGTATCAAATCCGTCGTTTACGGAAATGAAGCGCACCTTCAGCGACGGCAGATACTTTTCAATATAGTAGCCGGTGTCAATGGCATTTCTGCCAAACCGGGACAGGTCCTTGACGATAATGCAGTTGATGACGCCGTTTTCCGCATCCGCAAGCATCTTTTGAAATGCGGGACGCTCAAAATTGGTGCCCGTCGAACCGTTGTCGATATAATAATCATGGAGTTTCAGGCCCGGTGTAAGGGCAATATAGCTTTGCAGGATGCTTTTCTGCGTTTCCAGGGAATCGCCCTTCTTCTTGTTGTCCTCCACCGAAAGGCGGATATAGGCTCCTACATTGTAAAAGGGCTGTGCGTATATCATGTCCGAAACGGCTTCTATGTTTTTTCTGCTTTTCCTTGCCATGCTACGCCACCTCCGTTACGGCAGATTTTGCTGAGATGGCTTCGCCGCAGGCGGATAAGGCTTTCTCATACTCCATCTGGTAGTTGAAGGTGATTTGAAGCTCGGTCTTGCCCATAATACGAACGGACTGAATCAGGTGGGCCACGGTTTTCCGGTCAAGCTCCGTGAGCCCCTCAAAGCGCTTGAAATGCTCCATCCAAAGCAGACGCCCGCTTTTATGGTTCCGTAGGTCTTCAAGCTCCTGACGTAGTGCGGAAATGGCCTGCTGCAGACGGTTTCCATCCTCGGCATACTTTGCCCGGAAGGTCTTGTAATCCTCTGCGGAGATAATGCCGTTTATCATGTTTTCGTACAGGGTGGACTTAAAACCGCCGATTTGTTTCAGTTGGTGCTCATTTTCGGCAATCTGCGCCTCCAGCCGGCGCGCAAGCCTGCTGCCCATGGCTTCGCTGTCGGCGCTTTCCAAAAGGGCTTCCAGAGAAGCGACATTTCGGATATGGGCTTTCAGGCTTTCCAATACACAGTCTGTCAGTTCGCTTTCCTTGATTCTGGCAGGAGATTTACAGCCGCCTTTCTTTCCCGTGGGACAATAGTAATAGTGATAAACCGCATCTTTGTAACGGTCGGTTTTGCGGGTCATGCGGCTTCCGCAGCAACCGCAGATGAGAACGCCGGAGAACAGCTGCACCGCATCGCTTCCCGGCGATGTCCGGGTATCCAGCCGCAGCAGCCGCTGAACCAGGTCAAAATCCTGTCTATGGATAATGGCCTCGTGGGCATCCTCTGTGCGTACCCATTCGCTTTCCGGTTTGTCAATCAGGTCTTTCAGCTTGTAGTTGAAGGTGCCCTGTTTTCCCTGAAGCAGCATTCCGGTGTAGGTTTCATCTTTCAGGATGCGGATGATCGTCGTGGCAGACCATTTGGCATCAGGCTTATCCGCATAACCGCCTTTGGGGTGCGGCAGGCCCCGGTCCTTTTTATATGCCAGCGGGGACAAAACGCCCCAGCTGTTCAGTTCGTCCGCGATTCTGGCGGCACTCATGCCGTCCAGCTTCATCTTGAAAATGTTCTGTACCACGCCTGCCGGATATTCGTCTATTTCCAGCCGGTTTTTGTTTTCCTCCGACTTTTTGTATCCATAGACGGTGCAGGCTCCCACATAATCCCCGTTGCTCCGCTTGACGGACAGGGCACTGCGGGTTTTCACGGAGATATCCCGGCAATAGGCGTCGTTTATAATGCTTTTGACTGAAACCACCAGATCGTCGCCGCTGTCCTTTAGGGTATCGATGTTGTCATTGATGGCGATGAACCTTACCCCGTAGGCGGGGAAGATGCGGCGCAGGTAGCGCCCGGTTTCAATGTAGTCGCGCCCCAGGCGGGATAAATCTTTGACGATGACACAATTGATATTTCCAGCTTCAATTTCTGTCATCATTTCCTTGAAAGCCGGGCGGTCAAAGAGGATACCGCTCCAGCCGTCGTCCACCTTTTCCAATACCGCTTCTATATCAGGGTGGCCCTCAATGAAGCTGTCTATGAGCTTGCGCTGGTTTGCCACACTGTCGCTTTCGTTGTTCTTGTCATCGGTATAGGATAGGCGTATATATTTTACAGCTTTGTACTGTTTTTCAGACATAGAAATCACTCCTTTGAAAAGTTACGGTCTTTCCCCGCAAATCAAAGGGTGATCAGGCATTGCCGTGTCATTCTGTTTGTTTCATTCTTTTTCCAATGCCTACATTACCACCACACGGGGAGAAAGTCCATTTTGCGGGCTTAAGTTTCTCATTCGGTCAAAAGCCTTTGCAGGCAGTCCTCCAGCGTGACGCCATTATCGACAAACCGTACCCAGACGGTGAAATTTCCGCATTTAAAGTTGTAAGGGTCTTTGATCTGCCGGACGTATTCCGCAATCCGTTCCTCTTTAGAAAGGTTTTTATCTACCGAGATGTCCCGTATGTCCACTAACTCATTACATGCTCCCGAATTCATGGCCTGCACCTCCTTTTCTGAAATAGTCCGACATATTCCCAAGTTGGGAATACGTTCAGTGCAAGAGATATAGGAGCCGGACTACACGAAGTAATCCGGCCCTTTTTTGCTCTGTATAAAGGTTTCCACGTCCTCCAGGTTGGAGGTTACGCGGCAGTTGGGCAGGGCGTTAAGTACCCGCGTCCGGTATGGGCCGCCTTCACGCACCCGGTAGTCCAGCAGGGCTACCACGCCGGTATCGGTTTCCCTCCGGATGAGCCGCCCAAAGCCCTGCTTGAGCTTAATAATCATTTCCGGCACCAGTACGCTGTTTTTATACTGTTCCATGCTGGGGTACAGCGTCTGTTCATACTCGCTGACGGGATCGGGCGCCGCAAAGGGCAGCTTGACGATAATCAGCAGGGAAAGCACATCGCCGGGGAGGTCAATTCCTTCCCACAGCGCACCGCTTGCAAACAATACACCGTTTCCGCTCTTTCGGAAACGATCAATGGCGTTGATGCCTCCCCTGTCAAGACGGAACAAGGGAAAGCAGGGACCTTTGCGCTCCAAAAGCGCAAACACCTGATCCATTGCTTTATAGGAGGTAAACAGCAGGGCGGCATGGCCGTGGGATGCCTGAATCAGCCTTCCGGCTTCCTCCGCTACGGCAGTTATATATTCATTGTCCTGATTGTTGGGAAAGGGGACGATTTCACTGATATACAAAAGAATATTCTCCCGGTGACGAAAGGGGGACGGCTTGCTGGTTTCCATTAAAGAATTCACCCGGTCAAGGCCCGTCTTACGCTTGATATGTTCAAAGCTCCCGGCTGCCGACAGCGTACCCGAAGTGAGGACAACGGGAATCCCGCTGCTCCAGAGATCAGCGTACAGCATATCGCTCAACTGCTTTGGAATGGCGCACAGCAGGGTCTCAAGCTCTTTATCCGTTTGTGCCGGATATCTTTCCTCCGGCCTTTCCAGCCAGTAAACCAGTTCATCATACTTTTCCAGCACACCGGCCTGTTCCCGGATAAGGGAAAGCTCAAAGCGTATCTGAGAACAGCGGCCTCTGTACCGAAGAAGCAGCATCTGCTCCGACAGCAGCTCCGAAAGTTCTCCGCCGATATTCCGGATATTCCGCAGGTGCCGGGCAGCCGTTTTATCCATGACCGTTTTATAGCGTTCCGTTTCCTCCTCCAGGCTACCGGGAGGGATGTTATCCAGTAAGAGCTGAAACAATCGCCGGTTCTGACCCATCAGCTTTCTGGCAAGTTCCTGTACCATTGCACTGCTGACGCCCTTTTGGAAGGTGAAGCAGCCAATGTCCTCTACCACACGCGGAATGGCAAGGCTTCCAAATTCCACGCCGTACATCTGCCGGGCCGCCTGTAAAAACTTATGAGCCTCGTCGATGATGACTGCCTGGTAATGAGGAATGAGGGGGCTTTGCCCCTTGGAGCGGCGAATGACATCGGCCAGGAAATAGTTGTGGTTGCAGACCTGAAAATCATGCTCGCCGGACTGGACATGCCGCATATGGCGTAAATACCTGCAATCGTTATAATATGGGCAATTCTCATCGCAGCGTCCCGATACGCCGATCCTGCGTTTGATGTAGGGTGTCAGCCCTTCCGCGTCAGCCAGGTCAATGGATGCTGTCCTTTTGAAAAGGGGAGCCAGAAGCCCTTGTGTGGATTCGTCCGCGTCACGGTAATACGCACACAGGTTCTTTTCGCAGACATAATGCTCCCGGCCTTTGCGCAGGACACAGGACAGCGGTGTTTTGATAATGCCGTGGGCCATCAGGATACGAGATATTTCAGGAATGTAATCTTTTACGATGGCGTTTTGAAGCGCAATGCTGGCGGTGGAAACCACCACAGGCATGTAGGCGCTGGCAGCATAGCTCTGATCGGGGTAGTATCCCCGCAGCCAGAAGTCATTGACACGTCCCCGCTTGGCAAGGGCGGCAGCAATGAGATAGGCGTGGGTTTTGCCGGTGCCCACATCAGCCTCTGACAGAGATACGGTACGGTGCCCGATAGCTTCAAGAATATGGGCGGCAAGCTCCATCTGTTTTTCCCGGATACCATAGCCATGTTCGGGAAGGATGGCTTCAAAAATATGATTTTGGATATCCGCAAGGCTTTCCCGCAGTAAATTTTCACCAGGGGGCATGTCAATTTCATATTTTCCCTTGCCGGCTACAGGTGACAGCCGGATTCGCTCTGTCATGGCCGCCACGCCGGATATCATCAGGGGGTTGGTTCTGCGGTGTATAACCGCCGAGCGTCCGGTTTTCAGGTTAAGAGCCCGGTAGGTATAGCCTTTTCCGGTTTCACACTCCAACAAAACACAGCCATAGGCGGTAAAGAGGGCCGAATCGCCGTATTTCTGTATAATACCGGGCGGTATTTCACGGCTGACCTCATTGATTGCAGCATAGTGCACGGTCTTTCCCTCCTTTTTCACTGGCGGCAGAGTGGTGCGGCGGAACAGACTTCCACACAAGAAAGATAAGGGAGCAATCCGTTCGCTCCGCCGCAGTAACTCTGCCGTCAGGCAATATTTCAAAAATGCAAATTCATAGCAGTAAAGCATGTTCGTATCCTATTTGACCTCGCTTCCCGGATACGTTTCAGCACTTTTGCTTCGCAAAAGCGGGCTTGTGCCCGGCGGATTTCTTTCCGCTGCCAGGGGGTAATGTCAAGCCGCAGCGGTAAACCGCCGCGCATGAAAGCTCCCTCCGGCCTATCCCAGCCGGAGCGATGCTTTCCCAGCTACTGCCTTTTCGCTGGTCCTTTTACGGAAAGTATCATTATGGCTCCCGTGCCTTTTGGCTGCCGGCCTTCTGAAAACACAAAAGGGCGGACGCTCCTGCCTGGCCCAATCCGGTGCCCTCGAAAAGTCATTTACTTTGTGGGACGGAAATGGCCGGCGATCCTCGCGCGCAGCATGGAAGGTAATGTACTCGACATCCCGGTATGGTCGGCGAAACCGCCGATATTTGTCAAGGTGCAAAAGGGTCCTCACCTATCGGAGATGGGAGAGGGTAAAAGGTCGTATTTTAAAAAAATTTTTAAAATATTTTTTACATCAAAAAAGGCGGGACAGTGTTTTTACGCACTATCCCACCCAGGACGGTTAATCAGCCATATACCGGCTGACCCTTTCCAGCGCCCTTGCCAGAAGTTCTGTTACCGTATTGCGTTTGCAGCCCATAGCAGTTGCAATTTCCCAATGTTTATAGCCTTTCCAGTAGGCAAGCTCCAACGCCTTGCGCTGCTTAGGCGTAAGCTGCCGCAGTGCATTGGCCAGCTTTTCATTCTTTATGGTTTCAATAAAGTCCTCGGATTCTACCGCTTCCGGTTCATGTTCCTGATACTTTAACACGCTTTCCTGAAACAGGAGTTCTTCGCTCATGCTGTCCATCGACTTGAAATGATACCGGTGCTTGCGGTCGGAATTGGCAAGGAGCTTGTCCTCTCTTTTGAGTAGCTCGTCCCAATCAATATGATTTGTCACGTTCATTTCCTCCGAATCCTGAATTTTTTTGAAAATCCAGAATTCGAGGGGGAGAACGGCAGCCTGAGGAATATAGCAGTAGCGCGGAAAAGCCAGGCTTGTCCGCTTCTATAATTTTTTTTGAAAGAGAAAAGTAATATAAGCTTGGAAAAGGTTGTAAAAACAGATATTTTGTCAAAGAAAAAACCGCAATTTGCGGCAAGCAAATTGCGGTTTTTTGGGCTTTGCAGGCTATATTAAATCGAAGAAAGAACAGCCTCACTGGGTCATTCCAGGGTGGTGGAAGGTGTACCTTCATGTTATGGGCGACTTCAACAATGGTATAACCCTTATACCTTCGGAGGTGAGCTATTTTAACTTTTTTCGCTTCAACAGAGTCTGATTTCTCATCTGTCTGCACCTCACTTACTCAAAATGAAAGCTCCGATCTGGATAGGTATGTCCCAAAAACGCTGTCATTTTATGTCGAAATAAGCAAGCGGCCTTGCTGTTTAAAATATTGCAATTTTTCACCAGCAAAGCCGCTTACCCTTTACTCTAAAAAGACAAAAAACCTGCCGCTAAGAATGGCAGGTTTAGACACATATTCTTTCTGCGGCAACCAGGCTGTCATAGTGCCGGTAAGCACCGTAGACCCTATGGCTTTGCGTCCCTGCCTTTCGGCAGGTTTGCCCTTAGTGCTTGATTCATATGAAAATTAAAATCTATTTTAATTGAAGTAGATATTTTATGAAGTTTCGTTATCTGGCACATACTTTAGTATGTCACCAGGCTGACAATTCAATATTCTACAAATTGAGTCAAGTGTTGAGAACCGGATTAGTTTTGCTTTATTTGTTTTCAAGATTGATAAATTTGTCTTAGTGATGTTTATTTTTGCTGCTAACCCGATGGAATTTATTTTTTGCTGCAGCAATAAGTGTTCTAAATTTACAAGAATAGCCATAATGATTCATCCCTTATACTAATTCGTACGTTCGTTATATTATAATCATAGAATAAATCCCTTTAGGTAATGCATAGTCCTAATTGTCGTAATCCTTGACTGTAATGGTATACCTACTTTTGACAGACTTTTTTTACCAAACATCCTATTACCTCTCTGCAGAACAAATTTTTACTCCGAAGGATTTATCTATGCTTTTGAATACAGTGCAGGCTGGAGAAAGCTCCAGTTTTTTTCAACCGGCAGCTTTTCGAGCCTCTCCCCCGCATTTCACGCAATCGGCGCAACCATGTGATTCGGTCCAAAGCCTTTCCGCAGTCACAGCCCATTTTTCTGCGGTATTCACACACTTACAGCTCAGGCTGTGTACGTCCTCCGGTTTGATAAAATCCGTCGAGGCTGCACCGGACACCTCTACCATCTCTGTCAGTCTACCTGGATTGTCCAGCAGAGGGCAGGGCCGCAGATGGTTATCGTTAAAGGGCTGATTCATATGATACTGCATGAACAATGGGGACTGCAGTGCCTCAAGAACGGTTTTTTCATAAATGTTGGAATCTGAATAATGGATAAACGCACATGGCTCGATATCCCCGTTAGCATTGATATGCAAATACCTGCGCCCGCCAGCGATGCAGCCAGCTGCATATTCGCCGTCATTCCAGAAATCCAGGGTGAACAGAGGTTTTGTTTCACGGAAGTGACGAATCTGGCGATACATAAACTCACGCTGGTCGGCGGTTACCATCAAGTCGGAGACCGCATCAGCGCCTACCGGCATATAGGTAAAGAACCATGCGAATTTCACTCCTTTGTCGATCATAAAATCAAAAAATTCTTCACTGCCGATTATCTCGGTGTTATAACGGGTATAGCAGAGAGAAGCGCCGAAAATCAACTTTTTTCGCTTGAGAATCTCCATTGCGCGGATGACCGCCTTATAGGTGCCCTTGCCGCGACGGGAATCCGTGTCGTTCTCAAAGCCCTCAATACTGATGGCAGGAACGAAATTCCTGACACGCAGCATTTCGTCGGCAAAATCTTCGTCAATAAGCGTGCCGTTTGTGAAAGCGGCAAACAAACAATCGCTATGTTTCTCGCAAAGTGCGATAATATCCTTTTTGCGGACAAGGGGTTCTCCGCCGGAATACAGATAAAAATACACGCCCAGTTGTTTGCCCTGTTTAACGATACTGTCCATCATTTCAAGGCTCATGGAAGAATTTTTACCGTATTCTGCTGCCCAGCAGCCGGTGCATTTGAGATTGCAGGCCGCAGTGGGGTCCATCAAGATTGCCCATGGTATGTTGCAGCCGTACTTTTCCCGGTTTGCCTCCTGTATGGGCCATCCGGTGAAGTTTTCATTCAGTATGAAATTATTGAAAAATGCCTTCCGCACTTTAGGATTAATATCCGACCACATGCTGAGGATCAGTTTATACCAGTTATTGTCCTTATCTTCGATGATCTTGCGGATTGCCTTGCGCTGACTTTCCATTTCGTTGTTTCTATCAAAACGGTCTATCCAATCCATAAGTTTTGGGATATTTTTTTCAGGATTGGAATTTAAATAGGCATATGCCAGCTTCATACCTGTTGAACTGATTATTTTGTTCATAATATGACCTCCAACTAAATTTATCTATGATGAAGTTTACCATATCGCATATTCTGAGTAATTAAACAAAAACAGCTTGTGTAAAGAATCTTTACACAAACAGATATCTGTAAATAGAGTGCATCTTCATTTTAGAGTATATTAGGAGTGTACTTATTTAGGAAGGAGTTGTTTGATATTGGAGTTGCAGCATAGGTTGGTGAGGCAGGCAATCAATATAGCTATTAGCAAAGCTATGGAAGATATGAAAGGTAATACAAGACGTAGTATTAGAAACCTGATTGATTTGGGCCTGCTGTTTTCAAAAAGTGAAAATCAGAAGTGGTTTTTTTCTACCGCCCAAAAGGTAATTGCCAACCCGAGAAACCCCTATAATTCACTGGTCACAAGGATTCTTTCCGATGTTGATAACGATACGATAAAAAAGGTCGGCTTGAATTTGGGATACAGCAGTCTGATCTATGGAGCCAATAAACTAAAAAAGAGGCGGGAGGATTTAGGATTTATGCTTCCATGGCTCCTCATTTTTGATATTTCCGAATCAGATCCTGCCATTTTTCATCAGATGGAGCATCTTATCGGGGAAGGCAAGGAATTAGGCATTTACAGCTATATCATCTGTTTGCACGAAAAAGACGATATTCTCTCCATATGCGAAATCGCAAAACGGTTTGAAGAATGCTTATTCGTGTTAAAAGTGCCTTCCGGCTTAATTTTGGAGCAAACTGCCGAATTTCTTGGTAAAATCCATAATGCGATGGTTTCCGTGCAGGTGACAAACATGGATTTCAGCTGTGAAAGCGATGTAAACGCATTCCGGTTATTAAAGCAAAACCGTTGCCTATATGGCTTTCATGTAAGCTATAGCGAGAATACCATAAAACAAGTGACAGCCCCGGAGTATATTCGCTCTGCGATCAGCCTTGGCAATCTGTTCGGCACATACATCGCCGAAAACGGCGTCCCGGATACATGCAGGGACGCAGTCCATGCATTTGCGTGCAAAGAAAGAGGGGAAAAAGGGCAACCATTAATTACGCTGGAATGGTTCCGGGATATGCGTATTATCAGTGAAAAAATCCTCTCCGGCAATGGTTACACAGCGATTAACCTGGCAGAAAGGGTTTATTGTGAATACATCAAAGCAAAAGATGTGGTTACAAAATCGCTTTTTGAAATACTTCAGAGCAGGCGGCTTTGTATAAGCTTCTGACCCTGTTTTACGGCAATAAAAGCATAAGGAGACACATAAAGTTAATGAAAAAAGCTTCCGAAAACATTTGGAACCTGGCAAACATACTTACGATATTGAGAATTGTTTTAATACCCATATATGTAGCAGCCTATATAAAAGGCTATCAATACGCGGCATTGATTGTGTTTCTTGCGGCCAGCTTGACGGACTTATTGGATGGGCGAATTGCCAGAAAGTATAATTGGGTTACCAATTTAGGGAAGCTGATGGACCCCCTTGCCGATAAACTGATGTGTCTGGCAGTACTGATTTCTCTTACATCGTCGAGAAAAGTACATTGTATCCCGGTGATCCTTGTGATAGTAAAAGAACTTCTAATGCTGATAGGCGGTTCTTATCTGCTGAGCAGAGGCATCGTGGTACAAAGTCAGATAATCGGCAAAGCGGCTCAGTGGCTATTGATTACTGCCCTGTGCCTGTGTTTCTTCCATGATTTTTTTACGACCTGGGTACTGCCTTTGGATGTTATTCTGCTATGGATAGCTGTAATCATGGCGTTGCTGGCACTGATATTTTATGCCATCGATGCTTCCAAAGCCGCGTGTGACAGAAGATCAATACAATGACAGTGGGAGTGGTTTTGACATGTATGAAATAAAAGATCGTGTTTGTGCCAGCAGGACAGGCAGTAACGGAACTATGAAGCTGACGGGAGCTATGGACATCCTTCAGGATTGTTCATTGTTATGGCTGGAATCAGAGCCTTCTTTCCAAGACTTTCTCATCGAGAACAATCTAGGTATGTTTGTCGTATCAAGGCAGGTGGATATTATACGGTTGCCGGTATGCGGCGAAAAGATTACTGTGAAAACCAGTATCTTTGCATGCCAGAGTTTCTTTGGGTATCGGAATACCGTCCTATATGGTGAAAACGGCCTGCCCTGTCTGCTGACATGGAGCCTCGGAGCATTTGTAAATCTGGGTACAGGTAGAATGGTAAGGCTGCCGCAAAGTGAAATTGACAAGGTTACCTTCGACGAGAAAATTGATATGGAGTATCTGGATAAAAAGATTATTCTCCCGGATATGCCAGGTCAGCGTATGGATGCTGTTACAGTTAAACGCAATGATATCGATATATATCACCATATGAACAATGTGAAATATGTTGAGGCTGCGCTGGAACTTTTGCCGGAGAATTTCATAATCAAAAGATTAAGAATCGAATATAAGAGGCCTGCAAAACTGGGGGATCTGTTGTATCCCCAAATGATAAAGGCACCTTCAGCGAATTGGTATGTGCTTCTGCTTGATTCACAGGATAATCCGTATGTAATCATGGAATTTTCCTAAGGTATGCCGGTACATATCCAGGCAATAACCGCTCATAAAATTAGGTCATGTTTTCTTATTTCCCGAATGTTCTTCATAGCTAAAATAAATAGTGAGCGTATGGTCTGAAACAGAAACCTTCTTGTTTCATCATCAATTTCTTTCATTGCACCAAGCACGGCATAGGCTCTTTTCTGCCAATCTCCCATCAGGTCATAAAATGTTGTAGCATTTGTTGCTTTGATCACATTATAAAGCGTATTCACAAATAGCTCCCGTTTTTGGTCGTCTAGGGAGTTAACCCATTGGTTCAGTGTTTCATTCATATAGAGCGCGCTTTTGGTGATCGACGAAATATATTCAAAATCATCGCTGCCAATCAGCCAAGAAAAGGGATCGTGCTGCATAAGCCAGATGCGGTTGCTTTTCACCACGGAATACTTTTCCTGATGCTGCAAAAGCATCCCAATCACGGAGGACTGCGGCATGGTTTTGTGGATTCGATCCTTTACTGTCAAATAGTCGTCGCTCTGAAAGACCTCATCCTTGAATCCGGGTCCATCATGATCAAAGATATGTGTGATTCTGTCCTGAACCGCCCGGCGGCATTTTATGGAGGAATAGACTGCAATATTTCCTCCTTTTGAGTGCCCGCCAATTTTTAATTTACATGGAATTTTGTCGGCAACGACATTCAAGTATGCAACGCCTTCCTCTTGCGATGGAATAGGGCTTGTGAACGCCATATTAAAATCCTCTTTCCATCCGACAAAGGTTGCATCGGTGCCTCGGTAAGCAATGTATGCTGAATCATCGCTCAGAAGATAGGTGACGGCGGAGAACTGCTTCTCTGCCGTGTTATCTATTTGATTCACATAAAAAGCCAGTTTCGTGTCATGAAACCGCGGACTGTTTGCGAACGCAAAGAACAGTTGCCGGTTGCTTTCGCGATCCCTCACATCTTGATATAATGTATCAGGATTCTCTATAGCAGCAACTTCCTGTACCGGCACTGGCGATGAAATATCCGATAAGCCGGGGACGACACCATCGTAATACAAATACGCCAATTGGGATAACACCAGGCTGTCAACAGCATTGAATTGTCTATTTTCAAAAGTATCTTCCATTACTTTTGTATAATCTATAATATTTTTCATATCACCTGCTCCTATTCCAATTTAGAATTCTTTACAAGCAGTGCCGTTTTCATACAAATATAATTCAAAAAAAATGTGCGTCCGATAGCTTTATTCCGATTCTGCCGGATTTTCCGCAGATACCTTTTGGCTCAGGCTTTCAAGTTCACAAAAAATACTTCCGTCAAAAATGCTGCGAATTTTCGTTACATACTCCGCCGGTTCCTCTTTCATACCCTTGTTGGCCCATCGTACAATCATGCCGACAAAAGCAGTAGATATAAATTCGGTAATAAATCCCCATTTTTCTTCTTCAATTTCTGCATTTTGAAGGTTTTCTATTATTGATATCGAGATATCCCGGATGTAATCATGTAGATATTCCTGAAAAGAATTTTGTCCGGTAGTATTGAGCGCGTTAATATAAAACGACTTGTTCTGCCGCATATAATTACACAAATCCACCAGACCGTCCATCCAATGCTCTACCGTGTTATAGGAGCTTATCAAGCGGGCGGTTTCGGTATAGTAAATCCAGTTCATAAGATCATACTTGTCCTTGAAATGATAATAAAATGCTTGCCTTGTCAGCCCGCAATTTTCAACAATATCGCTCACGCAGATCCTGCTGAAGGCATTCTTTGCCATAAGTCCCTTTAAGGAATTGGCAAGTGCCAGCTTGGTAATGTTTGAATCCGACATGATAAACCTCCTCTCCCCAAGCCGGGCATAATTGCCCATAATACCGCTAATGGACAGTTTCCCATATGTAAAAAAATCCAAACATAGGTACCAATGAAAGCCTAAATACCGTAAGTACATTTACAGCGTTAAAATATTACCTCGGCAGTTTCTTATAATTATTAATCTAAAAGCTGTTTAGCCTAGACTATAAATCTATCTATAAATTGCTTTGCAGCTTGATTTAATTCATACCACTCATACTTCAGGTTCTCAAATTGATCTTTCCCTTCGGATGTAATGCCGTAAAATTTCAGCATCGTTTTGTTGGAGGTTTCTTTTATACCACTTTTAATAAATCCTTCTTTTTGCAATTTTTTTAACAGAGAATATATTATGATTTCCGATGTCTCAAACGCCTCTTGAAGTGTCATGCTCAGTTCACATTCATAAGCATCCTTACTAAATAAAATTGCTAAAATGCAAATCTCTATTATGCCTTTTTTTAGATGAATGTCCATAACACTTTTTCCCTTCTATTTGAGTTTTGATCTATTGCCCAAATAAACACCATGTACACTGTCTTTCAATACTAATTTGTTTTTTTCAGTAATCGTAAAATTCCGTGAATCAGTGAATCCGCGTCAAGCTTATATATCCTGAATAGCTCGCTTAGCGTACCCTGCCCGATAAATTGGTCCGGAAAGCCAAACATTTTAAGCTCAATATTAAGTCCATACCTGTTTAGCAGCTGTAGAACATTGCTTCCAAGTCCCCCTATTATAGAATGATCCTCAATCGTCACTACTTTCTTTGTTCTCATCGCGGAACCAATGATCAATTCATCATCCAGGGGCTTCAGAAATCTAACGTTGATTAAATCAACGGAAATTCCCTCACTTTTTAGTGTCGCCGCTACTTGAAGGGAGGTTTCCACCATATTCCCAGCCGTAACAATGGTAACATCAGTACCCTTACAAATTCTTATCCCTTTATGCCGGGTTACCGGGTCTTTAATATCTGATAATACAACCTTGCCTTTTCCTCTGGGATACCTTATTGCAATAGGTCCATTATGTTCCATGACAGCATATCTCAACATCTGTTTAAGCTCTCTATAATCGCATGGAGAAAGAATAGACATATTAGGTATATGACTGAGGTATGACAAGTCGTAGATTCCCTGATGTGTTTCTCCATCCTCACCTACAACGCCAGCCCTGTCTATAGCAAATGTCACGTGCAAATTCTGCGCTGCAACATCGTGAAGAATTTGATCATAAGCCCGCTGCAGGAAGGATGAATATACTGCGAAAACAGGCATAAGTCCGCTTTTTGCCATGCCGGCCGCAAATGTTACGGCATGCTGCTCGGCAATACCCACATCAAAAAATCTTTTCGGATATTTTTTTGAAAACTCGTTGAGTCCTGTACCATCCGGCATCGCAGCGGTAATGGCTATGAGTTTGCTTTCTTCTCCGGCGAGCTTCACCATTTCTTTTCCAAAAATATCTGAATAATTATCTTCTTTATCATTCAACATTTCACCGGTCTGGATTTCAAAGGAGGATACGCCGTGGAAGGCATGTGGCTTTTCCTCCGCAGGCATGTAGCCCTTTCCTTTTTGTGTACGGACATGAATTAGCACAGGCCCTTTTATGAACCTGACCTTTGAAAAAATATCGATAAGCTCATTCAAATCATGTCCGTCTATAGGACCGAAATACTTAAACCCAAGCTCTTCAAACAAGGTCCTGTGCATGATCATGTATTTAATTGCACCTTTAATTCTGTTCAGGCCTTCGGCAAGAGGCTCACCAATACCGGGTATTCTGTTAAAAGCCTGTTCCAATAGCTCTTTTGACTTGAAATAAGCGGGCTCTGTCCTTATTTGCGCCAAATGCTTTGAAAGCCCTCCAACATTTTGTCTTATGGAAAAATTATTATCATTAAGGACTACAATCAAGTTGTTCAATGACCTTCCGGCATCATTTAATGCTTCAAAAGCCATTCCTCCGGTTAGGGCACCATCTCCGATTACTGAAATAACGGAGTAGTTTTCGTTTTTAATATCCCTTGCCTTTGCAAGACCCAGTGCAGCAGATATGGAGGTACTGCTGTGCCCGGTATTAAAAATATCATGCTCACTTTCACTTGCTTTGGGAAAGCCGGAGATGCCATTCAGCGTCCTGAGTGTACCGAATCTTTCCTTTCTGCCTGTAAGAATTTTATGGGTATAGGACTGATGTCCAACATCCCATATAATTTTATCCTTTGGAGAATCAAAAATAAAATGGAGTGCAATCGTAAGCTCTACTGCACCCAAATTTGAAGCCAGATGACCTCCCGTCTTTGATACTGATCCTATCAGAAGCTTTCTGATTTCTTCCGCCAATTGCTTCAATTGCATTCTATTCAGTTTTTTGATATCACTTGGCACGTTGATACGTCCTAACAGATTGTCCACCGGAGTTTTCCCTTTCCTTCACCTCTTTATTTTCCACTTCCACCTTCACATTCTTTTTTATAACAAACCTGTTCATAAACATTTGCTGGGCTATCTGATAAATATTTCCCACGATCCAGTAAAGGCCCAGACCAGCAGGTACGCTGAAAGAAATAAATGCGGTCATGACAGGAGACACCCACATCATGCTTTTTTGCATGGATGCTTGCATTTGGTTATCACTTGTCTGAGGTGTTTGCTGCATAGAATATTTAACAGAGATATAGGTCGTAATTGCTGATAATATTGGAATTAGAAGCAAAATTAGATTTTGTGCACCTGCAACATCTCCAAAAAGCTTTTGATAATTCCATGTAGGAATTGCCCCAAGGTTAATACCAAGAAAATTCATATTAAGCAATTCTTCTTTTTTTAGCATTTGACTAACACTTGCCAATTCCTCCGTATGCTTCCCGAAGTAAGTGATAATGCTCAAGTCACGTATATTTGATATTCTATCGGGACCTATCGGTATTTTTTCGAATAAATGCAAAATAGTTTCCGGTGACTTTCCAACCATATACCTCAAAGGCTGTGAGATTACATAATATAATGAAAAAAGAATAGGCATCTGAATCAGCAGTGGCAAACAGCCGCCAGCAGGGTTTACTTTATTCTCCTGGTAAAGTTTCATCATTTCTTCATTCAGCTTTTCCTTATCGTTTTTATAGCTCTTTTGTATTTCCTGCATTTGAGGCTGAATTTCGCTAAGCTTTGATGTTGAATGATACTGCTTTATATAAAGTGGTAGTAAAAGTGTTTTTACCATAACCGTCAACAGTATGATTGCAATACCGTAATTTTTAAACGCAAGCATATCATATATAAATTTCAACACATATCCCATGGGAATTGCAATAAAGTCAAGCATCATACACCTTCTTTCACACATTACAGCATTTTTACATAAAACATATTTGTAAATTCATATTTCTAATATCTCTTTTAGTCTATGAACATTTTTCCCGCTGCCAAATTTGACAATCTCCATAGATGCACAATATTTATCTGCCATCAGCACAACGAAAGCTTCCCTGTACCTTGGCAATCTTATGGTTAAAGGCCACATATGCTTCTGTATGATGTCCTTTTCTCTGTCATTCAAATTGAAATATTTGTTTGCATTTTGTAATGCAATATGAGGATGAATAAATCCATGCAGTCCTTTATACGGCTTTCCTGTATGCCAGTCATACAGGAAAAAGTCATGCAGCAGCCCACCTCTGGCTGCTGAACGGTAGTCAAATCCCAGCTGCCTGCATGCCAGATAGCTGATGTATGACACAAATAGGCTGTGCTCAAGGCAGTTTATATCACCATGCTGTATAAAATTTTTCATTGATTCTACCATCTCATGTTGAATCAGATCACGAATACATTCTTTATATTCTTCCTCACGGGAGGAATCTGCTCTTAAGTTCAACTTTGATTTTATCAATTCTATCATTCAAAATGCTCCTTATATCACGGTTTAAAATACCTGCATTTAAAATTAACAGCCGGGGGAATGCAAGGAAAAACCTTTTATATTTAATGATTTTTTCATAATATTTATTGACCGGTAAATTCGAATAATTAATAATCACTTCTCTTAAATCCAGGGCATCAAGTACAGACTTCGCGGTATCCGTCAGGAAGTACAGGATTATGAGCGTTGCAATATAGCCCTTCGTTGACACAGGTATGGAAAAAACCAGTTCTGAAAGAGCAGGATGTGCCACCTGTACCAAAAAAAATGCCAGTATACCCCAGAGAAGTGAATATTGCAAGCATATATATCCCTTAAGATTCATAGCATTATTGCTGTAATCCCACCATTTGCAGTTAAAAACTTTCTCTAAAGCAAATCCTGTGATATATTCCAATGCAGTAACCAAAAGAATCGAAAACAATATGCTTATGAATAATGATGTCGAATAATCTTCAAAAACAACGGTAACCCACTTTGAAGATTGAACAATCAGTATAGCGCCAAATCCATAGATCGGGCAAAAGAAACCGGTTAAAAATCCTCTATTGATTAGCTTTCTTTCGTTTATGCTTGCAAATATTGTTTCCATTAACCAACCTAAAAAAGAATATATTGCAAAGAATAACACCAAATCTGAAAATCCACTCACACTTCTATACCCCTTTCATTTATAATGCAGTCCTTAAAAGCGGTTTGACCTGAGCACTGAAAGGATCAGGCCGACAATCATTATGCCGGCTATAACCAAGCCTACCTTTAAGACAGTTATATTAAGAACATATATTTCTGCACCGGTATGGGCACTCATCCCTGAACCTACAACAATTCCTGCAATTATTATACTGACAGCCAGCAGTATGATACTGAAGGATAGTCTGGTAAAAATCCTGTCTATTCGTTTTTCAATGCGTTCAATACCTTTCATTTTAAACTGCATGGTGAATTCGTCATCTTCCATTTTCCTTAAAAAATTGAGCAAAAAGGAGGGGAATTCTCTTAATAAGCTTCCGTAATCCAATACTCCGCCAAAAACTTCCTTGCCAATTTTTTCAGGGGAAAATGTCTTGAACATAAGTTTCCTTGCAATAGGTTCTGAAATTTCCAGGACATTCAACTCCGGATCAAGCTTTTCAACCAACCCTTCCAGTGTAACAAGGGATTTTGCAAGCATCGTAAACTCGCCGGGAATCACTATATTATAAGAAAATGCGAGATTGAAAATCTCGTTGAACACTTCGCCTACCTTTATTTCATTCAAAGGTACCGACAGGTATTTATCCCGCATAATATCAATTTCTTTTTCAAGTTTTTTGATATTTATATGGTGTGTCATGGCATCCAGGCCAACAATAGCCTGTATAATCAACCTGCTGTTCTTAAAAGCGATTCCCATCAGCATTTTTAAAAACTGGGCTTTGCGCTCTTCATTTAGCTTGCCTACCATCCCCAAATCCAGGAAAACAATCGCATTACCGGGCATGACCATAATATTGCCCGGGTGGGGATCTCCATGGAAAAAACCATCCCTTAAAATCTGGTTGAATATTGATACCGCAAGATTTCTGGCAATTACTCTTCGATCCAGCCCGGCCTTATCCAGTGCAGGAAAATCGTTAAGGCGTATTCCCTCTATATACTCCATCGTGAGTACACGCCTTGTCGTATGAATCCAGCTAATATCAGGCACTTTAATACCTTTGTCTTTAGAGAAGTTTTCCTTGAATGTTTCAGCATTTTCCCCCTCGACCCTGAAATCCAGTTCATTTTTTAGTGTGCTTTCAAACTCCTGTACCATTTTGGTAAAGTCGTAAAGCTTTCCGAATTTGGTGTGGTTATCGATAAAGGATGCGAGGTCTGCCAGTACCTTTAAGTCCAGGTATATATTCCGTTCAATCCCCGGCCTTTGCACCTTTACTACCACTTTTCTGCCTGAGTTCAGCCGGGCAAGATGCACCTGGGCCATGGATGCAGCTGCCAGGGGTGTCTCGTTAAATTCCTTAAAGATATTTTGAAGCTTGTCGTCAAATTCACTTTCTATCAGGGACTTTACATCCTCAAAGGGAAAAGGGGGGACGGCATCCTGCAGCTTTTCGAGTTCTGCAATTACGTCATGAGGAAGAATGTCTGGCCTTGTACTTATTATCTGACCAAGCTTTACAAATGTCGGGCCGAGTTCCTCCAGCGAAAGCCTCAAACGTTCGCCGATTGAAAGCTTTTCATTACTATTTTCATCTTTTTCCTTCCCGAATCTTTTCTTAATTTTTATATTGAGGTAGTCAAAGATCCCCAGTTGATCGATAAGCGTACCAAAGCCATGCCTGGCAAATACCAGGATAATCTGCCTGTACCTCTTAATATGTCTGTAGCGGCTAATAACAACCAATTATATCACAGCCTGTTCCAGTATTTTTTGTAGCTTTAATTCTATTGTAACCCGATTTCAGTCATACCATTTCATCAGGCTGGCTCCCCAGGTTAAGTCTGCTCCAAATCCGGTTAACAGCAATATGTCGCCTTTTTTAACCTTGCCATTGTTACATGCCTCGGACAAAGCGACAGGTATGGAAGCCGAAGACATATTGCCGTAATATTCGATGTTGCAATACATCTTTTCCGGGGGCATTTTCAGTCTTTCCGAAACGGAGAGCAGTATCCGTTTATTTGCCTGGTGGGGTATTATTAAGCTTATATCCTCCAGTCCCACCCCTGTTTTATCAACAACCTGTTTTATCATCTTTTCAAAAATCCTTACTGCAAACTGGAAAACTTCTCTACCGTTCATGGCGATTGTATTCAACCTGCCGTCTAAAAGGTCATGAGTCAGAGGCAGTCTTGAACCTCCTGCCGGTATCTTTAGCAAATCCGCCCCTGAACCGTCCGCACCCATTATGCTTCCCAGGGTGCCAAAACCCTCCGGTACTTCCCCTACGATAACCGCACCTGCTCCATCACCGAATAGAATGCTCGTGTTAAGGTCATCATAGTTAGTAATTCTTGAATAGGTGTCAGCCCCAACCAAGAGTATATTGTTATACTGCCCCGATGATACATAATTTACGGCAATGTCCAGCCCATACATAAACCCGGTACACGCTGCGGAAACATCGAATGCTGCTGCGTTGCATGCACCTATCCCATGTTGAATCAGACACGCAGTTGAAGGGAATATCATATCGGGTGTTGTGGTAGCAACGATAATCAAATCAATATCTCCCGGCGATAGGCTTGCTCTATCAAGCGCTGATAACGCAGCTTTTACAGCCAGGTCCGATGTAGCTACGTTGAATTCGGTTATCCTTCTTTCTTTTATCCCCGTCCTTTCTTCTATCCAGTTTCCGGTTTTCCCGAAACGCCCGGCCAGTTCGTGGTTGGTTAAGACCAAATCGGGCAGATAATATCCGTGTCCTAAGATTCCTACGCTTCTCACAGATGAATATAACTCCTTTTCATCCTATTATTAAATTTCTGACCTTGTTTCAGCCTTCAATCTTTCCGTGCATTACCTTCTGATAATTTTTTTAACAGTAATCGGACGTCCGTACTAACAACGCTACAAAAAAGTTCTAAAGGGTAAATATAAACAAATTTATTACTTTGAATTCAAGCTTTTCTTAAGATTGCTGATGTCTTCTTTTCTGGCGATTCCTTCATCGTTTATCACACTCAAAAGCTCTTCACGCAGTATTTCTCTTATGTCATCTTTTTTGACAAGATTACATAGATCCAAAGAATCTTTGATTTCATCCCTGATTATTTTCTTTAATTCTTCCCGCTGTTCCTCACCTTTTTTTACAAGGTCGCTGACAAACCCCTGTGCATCTTTTCTGGCAACTTCGCCTTTGTTAACAAGCTCATCCACCATATTCTCGATTTTTTCTCTTGAGTATGCAAAGAGCCCTAACCCCATATTGAATGACTTTTCTAACAGATTTGACATGAATGATGTCTCCTTTCATATTTTTACTCAAATACTAATTCGATTGCCCTTAACGCTTCAGGCAGTTTTTTTTCTTGAGGGTCTAAAATGACCTGTATGGCAGTTCCAAACATCGCACCAAAAAGCATTCGGGCGATGGATTTAGGGGTATAGCCCCTTAAATTGCTTTTTGCAGGTATATTATTCAGGACATGCTTTTCTATTAAGTTTGCTAAATCTTCAAACAGGCTGCGGAGCAGTTTACCAAATGAAGCGGACCAGAGTGCCATACTGGTAAAGTCATACAATAGTCTGAAAAGCTTAGGATTTTCGTCTAGCATTTCCTGAAAATACATAATAAGTGATAATATTTTTTCTTTGGCAGTGGTTCCTTTACCTAAATGACTTTCTACTTCCTGCAGATACTTCTGCATCATCATATTTATTACCTCTGTAAACAACCCCTCTTTATTTTTATAGTAGTAGTTAAGCTGGCTTAGGACCACCCCTGCTTCATCGGAAATATCACGTAATGATACATTTGCATAACCTTTTGATGAAATACACTCAAATGCAGCAAGTAATATTTTTTGGGATTGGTTCACTTTTTCCATTTCGTTATTCATGGCATAGCTCCTTACTTGTTAATTCGGACATCCGACCAATTATATATTATTATAATGCACTTTTTCAACTTTGTCAATTAGTGATATGCATTAGTTTTCAATGCTAAAGAACCTTGTTCAATTTAATCAATGTGCATCCTGAAAGAAATATTAAATTCATTATCACATTTTAAGCATTTCGCACGGCTGTTTTCCAAAATGTATATTTTCTCCAACTGATTACAATATGAGCGTTATATATTAGGAAAACCAACAAACTGTTGAAGCGGTGGGGTTATACCACCTGCAAATGCGAGTTGACTTCAATGTATTCGATAATGCGGCGTAGCTCGTCGGCAAACTTAAACCGTATGCTAATGTCGCCGCCCTCGTATACCTTGATATGGTCAACCAGTTCAATCAGTATTTCCCTTGTCAACTTGTCGATGTTCTCATATTTTCGGAAAGTAGTCAAAAACGGATTTTCAACGTCTATGCCGTTTTCCAGTTCGTCCCGCTCTTTTTTCAGATTGGCAATGACCTCACTGATGGCCTCATTTTGCCGCTCGTAATCTTCGCTCATGTGGCGGTAATCATTGTGCGTAATGACACCGTCTTTCCAGTCCTGATAAAGCCCTTGCTTGTATCGCATGATTTTGGCAAGCTCCTTTTCTTTTGCGGAAATCAGCTGTTCAAGCCGCACAGACTGGCTTTTTTTAAGCAGGGCCATATTGATTTGGGAAACGATAGCGGAGTAGCTGACCGCAAGGTGTACCTGTTGCTGAATGGCGTACAACGTAGCCGCTTCAAGCCTTGTACTTTTAATCGAGTGCATGGTGCAGGCTTTTTTTGAAAGGCTCTTGTATGTGCCGCATTGATAGTAAACATACAGTTCTTTACTTGCTATCCGTGACATTGCCCTGCCGCAATCCGCACAGCGGAGAAAGCCGCTGAACAAGTATAGTTGCTTTTGCTTTGGCGCGGTACGGGTATCGCGCTTTAACAGTTGCTTAACCTTTTCAAAGGCTTCCCGGTCAACAAGCGGCTCATGGGTATTCTGAACGACAATCCAATCTTCTTCGGGTACGGCCTCGATTTTGTGTATCTTGTAGCTTTTGACACGGTTTCGGCCTTGCGCCATATCCCCGACATAAACAGGATTTTTCAGCATGTTGGTGACTGTTATGGTACTCCACATCGGCTTTGCCTGTCCGTTGGGGCAACTGTACTTTAGGCCCTGGCTCTGCTTGTAAAGGGACGGACACATAGCGCCGTGGTCGTTCAGATGGTTTACGATTGCCCTAACCGCCATACCGTTTAGAAACATGGCAAAAATCTGTTTTACCACTTCGGCGGCTTCACGGTCTACAAGCAAGGCGTGTTTGTCGTTGGGATCTTTGATGTAGCCATAGGGAGCGTAGGAGCCGATAAACTCACCGTTACGCTTTTTGTAGTCAAACACCTGCCGGATTTTCTTTGAGGTCTGATAGCAGTATTGGTCGTTCATCACGTTTGTTATCGGAACAACCATACTGGAAACGCTCTCCGGGTCATTGTAGCTGTCTATCCGTTCATGCAGGCTGATAAACCGTACATTCATCTGCACAAACAGCCTGTCAATCAGGATGCCCGCTTCAACATAGTCGCGGGAAAGGCGCGAAAGGTCTTTGATAATCACGCAGTTGATTTTCCCAGTGCGAATGTCGGACAATAGTCTTTGAAAATCATCGCGGTCGGCGTCTGTTCCGGTAAAGCCATCGTCTTTGTATTCTTCCGACCATTCAAATTCATCCACGTTCATCTGCTCAAACTCGTTGAGTATTTTCCGTTGATTTTCTATGCTGTCGCTAACTTCCTTATCTTTGTCCTTAGCATTGCCACGCTTGAAATCGTCTTTGGAAAGCCTTAGATATTTTCCTAACCGCCATTTGGGAGCTTGTTTTGAGAATAGGGAAACGGCGATATTTGTTCCCCTGTTTTTTGTGCGTGCCATGTATCCTCCTTCCTATCACATTACACCTATATTATACCATTTGGGCATAATGCGAACAATGTAGTCGAGCCGCTAAAACAGCGTGTTTATGCTACTTTGGGCCATGTTGGCCCGAAGTGGGGGTGGCCTGTTATAGACCACTTTTTTGCCGTATCAGAAAATTGGCAATCATATCTTGCAGGGGTGGCCCATCATCTGAAAACTCAATTTTTACCGCTGTATCCCCAAGACGGAAGCAATAAGGATTTTTCACCTGTGCCAAAATCCGAGCGGCGCGTTCTCCTTTTGACAGGCTGTTGTCAAATGTTATGCCGCTAACATCTGCTAACTGCGCTTTATCTACTGTGGCAATATCTACGCTTTGCATTATGTTGATTTCTTCTTGATTCAACATCACTCTGCGCCTCCTTTTCAAAGCCATAAAATATATGTTTAGTTTCCTGATTGTCCTGTGAGGAAACACGAAAAGCCAGCACTTTGCAAATTGCAAATGCTGGCCTTTGATCTTGCCTCACACTTCAGTCCAAGTCGGCCCGAAGTCAATAGGGACTGTTACGGTAATGCTCGTCGGCTTCTTCGATGGACTTGAAATCAAAAACCTCATACAACTCCATCACTACGCGCTGAATATCATCAGGTTTGAAGCCGCAGTTTTCCATAGTCCATATGACATAGCCTCGGCAAGCGTTGTTGCTCCATCGCTCGGTCAGCATCATATCTAAAATCATGTCTTTTTCCATTTCGATTCTCCTATTGTAAAATAGGCGGAGCGCCGCGCCGGAAAGCGTCGGCCTGTCGTAAGACAGTAAGGCCCGGCGCGGCCTCCTCCTGATGATATTCTTCAAAACAGATAACCCAGACGGGCGGCGGCTTATCCACCCCATAGGATTTTCACCTCTCCCCATTCTGATGGCGAGGCGTCCTCATTGCCTGCGACGGCTCACGGCCTAATGGCCGCTTCAACGCTCGGACTGTGACTGAACGCAAGTGTCAAGGCTTGTGTGCTTTATTTGGCGGGGCCAGTTTCGACCCGCCTGTGGCATGGGCCTTGTCGCTCTCCCCATTCTCTGGCAATGGAGGTCATGGCGGGCCTGTCACTTGGCACACACACCCTTCGTATCCGGGTATCTTTTTATTCAGTTTTCAAACAGCACGGGAGAAGTCCCGACTTTGGGCCAACGTAGCCCGAAGTAAATTCCTCTCTCAATAACCATGAGATTTTTGATGCAAAATCGACCCGTATCACAAACGGTTTTTCAAGAATATTTCCATGCTGCGAAGAGCGCGGTTTATGGATTGACGCACATTCTTTTCACTCACACCCTCGGTACGCGCAATTTCGGTTTTGCTCATGCCAAGTATGTAATGGGCATAAACCCTCCGGCCCTGTTTGTTGGGGAGCGCATCGAGAGCGGCATGGAGTTCCTGCGCCGTTACCTTGCGCTCATAAACCTCGCAGGGGGAGAGAGAAACAAAAAGCGCGTCATGCTCAATACCGTCGCCCGCATCAAGCGAATATTGAGCTTTGTTCCAGAACATACGGCGGATATAGTTTCGCTCTAGTCGTTTGGCTTCTGTTAAGGTAGCCGCCACTTCATCGGGTATATCAATAAAAAGGTCAGCATTGTAAAACGGGTAATAATCCCGCAGATTGATCTTTGCCATATGGCTTTCCTCCATTTCGATTTTTGGTGATGGCGAATCTAAATGGAGGCGGCGGGGAGCGGCATCGAAACTGGACTTCGGGCCAAGGTGGCCCGAAGTGGTATCGGAGCTTGTCCGACAAAGAAACGGTCAAAAAAGGGCGCAAAAAACACCTTTACGGGGATAAGCCCGAAAGGTGTCGAATGAAAAATGTGTGCAAAGCGCACGTGAAATTTTTATTGCTTTTTTTAATTTTTTAAAGAAGGGAACTGCGGCTACATCCAGCCGCCATGTTTACTTGGCGGCCCCTCCGTTAGCCAGAGCAAGGTTTTTGCGCGCATAAAAGCCCTCCAATCGCATAACTGGCATTGGAAGGCCCTTAAAAGCGCGCATTTAATTCCTACCAATTTTAGATTGGCAGTAATTTTAAAATTTCAATCTATCGGCCAATAGAATACCCTTTAAAATATTAGTGCACTATTTTGTACTAAAACGTGTTAGAAAGATCGTTTATATTGTTGATATGAACACTTTGCTTTTGTTATAGTAAAGTTGGTTACAGTAATAGCAAACTAACAACACATTCCAATAAAGCCAGAGCCAGAATAATATTGATAATACGGTAATGTTTTATATATGTTCTTTGAAATACGCCGCCTAAAGTGGCCCAAGTCAAAGTCGCAATAGTACCAATTGTCGCAATAACTATTTCAAATAACAGTAACGCACCAAAAAGCGAATAGAAAGGCAATACATATCCTGTTAATGCTGTAATTCCAAATAAATAAATTTTCACATTGACAAATTGCAGAACGAACCCAGTCCAAAAGGACGGCTTGCTGCTCATTCCGTTTAAGTCTGGTTTGCTTAACAAAATATGTATTGCAAGCCATAAGATGTAGGCGGCGCCAACATATTTCATTATGGCTATAACAGGATTTAAAAATCTTTGCATCCCATACACTAATATGGCACACAAAACTTGTACAGCGTAATATCCCGTAAAAATACCCAACAATAAGTTTTTTCCTTTTTTCCAACCTACACGCACTATAGTATTAAGGGCGAGCAAGTTGCCGGGACCTGGTGTGAAAGCATTTATAATTGCATAAATAATAAAACTAGAGATTGTTTGTATATCCATACCATAAATATCCTTTCTTTTTGCGCCTTATTTTAAGTGGTATGGTTCAATAGTCTTTCAAAAACACGCATAAACCAACTATTTTTTTCACACCTTTGGTTGGCATAGTATTATTCAGACGCCTCTGTTTCTTTTATAAAAGCGCTGTCGCAAAGTTATATACTCTTCTATAATAGTCAATTCTCACTGTATAGATATAAAGCCAGTATTTAAATCCTCAATAATATCGTCTACATTTTCCAGCCCAACAGAAAGCCGTACCATTCCCGGATGGATACCCGCATCCTGTAGCTGTTCATCAGTTAATTGCCTGTGTGTTTCACTTGCCGGATGCAAAACACAGGTGCGAATATCGGCAACATGTACTTCATTTGATGCCAAAAGTAAAGAATTCATAAATCGAATTGCTTTTTCTTTACCGCCTTTAATCACAAAAGAGATGACACCACTTGCACCTTTTAGATATTTTTGAGCCAAAGTATAGGAAGCATTGCTTTCCAAACCCGGATATATTACCTTTTCCACATAATCGGAGCTTTCCAGATAGTGAGCAACCTTCATTGCATTTTCACAGTATTGTTTCATACGAATTGCAAGGGTTTCCAGACCCATGTTGAGCAGAAAGGCAGAATGGGCGGCAGGGTATACGCCGAAATCTCTCATAAGCTGCATTCTTGCTTTTATGATATAGGCGCTTTTTCCATAGGTTTCTGTATAGGAAATTCCGTGATAGGATTCGTCAGGCCCGGTTAAGTCAGGGAAGTTTCCAGAGTTCCAGTCAAAATTTCCACTGTCTACAATAGCGCCCCCGACTTGTACCGCGTGACCGTCCATATATTTACTTGTGGAATGCACGACAATATCCGCACCAAACTCAAACGGCTTGCACAAAATAGGAGTTGCAAAAGTATTATCCACAATAAGCGGCACATGATGTGCATGAGCAATCTGAGCAAGTCTCTCAATGTCCAGTACAGTTAATGCAGGATTTGCCAGTGTTTCTCCAAAAACTGCCTTAGTATTTGGGCAAAAAGCCGCATGAAATTCTTCATCACTTGCGTCCTGTTTGACGTAAATACACTCAATGCCTAACCGTTTGAGTGTGAAAGAAAACAGGTTTATGCTTCCGCCATAAATTTCAGGAACACTGATAATACTATCCCCGGCAGAACAGATATTCAGAATAGATAATAAGAGTGCCGCTTGCCCTGATGTTGTACATAAAGCTCCAATACCGCCCTCTAAATCAGCAATTTTACGTTCTACCGCCATTACAGTCGGATTTCCAAACCGGGAGTAAATCAGACTTTTCATTGGGTCATCAAAAACTGCGGCGACTTCTTCTGTGGAATCATATACATAAGTTGTACTTTGAATAATTGGCAAAACGCGTGGTTCCGCGTTTTGCGGCGTATATCCTGCATGTAAACATTTGGTTTCGTCTCTCATAAATTCATCTTCCTTTTGTTTTATTTAATCATAACACAATTTTCTCGCCATAAATAATACCAATAAAATATGGCCTGACATAGCTAAAAGCTATATAAGGCCATATTTGCAAAAATCTCATATTATATTTGCTTGGCAATATTTTTAAGGGCATCCCAGTAGATTTCGCCTAAATGGGTTAACGTCAAATCCTTATGTTTTAGTACGCCGACCCTAATCTGTTCATTAATGTTTAAAGGAATAGAAACGATGTCTTCACCATGTAGATATTTGGGAAATATTCCCGTTGATATAGTATAGGCGTTTAATCCGATCAAAAAATTCACGATTGCTGCTCGGTCGCTTACCCGAATACTCTTTTTTACGTTACGGGTGCTTAATATTTCTTCCGAAAAGTAGAATGAACTATATGCACCTTGCTCAAAAGATAGACAGGGATATTCGTCTAAATCTTCTAAATTGATTAAACCTAAGCCTGCAAGTGGATGAGCTTTGTAAAGAAATACATGTGGTTTTACGGTGAATAGCGGATAAAATTCAATGGAAGACTCGTCAAGTATCTTGCGTATAACGGTTTCGTTATATTCACTCAGATAAATAATGCCAAGCTCGCTGTGTAACAATTTAACATCTTCAATTATTTCAAAGGTTTTTGTTTCTCGGATAGTAAACTCATATTCCGCTCCACCAAACTCTTTAACTAGTTCAACAAAAGCATTTGCAGCAAATGTATAATGTTGCGTTGAAATGCAGAATCGCTGTTTTGCAGGAGTGCCTGTCAGATATTTTTCTTCTAACATGTCTGTCTGTTGGATAACCTGCCTGGCATATCCTAAAAACTCTGCACCGTCGTTTGTTAGCGTAATACCTCGATTAGTTCTTACAAAAAGAGAAAGCTTTAGTTCATTTTCCAAATCTTTTATGGCATTAGAGAGGCTAGGTTGTGAAATAAAAAGAGCTTTGGCGGCTTCACAGATAGAACCTTTTTCAGCCACGGATAAAACGTATTTTAGTTGTTGTAGAGTTATTGTCAACACCCCCTTAATTCTTTTGATTATACTTTATATGAATATGGTGTAAAAGTCAATTTACAGGGCTACACGTCTACACAAAACGGCAAGCAGGGCCTTTGTGTCCACAAAGGCACGCTGCACTCATTCCTCCCTCCGGTCGGACTGGCTCCGCTCTGCTTGTTGGTGCGCTGCCCCAATCCCCGTCAGACCTCCGCTTTCGCGTCGTCTGTTAAGCGCCTGCGGCGCTGCTGCGCGTCCCGACCTGGACGCTTTTTACATGCTGGAAAAGGGAAGATGAGGGGAAGCCTATCACCGCAAATTTTCTTGCTCCGGCGCGGATGGAGAATAGCGTAAAAGCCGGTCTGTATTTTCTTTCACCGTCAGCAGATTTTTCATATTTTCCCTGGCCTGACGGTAGCCCTGATAGAGCTTTTTCTTCTCGGCAAGGAGCGCGGCGTATTCCTGTTTGAGCGTATTGATGGAGGGAAGTTTTTTAAGCCCCAAAGCATCAAATGCTTTCTTTGCCGACTGATGTAAAATGATTTCTCCCTCATGTTCAGCAAGGAATTTTTTGCTATAGCCAGCCTTGCGGTATTGAACATAAACTTCCCGTGTCCGGCTGTAATTTGAGATATGTTTTTGCAGCTCAGAAATTTCCTTCATGCGGGTTTCTACCTGTTTAATTTTTTCGGAAAGAGCGTTAAAAGCTGCGGTCGTTTCTGCCGCTTTTTTCTCCAGAGCGGCATATTCGGTTAGGCCGTTTTCCTGTAAAAAGATTAACGTCTGCGCTGCCTGTTTCAGGTTGAAAATCTTTGCCCAACGTTCGTAGCCGTAGCCTTTTCCTGCCTGGATTTTTGCTTGAATATCAATCAGCAGATTAACCTTTGTCGTAGCTGGCTCAAAGGCGCTGCCGCCGCCGGAAACCACCATGCGGATACCTTCGATCCGTTCCCGGATTGCTTGCTCGGTGTAGTCACCTTTTAAGGTATCACACCGGGTTCCACGTTTCTGCCCGGGGCCGGTAAACTTAATGTGCTTACCACGCTTGACCGCATATCCCGATGCTTCCATGAGAGAAAGAAACGCTTCAAAATCGGAGGGCTTTTTCTCCAGTGCGGCGTCGATGGCCCGGCGCAATTTTTCCTGAAAGGAAGGAGGCTTTTCATCACCCAGCCACGTTCCGTAATTTCCCTTACTCGGCTTCGGATTTTCAACAATAGACAGTCCGTTCTCAATGCAGATTGTATCGCTTAACCTGCGAATGGCCCGACCGGAATGAAGAAAATCATCAAACTTTCCCGTGCAGTCCAGGGTGGTGGAATTGAAGTAAATATGCGAATGGATATGGTGTTTATCCTCATGGGTTGTTACGATAAAGGCATGGCGGCCTTTGGTAAAACGCATGGCAAGCTCATAGCCGATCCGGTTCGCTTCTTCGGGTGAAATTTCCCCCGGCTTGAAAGCCTGTCTGATCTGGTAAAGAAGAATATTTCTGTCCCGTTTCTGTTCCCGTCCGGTAATATAATAATACTGGCGTTTGGCAAGCAGAAACTCGGCGTCAGCCGTTGCAGGATCGACACCGGAAACCGGATTGTTGACTTCCGCGCTTGTGTCCACGATCAGGGCATCAAACACAAGGGAAGCGGCGTTCAGCATCCGCTCCGCGTCCTCAAGGGTCACGGTGTCGCTAAGCAGGCCGGAATACCGGGTAGGTGCGGACAGGAAAAACAGATTTTTGCTTTCCCCGCAGGCGGTGAACATTTCTCCGATGTTGGGATTCTCCGCACCTAACGCTTCAAACAGTCCCTTCTTCGGTGGAACCGTCTGACCGAAAAAGGTCTGAAGCTCTCCATAGGTGAGATTGGAGGAAATGAGCCCCACCAGCACGTCCCGTTTTGACAGGGCGCAGGCCAGGTTCACGGCAAAGGTGGTTTTCCCGCTGTGCTTGCCTCCCCAAACGGCAATGGTTTTACTGCCCATGGCTCACACCCCGTTTCTCAAAGATTAAATGCAGCTTGCCGGTGTATTCCGCCTGAATGAGCTTTTCCGCCTGGGCTTCGGTGACAATGAGGGTCACGGCCCTGGCCACCGGATCGCCGTTTGCCGATGGGCTGTCCTTTTGCTGCTCCCGCATCTTTGCGGTGTCCTGTGTCCTGGCGTTCTCGACACTGTAGGTTTCCAGCCCTTTCAGCTCAGGGTAAACAATGACCTGGGGTGCGGAAGCCTTCCCATCGGACGCTTTTTCCATAAACACAGCTACCGTCACAATGTCGCCCGCCCAAAGATGGGAGGAAAGCCCCGCCGCGATGCTCGAAACACTGACGGTAACAAGGCGCTGGTTGTTTTTTGCGATGCGGTCAAGCTGTTCGTCGGCAAGATAGCTGCCCAGCTTCTGCGGGAAGAAATAGTCCCCCTTGGCAATGGCGGTCTGCGCCACCTTGCCCACAATCTGCGCCGGGTCGTTCAATACGCCCTCCGGCAGGCCGAAGCTGCCCACTTCCACGGATACAAGGTCCTGCTTGGTAAGCTCCGTTCCGGCAGGAATGTCCTGGGCCGCCCGCAGCACCGTTACCGTCGCGCTTTTATCCCCATAGAAGCGCGGCAGGAGAAAAAAAGAAATGCCCGCCGCCAGTACAAGGCAGAGGGCGCTTAAAAAGATTCGGTTTTTTAATAGTTTCAAGCTGTATGCTTCCTCCTTCCAAATGATCGCGGAACATGCCGTTTACCAAAGTATATAAACGACACGTTCCGGCAGGGCAACTGTCATCGTTCCATCGACCGGCAACCATCCTCCGGTTCGGCGGCAGCCCTTTGACGTTCCCGTGCCTGCTCCAGCCGCTCCCGCACCGAACGCTTTTCCTCCGGCAAGGTTTCCGGGGCCAGCTCCCGCAAATCGTCATAGGTCTGGCCGTCCGTTAAATCTGCATCGCGGGAGGGGGCGTTTTCCAGGATACCGTCGATTTGATTGTAGTTGCCCTCCAAGCTCATTTCTGCGTTCTTGAGGTTGTTGTCTTTCAGCAAAGGGTATACGTGCCCCTTGTTTCTTCTACGCTTACTCATTTTTTAGCTCCCTTCTCAAACTCCAGTTTGAAGTTGACGTATTTGCCAGTGTCCTCCATGATAACCACGGCGTTATAGGTTTTGCCGGTCTTTTCGCTGTAAAGCCCGGATATTAAGACGCGCCCTTCTCCGAGAAGCGCAGCGGCAACGGTTCTGGTGAGTTCTTTTTTCTTAGAGGCAAAGAAACGGTTATCCCGCCACAGGGCAAAGCCGCAGTCCCGGTTCTCGCAGAGGAAGCCTTTTTTGCCCTCCAACACCTTGCCGCCGCAGCGTGGGCAGATGCCCACCGCTTCACTGCGGCTTCCCACCGGTGCAGGAAACAATCTCATGAAGTCTGGATTCGGCGCGCTGTTGCTTTTCACAAGGCTAACCGTCAGCTCTGCAATCCCTGCCATAAATTCCGCGTCGGAAAGCCCTCCGCGCTCCACCTGCTTCAGCCGGTGCTCCCATTCGGCGGTGAGGGCTGGGTACTTGATGATCTCGGGCAGCACGGCAATCAGGCTGACGCCTTTTTTTGCGGGCAGCAGTTGTTTATTTTTCCGTTCCGCCAGGCCGGTCTTGACCAGCTTTTCAATAATACTGGCGCGAGTGGCGGGAGTGCCCAGGCCCTTGCGCTCGGCATCCTCCGGCATATCTTCCGATCCGGCTGTTTCCATTGCTTTGAGCAGCGTATCCTCAGAGTAGGACTTGGGCGGTGAGGTAAAGCCCTCTTTTACAGCAGTACGAACATTCTCAAACACCTGCCCCTCAGAAAGCTCAGGCAGCGCCTTGTCCTCGCCGTCCTTATCAGGTTTGTTTTTCAGCGTAGCCCGGTAAGCCGATTCAATGGCTTTCCAGCCGTTTTGCAGGACAGTTTTGCCCTTTGCCGTAAAGGAATGACCCTCACAGTCCACCGTTACAACGGTTTCAGCATAGAGATGGGGTTCACCCACGGCACAAATCAGCCGGACGGCCAGCAGGAACAGGAGGCTCCGCTCACCGGCAGGGAGCGCGGCAAGATCGGCATCCTTGACCTGTCCGGTGGGAAGAATGGCGTGATGGTCGGTAACTTTGCTGTTGTCTACCACGTGCCGGGCGTCAACAGAGAGCTTTGCTCCGATTGAAAATGGCAGTACAGCCGCCGCAGTTTCCACAAGGGCGGGAAGTCCCGACGCCATATCCTCGGTCAGATACCGGCTGTCGGTGCGGGGATAGGTGGCCAGCTTCTTTTCATAAAGCGATTGCATATAGTCCAGTGTTTGCTGGGCGGTAAATCCGAACAGGCGGTTTGCTTCCCGCTGGAGTGTGGTAAGGTCATAGAGTTTGGGCGGCGCAGCAGTTTTTTCCTGCCGCTCCACGGATTTTACAACTGCGGTTTTGCCGTTGCAGGTGGTACGGATGCTTTCAGCGGCCTTCCTGTCCTTATGTTTTTCACCGGAAGCGGTAAATGTACCACAGTCCATTTCCGGTGTATAAAAGGGCTCTCTGACAAAGGCAGCAATTTCCTGTTCGCGCTGTACGAGCAGGGCCAGGGTGGGCGTCATGACGCGTCCCATATTGAGTGTTTGGCGGTACAGCACCGAAAACAGCCTTGTGGCATTGATGCCCACCAGCCAGTCGGCCTGTGAACGGCACAGGGCAGCCCGGTAGAGCCGGTCGTAATCCATGCCGGGACGCAGGTTGCGAAAGCCCTCTGCAATGGCGCTTTCCTCCATGGAGGATATCCAGAGCCTTTGTATGGGCTTTTTGCAGCCGCAGTATTCGTATACCAGCCGGAAAATCAGCTCGCCCTCCCGTCCGGCATCGCAGGCATTGACGATGCTGTCCACATCCGGGCGCTTCATGAGTTCCCGCAGGACTTTCAACTGCTTTGCCTTTTCACGGGACACGGCATATTTCCAGTGTTCCGGCAGGATGGGCAAGTCCTCATAGCGCCATTTGCCATACTTTTCGTCGTAAGTCTCAGCTTGG
The DNA here is from genome assembly GCA_049324235.1 of Bacillota bacterium. Taxonomy (GTDB): domain Bacteria; phylum Bacillota; class Clostridia; order Christensenellales; family UBA1431; genus UBA1431. The sequence continues at coordinate 35,949 of JBMOLJ010000076.1, forward strand.
GCAAGCTCCACCAGATGGCCCGCACACCAGGACACAAGATAGTCGCCGCCCTCCAGATAACCGTCCCCGTGCTCTGTTGCGTTAAGGACGGAAGCGATGGCCTGGCCTACGCTGCTTTTTTCCGCGATAATGAGTTTCAAAATATAATCCCTCCGTTTCTTTTTGTGCATGAGAAAAGCGCCGGTAATCTGCCTGTTTTGCAAATTACCGGCGCTTTCGCCTATGGTTATATGTTATTCGGTTTGGGTATCGGGAAGCGTTGTGATGTCACCGGTGTTGTCGCCATTCTTCTGACGCTCCGATATGCGTTTTGGGGAAATATAATGTGTGGCGTATATTTTCTCAATGTTTTCGTCACCGGATTTGGAAAAACGCAGTTTGGCCGATGGCTTTTTCCTCTTGCGTCCCCACTGTTTGTAAAAAGTCCACGACGCTTTCAGGTTGTTTTTCAGGGCATAGGCGTGGATTTCCTTCATAATGAAAGTCAGCTTATGAAGGTTCACGCGGCATACTCGTTCCAGATAATCCACACATCCGAAACGCCAGCTTTCATAATCTCCAGCGGATAATACGCCTAAATCCATCAGCACCTGAACGGGCGAAGCCACGCCGTCCTTTTGAAGCTGACTATACATAGAATCATGTATCTTGCCGACAATATCTCCATTGTTCATTTTCATCACCTGCTTGTTAAAATATTGTAGCATACTCAGGATAATAGTTCCAGCCCGCAGCTTCGCGTATCGCCGTAGGGTTATTCTTCTTCCGCTGCGGTCGGATCGTCTCCGGAAAATTCTTCGAGATCATCTTCTGATGAGAGAAAATCGTCCCCTGGCTCTGTCTCGCCGGACAAGGGCGTATCTTCCTCCTCATATTCGGGTTCATCTTCGTCCGTATCCACAGCCTGGTGTTTCGGCTTATATATTTTGAAGTAATATCCTGCGCCGCCTGCGGCTATAACTGCCAGCAGTACAAAGATCAGCGTACTGTCGCCGCCCTTTTCCGGCTGAGATTTGGGTTCGGTTTTGGACGTTGTTTCCGGTTTGGGGGTGGTCTGAGGCGTAGGCACGGCACTCACGCCACTATTGCTGTTTCCTTTTTTGGCAAGGGATCGCAAATCATCCTCTGTGACAGCATTTAAAAAGTAGACATTTTGGCTTTGCCTCTGACGGTCAATGATGAGATAAAAGACATTCTTGTCCGGTGTGGTGATGGTGAAAAACTCCTTGCCACCGCCATCCGTGGCATTATCCACCGTCGTACCGGTGCCCTCCGGCGTAAAGGGATGAGTCTGTGCCGGAACAGCGGATTCCGTAGTTTTCGGGGTAGATGCTGCCGATGTATTCGTGGCAGCTGACGAAGCCTTGTAATACGGGTTCTCTACCTGCACGGTTCCCGACCGGTTTCCCGCAAGGTCCACCACATAGACCGAAACATACTGTCCGGTTCCGGCATAGGTCCAAAGAGGGGTATCCAGCACTCCATTTGCGGGGTAGCTGACCTTATGACCGTCAATGTAGACTGCCTCTACACCGGAATCCTCATCTTTTGCTTCGATATGGAGAGTTTCACCGGAAAGTCTGGCGGTGAGCGTTGGAGCCGTGATATCGGCTGGGGAGGACGCATATGCTGTCGTGTGCAGTAAAAATGCGCTCATAAAAAGCATGAGCGCTAAAACGGTAAGCATTTTATTCTTCATGGTTGTCCTCCTTGTTGGGAACGGATTTTGCACTCATGGCGCTGACAAACCGCGCGAACTCATCCTCCGTCATTTTTTCCTTTCTGAATATGGCAACGATTTCGGCGTTTTCCAACTCGGTTTTCTGCCGCTCCAGTTCCCGTAAACGGGCCTGGAATTCCGCGATTTTTGTTTTCGTTTTCTCGATTTCTCCCATCACTTTTTGTATTCTGGGGTTCATAGTCTAAAATTCCTCCTTTTATCGGTTATTGACGGTCATTTGCGCTGTCCGGAGTTTCGGCAAAGAACAGCGGATTGAGATACCGTCCGTTTTTCAGTACCTCCAGGTGCAGGTGCGGCCCTGTGGAGCGCCCGGTGTTGCCGGACTTGGCAATTACGTCGCCTTTTTTTACCTGTTGTCCGACGCTTGCAAGCAGCCGGTCACAGTGGGCATACTTTGAAACCAGCCCGTCCTTGCCTTCGATGGCGATATAGTAGCCGTAGCCGCCTGCGTCAAAGGCCGCCTGGATTACCTTCCCGTCATGCCCTGCCAAAATGTCCGTGCCTACGGGAACGCCGATGTCGATGCCCTTGTGATAATCCTTTGCGCCTGTGACAGGATGGATTCGCCAGCCGTAATAACAGGTAACATGGGGTATCCAGTCAAAGTCAAAGGGACTTGCAATATACTGCCGGTTGCCCTTTGTCTGCATATTCAGGCCGTACATTTCCCGCTCGTCGGCGTTCATATTCGGCTGAAGCACATCGGTGAAGGATTTGGAGGTAAGGTTGATATTAAGGATATGCCATTCATAGGGCACTTCCACTGTATAGCTCTCTCCGGTTTCCGGGTCGGTTCGGGTTTCGGTGCGGTAGCGGATTTCTGTTTGCGCCACAAATTCAAGCCGGTACTGTTCGTTGAAAATCCGCTGAAGCTCAGTTTTTATGGTGGCAAAAGTGAAGTCCTGGTATTTCGCGGAGAGGTAGGCCATCAGTTCAAATAGATTGTGGCTGATATCGTCTACATTGTACCGGTACTCGTCATAGCCGGGGTGTTCCGCCTGCGCGTTCTGAATCCGCATTAGCAGGTTGGTTTCCCATTCCGTATAAGTCAGCTCCGCATCGTCGATATCCTCATCCTCGGCGGTGTAGCTGGACATCAGGACGGACGAAAACCCTCCCATTGCCATGTTGGTACAGGAGGTAAGGAGCGTTGAAAAAGAAAATACCATCAGGAGCAGCAGCGCGATCCCGCCGATCACCATCGGATGACTGCGTACAAAGCCCGACGCAAGTTTAATAATTTTACCGCCCGCTGCACCGGCTTGTTTCATCAACTGTGCCGCTTGTTTGGATTCTCGCGCCGCTTTTGCGTACCGGCGCTTGATTTTTTGTTTCTGTATAAACCGGGACAGCAGATTGGTTCTAAGCCGGGGATTTTCATGCAGCAGCTTCTGATAGGCTAGTTTGGCATTGTGTTTTGCCGAAAGCCGCTCCAGCTTCGCCACACGGCGATAGGGCGCGGTCTTATGCAGGCGGTAGGCTGTGCGCAGTCCGCCTTCGGCAAGCAGTTCCCCCTTGTGGGCGGCCTCTGTGCCCGTATTTTCCTGTTCGGACTGAAACAGCTTGCTGTGGGCATAACTCATGGATAAATTCGCGCCGGCCCTTACAGGGCGGAGCGGAAGCACGCCTTTGAAATTGGACTGTCGGGCTTTGACCTCAGCTTCAAAGCGGATTTTGTGACCGTGCTTCTTCTGCTTTTCATCAAAAACACGTTCTGCCCTGATTTTTTTCCTTTCTGGGAGCCTGTACCGCGCCTGTTCCATTTTTTTGTCGATTTTTTCAGCTTTTCGCAGTGCCTTAGCGAGCTTTTTCCCGGAAGCGGACTGTTCCTCTGGGGAAAATTGGAGCTTGCCCGGTTTTGGAGCTCTACTGGAGGATTTAGCGGATGGGGTTGTCTGATGCGAAGTCGGAACGTCCTGTGGGGACGGCATGGGCGGCGGAGTCTCCTTCACGCCGATGCCGCCTGTTTGGGACACAGGCTGTCCGTCTGGTGGACGGGCCGCATCCTGGCTAAACCTTTGGTAATATGCCGTTCCTTGTTGCAGTGCGGGCTTATCGGTCGCAGCGGTCTGTTCCTTTTCAAAATGCAGCCGGCCATGAAGGGAAGCATCAGCCGGATTTTCAGAAAATGTATCTGTCTGGTAAATATTCTGCGACTGCTGCTTCCCGTTCGCTTTAGCCTGAGTTTTTGGATGCAACCCACTTTTCCCTGTCCGGTCGGGCATCCGCTCACCCGGTATTCCTTGAACTGCATATAGGGAAGAGTTGGACTGACCGACTGTACCTGCCGGATGCTCTGCACCGGGTGTCGGTTCCATACGTCTGATTTGCTCTACATTTTTGTGCTGTGAGGAATGACGGAGGCGCGCAATGTCCGGTCTGCCGGACTCATGGGCAAGTGCTTCCTGCTGCGGTGCTTTGCCCTTTTGCAAATTAAAATCCTGCCCTCGCCGGCTGATGCGGTTTTTTTCGCCAGTGGCGGCGTTGACCTCCACCAGCCCGTCGCGGGTCATTTTGTGGGTAATCTTATCCTTTGCCTGAAATCTGTCTTTGCGTGACACTTTGCTTTCTCACCTCCGTTGCAAGGCACCGGGCGGCAGGTACGCCCTGATGCAGATTTACAGGCTGACCTCCGCCTTTTTCCGCTGGGGGGCAGGAGTGTTCTGCGCCGTTTGTGCCGCCTGCTCCTTGAGCGCTTGCAGATTTTTCAGGATGGACGGCTTCTTCTCATTCTTTCCCGTCTCTTTTTGGTTTTCACGATGCATGACAGAGCGTTGTTCCAGCTTTCCGAGACTGTCAAGGGCCGAAGCTGCCTGTCGTTTGATAGCAGTTGAGCAGGCTTGATCCAGCCGGTAGGGAGCCTGTATGAGCTTTGCCAGCTTGCCCATGGGCTTTGCTTCCTGGATCGCCTCTTTTCCCTGAACCGCACGGCCCATATTTTTCACATGCCTGCCGATCTCATGGTACTCGGCGCTGACAGCCGCAATCTTTTTCATGGACTGTTCATCATAACGGATATTACGGTCCATGCTTTCCTGCACCTTCTCCAGCCCTTGCCGGATGTGAAAGAGGGACGCAAGGCCGTCCAGCGCCGCTATGCCTTTTTCCTTAAAAGCAGCCACGGCATTTTTACAGCCCTCAATGATGCCGGCTTTTACTGCTTCCAGCCGTTCCCTTGTTTCGGTAATTTTGTTTTCCAGCGCCTGGATTGCCTTTTGCAGGGAAGTCCTGACCGGATGATTTTTTTCTTCCCGCATGTCGGCAAGCTCCCGGCGCATGGCTGAAAGCTCGCCCACTGCCGCGTCAAGCTGACGTTCCATTGCGCCCACATAACCGATGACGTCCAGAAAATCCTTAGCGCTTACGCTGTTTTCTTTCAGGATGGCTAAAAGCTCCTTTACATGCTCATTTTCCAAAAGCGGCGCGCTTTGGGTTGTAGTATCGTTCATAGATTAAAACACCTCCTGTTGCTTATATTTGAAGGATCAGACTCATGCGCCCTTCACTTCATCCGGCTTTGTGGTCATGATGCGGTACAGCTCCGTATCCTTGGGGAAGCGGTCAATGAAGGGTATGATGGTATTGCCGTAGAACAGCAGGCCTTCACCGGCTCCTGAATGGGTCACATAGGACAGCTGGTGGTTGGAGATGCCCAGCTGCTTTGCGAGTATCTGCCGGTCGCCGCCTGCCTGGTTCAGCATATAGATGAAGTCGGAGTTTTCCAGAATGTTTTCGATTTCACGGGAAGCCAGTAAATCCTTGACGTTCTGCGTGAGCGCCGAGGGGATGCCCCCCCATTTTCTGAACCGCTTCCAGATTTCCAGCGAATAGGCGGCGGTCTGTTCTTCCTTCAAAAGCAGGTGGAATTCGTCCTGGTAGAACCAGGTGGTGCGGTGAGTGGCACGGTTGGCGGTCACACGGCCCCACACCTGATCCTGCAAAATCAGCATTCCCAGCTTTTTCAGCTGCTTGCCCAGCTCCTTGATGTCATAGCACACCAACCGGTTTGTGATGTCCACGTTGGTACGGTGGTTGAACACATTTAAAGAGCCTGTAACATAGATTTCCAGCGCAGTGGCGATGTGCTGGGCTTCCGGTTCGGTCTGCTTGCGGAGCAGGTTGTACAAATCCTGCAAGATGGGCATTTTCTCCGGGGATGGGGCTGCAAGGTATTCCCGGTAGACCAGGCGGACACACCGGTCAATGATGGTTTTTTCCACCGGCTGCAGGCCCTCCTTGCCGCCCACAATCAGTTCGCACAGGCTGAGGATAAAGTCACTTTTCAGGGTCAAAGGGTCTTCATCATCACTGTAATCCGGGTTGATATCCATGGGGTTGATGTACTGTGCCGATACCGGCGACAACTTGACCACCTGGCCCCCCAGCCGGTTGACAAGAGGGAAATATTCGGCTTCCGGGTCAGATATGATGATGTCGTCATTGGTTAAGAGGAACACATTGACAATTTCCCGTTTGGCGGCAAAGGACTTGCCGGAGCCGGGAGTGCCTAAAAACAAGCCGTTGGGGTTTTTCAGGCGTTTGCGGCTGGCCATAATGAGGTTATTGGAGAGGGCGTTCAGACCGTAGTACAGGGCTTCTCCCTGCTGGAACAGCTCCTGGGTGGTAAAGGGTACAAAAATCGCCACCGACGAGGTGGTGAGTCCACGTTTGATCTCGATCTGGTTCAGTCCTACTGGGAGACTGCTCATCAGTCCCTGCTCCTGCTGGTAGTCAAGGCGTTTCAGGGCACAGTTGTATTTCTGTGCGACGCCTGCCGCCTGAAAGATGTCGTTTTCCAACTGCTGTCTCTTTTTTGCCGTGTTGAGTACAAGGACAGTAACAAGGAACATACGTTCATTGCGGTTCTGCAAATCCTCTAAAAGTGTTTTGGCTTCATTGCCGTAGGTGGCAAGGTCAGTAGGAATGATGTCCATATCATAGCCGCTTCTTACGGCTTTTTTCTGTTCCTCAATTTTCATTTTATCGAGGTCGGACAGCTTGCGCTTGACGGTCTTGATGGCTTCCGCCTGGTCAATGCTGCGGATGTGCAGATTTACGGTGACAGCCGTATCCAAATCCAGAAAATCCGCCAGCATTCGGTCGGTAAGCTCCGGGGCCAGGATGGATAAAAAGCTGACCGCGCCGTAGTGTTCCCCCATGCGGAAGGTCTTGCCGTCCCGGAAATCAAAGCTGGTGGGGGCGATATAGTCCCTGGTGGAAAGTCCGGTTTTGGGGATATCCTCCCACGAAAACCGCAGCTTTTCCTGACCGTCGGGGTGGAACTGGCCGTGAAGCACCTCCAGCCGCTCAAGGCCGCTCAAGGTACGGGCTTTGACGCCCATGGTTTTGAAATTGGCGAGAATATCCGCTTCCACCCGTTCCATGCGGGGCTTGGCGGCTTTGAGGGAATCCGCTTCGATTCCGAAGGTGATGAATTTAGTTTTGACCAGCCCGTTATTGCCCTTGGCAAGCTGGTTTTTTAGCATATCGGCATACTCGCGGCGGATGGAGTTGTACTCGTCCTCCTGCTCGGGAATGTCGATGGACTGCTGAAATTCTTTCAGGTTACCGTACTGGTTGATAAAGGAAAGTTGGACGCTGACCGAGGAATCAAAATAGCTGAGGAAATCGCAGTAGTTCTCGAATATCTGCGTCTTATCCTCGTTTTGGGCCAGCTGGTAAGTGATGTCCTGAAAGACAATGGTCTTGGTATACAGCCGGTCGGTGACGCGGCAGACGCCGTCCCGGTACATTTCCCTGTAAGGTATGGACTGCTGGGCGGTTTGCGGTGCGTCGGCGCGGCCAAACAGCTTCATCCTTACAGAAGCAGCAAAGCCGCCCGTGTTACCGGACGGCTTTGGCGCTGTCTTTTTTCCCTGCAAGGCTTTTCTGTTTTTGGTTTGACGGACGTTTCCCGGCAGGCGCTTTTTTTGCCTTGTCGGCTGTTTTTTCTTGGTTGGCAAAGGCTTTTCCCTCCTTTTCGATGATTTCATACAGGTTTTCTGTTACATATGGACGCCTGCCCGGCCAGAGCCGGGTGCGGAGAAGGTTGCGCAGTATTTTTTCGGCGGGCTGTCCATCCTTTTCGTACATGGCGAGAAAGAACAACGGCAGCATCAGCCCGATCATCAGAAGCATCGCGCCCTCACTGCCCAGCGTCCCGCGCGTCAGAAGATAGGCAGGAACGCCGATAGCCCCAGCCGCGCCGAAACAGATGAGCTGGCGCTTGGTAAGGTTTAGCGCAACCTTGGTTTTGACCTTGGAAAGGTCTTTGGGTACAGGTACAAATGGCATGGATTCACCTACTTTTCTTCACATTGATATGAGGTGGTAAAAAGCTAACGCTCAAAGCCGGATTTCTTTGTCGGAGAGGATATATCACTTTTCGTTTTCTTCGCCGCTCTGCGCAGTTGGGAACGTATGGACAGCTTTTCAGCAACTTCATGCGGTACTTCATCGGCAGTGTTAAGATGCTTGGACTGGTTGTCATGTTTATCTGCCTGCCTGTTTCTCCGCTGCTTGTAGGTAAAGGCTGGCGCAATGCCTTCAAGCTCCTTGCGCCGCTTTACTCTGTATCGTTCCGTGTCCTCTTTATACAGGTAATACCAATCCTCATCAAAGCTGTACACTCCCACCATGCCTGTGGCGTTTCCGGCCTTGTAAATCAGTTCATACTTAAAAAGAGAATTCGGGTGACAGTCAACTCTGATCAGGTCAAGCTTTAATTCTTCCGTAATGACCACCTCCGGTACAGACAGTAAAAAACACCGGCGGTTTTCCGGTGTTTGGGTATTTCCTGCAAGATTTTATCCGGTCCTGTATTCCTCTGTTTCTTCCACATGGAGAAATCCCTGGACGGCGGCTTCAATGATTCCTGAAGCTGCAAGGGATACATGCGTATTTCCTTTGATTAGAAATCCGTCACGCGTTATATAGTTTTTTGGCAGCTGCTTACTGGAAGACCGGGGATAATAAACTTGATCAGTGTCCTGGGATGTATTCTTTTCTTCGCTCATGAGCATCATCTCCATAAATATATTGGGGATATAGGCTTTATTGCACTCATTGGCCCCCTCCTTAGTGCGCGCCGAAAATGGTCTTCGACAGGCTCCCGGTCTTAAACAGGGAAAAGCATAAGAGCACCGTGTAACCCACAACACCCCAAATCGCTGTGTGGATGTTGCTGGAAAAGACCGTGCTGTTTAATAAAACTGCGTAAATGGCAATACAGACCATGATGAGAAAGCCCTGGAATGCCACGGCAAACAGGGATTTTAAATAGTTCTGTCCCATGCTGCCCCATTCCCGGTTGACCATAGTAGCAAAGGGAATGGCCGCCACTGAGGTGGTAAGATAGATTTCCAGCATACGTCCGTAGATGATCAGGAAGATGCAGATGGACAGGGCTTTCATGCACAGGCTGAGAATAGCGGATTCCATATACAGCCCCATCAGCGTATACCATTCCATGGCCTCCAATTGGGTCTGCAGGCTGTCCATGGCAAGGTTGATGTTCAGGCTGCCGGATATGATTCCGGCACTGCCGTTCACTGCCCGCTGGGCCAGATCGAATACACCCATGACAATATCAAAGGTATGGGTGAGGATGTAGGTGGCTGCAAAGGTCTTGAAAATCCATTTGAAGAAAATCCAGGTGTCAAAGTCGTGCATGTTGTTTTTCTCAATGATGAGCTGGATCAGCTCATAGCACAGCACAAAGGTCAATATCATCCCGGCGACGGGGAGGATTACGGTGTCCGAAAGAGACTTAATCATGGAGAAAATGCCGGAGTTCCAGCCCTCCGGCGTTTGCCCCACCTGGCTTGCGATTTCACCGACCCGGGTGTTCACTTCGTTGAACATACCCTGATAGTTGCCGGTGATACCGCCGATTAAAGCCTCCTTCATCCATTCGGTAATTTTGTCAAAAAGGAAGCTCATAGGCAGGCTCCTTAACTAAACAGGCCAGACAGCAGGGGAATGAGCTTCAGTCCGATGAGCACCACGCCGCCGCCCGCCATGAGCTGCTTCATGCCCTGGGATTTCGCACCCGGATTATCGTTGCCGTACCCCTCCAAAAGATTGATGACGCCCCACACGGCAAGGCCTGCGCCAAGCGCGATAACGAGGACTTTCAAGACATTGATGGCTTCTGTGAAAAATTCCATAGATTGTATGCCTCCTTTATTTTGGTTTGAATTTATTGAAAAAGATAACAATATGAAACGGAGCCAAAAGCTCCGGCTGGACAAAGGGGTAGCCTGGGAGGAATACCTTGACAGGCTGTGAAACGAAAAAGCCCTCCCTGCGCATGAAAATCACAGAACAGAGAGGGCTACAGTACGGCTTCTGCATCCTTATCCGGCTCAAACTCGTAAACCTCGTATTCCTCGTCGGGTTTAACTTTTAGCCTGGTGGACAGAAAGCGTTCGATGGAAAAGGTGTTTTTGGGATTGGCGTCAGACAGGTATTTATAGTTCCTGTGCTGAGTGATGTCGTATTTGTCCGAGAAAAAGGGCCGGACACCGCGCAATTGCAGGATACATTTGGAACCGTCCATCACCGCCAGCTCATCCATGGCCATAAGCTCCCGGCCCAGCTTCTGGTAGTTCTGGCCGTAGGAGGGCGAGTTCCCTTTGGTAATGCTGCTGTTGAGCATGTCGATAGTCTCTTTCCCAAGACTTTCGGTGAGGTCTTTCAGAGTGGTTTTTTCCGAGCCGCCGAGGAAAATCCGGGTATCCATGTTGCCGATAATGGTTTCGGCATTGTCCTTATAGATGGCTTTTAGCTGGCTCTGCGCCTGTAAAATGACGCAGGCGGAAATCTCCCGGCTTCGGATGGTGGCAATGAGCTTTTCAAACTTTGGAATTTGGCCGATGTTGGCAAACTCATCCAGGAGGCAGCGTACATGCACCGGCAAGCGCCCGCCGTATTCGTTATCCGCCTTGTCGCACAGGAGATTGAACATCTGGCTGTACAGGAGGGCGGCGATAAAGGAAAAGCTGTCGTCGGTGTCGGAAATAATGACGAACAGTGCGGTCTTGCGGTCGCCCAGGGTGTCCAGTTCCATTTCATCATAGGCAATCAGCTCCCGCATTTCCTTGATGTCGAAGGGAGCAAGGCGTGCACCGCAGGAAATGAGAATGGATTTTGCCGTCTTTCCCGCCGCCAATTTATACTTTTTATATTGCCTTACGGCGAAATGCTGGGGCTCCCGTTCCTCCAGCGCGTCAAATATGAAATCCACGGCATTTTTAAACGATTCGTCATCCTCCCTGACCTCCATGGCGTTGATCATCTCCACAAGCGTATTGAGGTTGCGTTCCTCGTCGGGTGCCTCATAGTGGATGTAGCCGATTAAGGCACAATACAGCAAGGTTTCGGCTTTCACCCAGAAATCATCCCCAGCTTTACCTTCGCCCTTGGTGTTGGCAATGAGGGCTGTGACCAGCTTCAAAATGTCCTTTTCGGAACGGATGTAGGCAAAGGGGTTGTAGTGCATGGACTTTTTAAAGTCGATGGTATTGAGGATTTTGATGCGGTAGCCGCTTTTTTGCAGGAGCTTCCCACACTCCAGAATGAGGGTGCCCTTGGGGTCGGTAATGACGTAGGAACTGTGGAGCTGCATGAGATTCGGCTTCAACCAGAATCTCGTCTTGCCAGAGCCGGAACCGCCCACAATCAGCACGTTTTTATTCCGGGCGTACTTGGGCTTTTTCGGTCGGTTGTTCATGGTCAGCCCCTCGGTGGCTGTTAAAATGATGTTCTGCTCCGGCTTTTCATCCATGTAGGGCTTGATGTCGGTGGGCGTTCCCCAGCGGGCGGAGCCGTATTCCCTGTCCCTGCGCCACTTTTTGGCATTTTTCTTTTTAAAATATACCGTGGCAGAGACAGCAGCGGTGCCAATGACGCCTGCCAGCAGGTCATGGGGATGGAGAGAGGGCAGCGGTCTTGCCATTACGGAGTCCAGTATGCTGATGCTGCCGACCAGTTGATCTAAAACATTTGTGTCGGGAGCCAGCCGCCAGGCTTCACCCAGCTTATCCGCGAACCAGAATACCGGCACATAGGGAAGATTGGGAAGGACATATTTTCGCAAATTGTCGGTATTCATCGCTCCGGCCCTCCCCGGTCTTTGTTTTTCACACGGTCAATCACCGTGTTCTTGACAAGCTCTTTGAACCTGTTCAGCTGTGCCAGCACGGAGGGTTTGGCAGCATTTCGTTTCAGCGTTTTGGCACTGAACTCCGAAAAAGCGGCGGTCATGGCGTCAGCATCGCGGGCTTTGAAGAATACCAGCCATTTGGGGGGCGTTGAGACAGTGTCCCTTTTCAGCGCATAGTCAATGCCGTATTTGCGGGCGTAGGGCTCAAAGCTTTTGATATTCTGATCGGTAATCTCGATATTGGATAGCCCCGCATTCTGCTTGGCAAGCTGTTTTAGCGTTTGTTTGCCCTGTGGGGGTGCGTCCCTGGCCTGCTTCATTCTGCGCAGCGCGGCATTCATGGCCCTGGCCAACAGCCTGCCAGTCAGCTTTGTGCCTTTTACTGTCAGCGCCACGGTTTTCTCATTGACTTGTTCCTGCATCTCTCAAACTCCTTTCCTTTAAAATTTCTGCATTACAGGCCGGCAGCATTAAAATCCTCCATCAGGGGAATAATGCCGTTTTCTTTCAGTGTTTTGTACAAAAACAGGCGTCCTGCCTGTGTCCAGTAGGTGTGCATGACGCTTCTTTCTTCGTTGACATGATAGGTTCTTGAACAGGTGTATCCCTTTCCGACAAGGCCCTGATACAAAAGCCAGGTGCCGCCCAGCTTGAACTGGATGCCCAGCTCATGCAGAAGCTGGTTGAAGGATACCGCCGTCATGCCGTAATCCTTGGCAATGACGCTGACCTGCACGGCATTTTTGCTTTGCAGGATGAGGTCGTAATACCGCGCCTTGGGCGCAAGGGCTTCGATATGCTCTCTTAAAACAGTGTTTTGCTCCCGTTCCGCAAGCAGCCTGTCTAAAAGCTCGGAGGTAAACTCGGAGCTCTGGAACATTTTTCCAAGGATTTCCTCGGTGATGTAGGCCCCGTGCCTGCGGATGGAGGGAAGCACTTCGCTTGTCACCCAGCGTTTGAACTTTTTTGCCTGGGGAAGCTTGCTGGAGAGGATAAGGCTGTACAGACCGGATTCGTTGATGATGGTCATGTTGCGGTTTTGTCTGCCGTCGTGAATCGCGACGTCAGCTTTATCTTCCTCATCAACATGCTTCTTTAATGCGTCGCGGGTATTTTGGTAATTCAAAATGTCCGCTACATCCTTGCCCACGAACCACGGCTGACCGTCGATTTCCAGAACTCGGACTTTTCCAAATTCTTCGTTTTCAAACACTTGCAGCTTGTTTTCCATTTTTCTGCGCTCCTTTCCTTATTAAATAGAAAGCGCCGCCCTGTTCGGACGGCTTCTTTGCTCCTGTTCCTTTTGCTCCCGTATTGCTACCAGCAGCGTATCGTTGTAATCCTTGCCTGCAGGCGGAGGGGAAACGGTGATGCAAAGCGTCCGGTCACGGAGCATTTCATCTTCATAGACCGCCGCCTTGATTTTTTCAATGGCTTCCAGACCGGCTTTGTCATTATCCAGCCCCAACACGATATGGTTTACCTGCGGATGCTGCTGTAAGAATTGCAGCAGCGCCAGAGGCGACACACCGCCTAATGAAAGGTAGTGGCGGCCTTCCCAGCCGGCATCCTTTCTCTTTTGCAGTGTCGCCATAGAGAGGGTGTCAATGGGAGCCTCGGCCACCATTACAATTTCTCCGGGTGGAGCGCAGGCCGGAAGCAGGAAGCCAAACCGCTTGTCGCTGCCCTCCATATCCTGCCGGAAGCCGCTGGTTGTCCCGCGCACACAGGCGAAGCGCACCTTGCCGTGTTTATCTTTCTGTCCGACAAACACACAGTTGTGATATTTGCGCCCCTCATACAGTGTACCGGCTTCCACGCACCGTTTAAGAATATCCCGGTCAATACCCCGGCCTAACAGGTAAGCAATGGCGCGGTCATTGTTGACGTTTTTTGCAGGCAGGGCAAATGGCTTGGCTTTTTTCGGCGGCAGTGGCTTCGCCGTGCTGGCTGGAATAGGAGGCGGCGGCCCGGCACGGACGTCATAAGCTAGGGTCTGCACCGCTTCCGTAAATTCCATGCCCCGCACCTTGACGAGGTAATTCAGCGCCGTTGTGCCCCCAAAGCCACGGCTGTGCCAGTGCCATTTGCCGTTGGAGACGGTCAGGCTGTCATGGTCGCGCAGGTGGTATTCATGGCCGGTTTTTTTTAGGTTATGGGGCTCATTGGCAAGCAGGTAATCCAGAAGATCCACCTGCTTAGCCCGCGCAATCTGTTCCTCCGTCACCCACGGCATGGCGGCGTCTCCATTCTGGCAATACGGTTCATTTCGGTTTTCAGGCAGGTGCCGTCGCTGAACCGGCAGAGAAAACCGTGGTTTGGATAGGGGCAGCCTTCACAGAGCGTTTCCTGTTCCGTGCAGTATATACGGTCATCGTTATATCCTAACGGCTCCCGCTTCGGGGTATAGAGCGGGCTGCCGTTCTTTCTGTTCATTGGAAAATTCCTCCCTTCGTGTTGTTTTTCTATGGAGACAAAGCAAAAAACGGGGCGCTCGCCATCATTGACGAACGCCCCGGTTTTTACTTTGTCTCTGATTCAATTTAACTTACCGCCTGTTTTTTATGCCAGTTTTCCAACAGTCCCATAATGACCTTTTCCATCTGTTTTGGCGTATAGTCCTGGGGAAAATATTGTTTAAGGCGGCTTCCGGCCAGTGTGAGCTTAACAGGTTCCTTTTTTTCCTCCGCCAAAATGGAATCGATCATTTCGGGGGTCAGTTCCCCCGACTGGCTGTGCTTTTTGAGCCTTTGCGCCTGCGGCAGGGACGGCGTGGCTTCATACTTCGCCATTGCATCCATCAGGCTTGACTGCTCCTTCCGGCTGAGATAGGACAGCTCTACGGCTGGATTAAATGCAATTTTCTTCGCATCCACCAGGTCAATCAGTCCGGGTACAAGCTCCGTCAGCCGGATCATCCGGTAAATTTGACTTTTACTTTCCCCGGCCTGCTTGGAGACAACCGTTACGGACAATGTACCGATGTCGATACCGTCCACCACGATACCACGATGCTTTAATGCCTCCAGCTTCATACGGTAGGCCCATGCCTTTTCGCTGGGTAGCAGGCTTTCCCTTTGTTCCAGATTGGTATCCACCATGATAATAACCGCTTCATCATCGTCCATTTCGCGCACAATAACGGGCATGGTGGTTCTTCCGGCCAATTCACTGGCAAGTTTACGCCGATTGCCCGCTACAAGCTCATAATTGCCATCAGTACGGGGACGGACAAGACCGGGGACAAGGACGCCGTATTTCTTGACACTTTCAGCAGTTTTCTTCATAGCCTCATCATTTCGCACCTGAAACGGGTGAAATTCAGGGGGACATAGTTTGTCAAGCGGCATTTCTATCACTTTCTCAGCATTTACTTCTGTTACGGTATCGCTTATACGGAAAATATCATCATAGCTGGCAAGTGCCAGAGCACCTTTTGTTTTAGCCAACGGAAAGCACCTCCCTTGTCAGGGTCTCATATGCCACCGCTACCTTTCCGCGCGGGTCATAGGTGTATATGCTTTTTCCAGTTTTGCTGATTTCGGAAGCACGAACCGACCGGGGAATATGGCTGAACATATGAAGCCTGCTTCCGTAAGCCTCATTCAGGGATTCCATGATTTCTTTTGCATCATTCGTCCGTTCATCCACCATTGTAGGCAGAATGCCGCCGATTTCAAGGCGGGGGTTGATCTGCCTGTGTACTCTTGCGATGGTTTTCAGCAGCAGCTCCAGCCCCTTTGCGGGCAGGTATTCGGCCTGCACAGGAATCAGCACGGAATCCGCCGCTGCCAGTGCGTTGACGGTCAACATCCCCAGAGATGGAGATGTGTCCAGAAGAATAAAGTCATATAGGTGCTTTACAGTTTCAAGATATTGGCGTAAAATGGTTTCACGGCTCATGGCGTTTACCAGGGAGATTTCCACACCAGAAAGCTCTATGCTGGCGGGCATAAGGTCAACGCCTTCCGCGTGATGGATAATCCCCGCTTTCAAAGGCAGGGGATTATCCTCTATAATTCCGCTCATAACTGTTGCCAGCGTGATGGGAATTCCGTCCGGCTTTGGATAGCCGAGACTGATGGTGAGCGACGCCTGCGGGTCTACATCAAGTACCAGGACCTTTTTGCCCTTCCGGGCAAGCCCGATTCCGAGACTGACGGTTGTGACTGACTTTCCGACTCCGCCTTTTTGATTGGATATGCTTATAATGGTTGCCATATAGTATACCTTCCTTTCCCAAATATTTTCGGTGCTAACATAACAAACGGTTTTTCCGCGTGGTTTTTTCGTTAGCTTTTCATGTGGAAAAAGAATGAAAAAGAATAACGACGAACCCCGAAAACCCTTTATACATGCGGTTTTACCGTTTCGTCGTTATTATACTATATGGGCATTCATTTGCAACACATCTTCTTGAAAACGGAACGGATCTAAGATATATTCAAGAACTTCTTGGACATGAGAGTTCAACAACAACAGAAATATATACTCATATAAGTGAGAAAGACTTTGGTAGGATTCAAAGTCCCTTGGACAGAATAATGGGTATGAAGAAGTAGTTATATAGCTTAATTATACGAACAAAAGTTCGTATAAGAATTAAAAATGAATGCTTAAACGAACTTTTGTTCAGAGATAAGTAGATATATGGAATTCCCTGCATTACCGCCCCATCCAGGGGCGGATTTAGAAAGTATATCTTCGAAGCTTTATTATTTATTTTTTGGAGGAGATCCAATATGGAAGTTCAAAAAATGCATGAAAATGATTATAGTGAAGAGGAAGTAATTTATTTTTGTTTTTCTTCAACATTACGTATATTTGGAGATATTGATAATCTGAATCAAATTTCAAAAACATTAGGATTAAAACCAACTTATTCACATAAAAAAGGCGAGCCAAAATCTAAAAAAAATAATAACATAGTATGGGATAGGGATATGTGGTCGTATGATTCTCCAGTTCCAGAAGATAGGCATCTTGATGTACATATTCAAAAGTTGTGGGATATATTGAAACCACATAAAGAGTATTTAAAGGGATTAAAAAAGGAACTTACTGTTGATGTCTTCAATGGGTACCGATCAAATTCTTCTACAGCAGGGTTTGAGGTGTCACCATCTTCATTAGAGATGTTTGTAGAATTGGATATACCGTTTGGTGTATCTGTTATTGTTTGTTAATTGTGTTGACATAGGAAATATTAATGAAAAAATGAATTAATTTATGAATGATATAATGGTGATAACTATTTAAACAAGAATGCTTTGAGTCCAGCTATGAAGATGTTTTAAGGCTCGGACGTCCTGTCCGAGTCTGGCTACGCTGGGCAGGGAACTCCACATATCAATGCGTATTTGCAAGGGTGCGTTAAAGAAAAACATGAAGAAGGGCTTTGCAGGTCATTCCTTGAAGTGTGCCGCACCATAGCTCTTCATCGGGCGGTAAACCGCCGCCAAGGGGCATTCCTTTTGGGTCCGATTCAGAGCCATCATATACGCTAAACGTTATATGACATTAAAAACAATTGAGGACATGCTCCTTCAAAAAAAGATGATAGAAATCCTTGGCTACGAAGAATTTCACTGATCCTTTTCATTTTGATCATGGGTTTGGTGGTTGTTTCATAAGGCAGATCATACTCGGGGTAGAAAATGAAAAGGAAGGAGTTTGCCGATTCCATTCGTTTTGGCCTGGATCAATTATAGATCTGGTAAAAGGACATGAAACATATCAGATAATGATCTTGAACCAATCGTTTGAACAGGCCAAATACTGAATTAGGGACTGAAATGATAAACAAATAATGAATCTCATCATTCGTTTATCAATCGGCAAACTCATATCAGTGAAATGCGTTGTAGAAAGGATTTTATTATAAGGTATTCGCTTTCTGGGTCTTACTCTTGGGTCTCGCTCGAAAATTAGTAATCATCTTTTTTATTTCAGGCATGATAGTGTAAAATATAGGCAATGGTAGTAAAATTGGTTATTGATTCAGGGCACCATGCAAGTGCAATAACCAATTGAGCCAGTTGTAGAACCATACTTTACACAATTTTAACGTCATATAACACGGTTTTCAAGCTTCGGGCGTGCTCACGGGTCATTTCTGCCACACCATCTCACCGGGCGGCAAGCGCCGCTAAAGGGAAAGGCTCCGCTGGTCCGGTTCGTCGGCGTCGTGAAAACAAAACGTTAGCTGCAAGAGCACGCTTATCATTTAGGTTGTAAGCGTCAAATACTTTACACATAGTAACCAGTTACTTATCATGAGATAATTACTTCAAAAAAAGGAGGTGCTTATCTCATGACAAAAGAAGGACAAAGACAACAGTGGATTGATAGAGTTGAAGA
>JBMOLJ010000077.1:0-6788 GCA_049324235.1 Bacillota bacterium
TATAGAGCGGGCGCTTCCCCGGAAGGTCCAGAATCCCCGCGATACTGCCAACGCCCTGCGCGCGCCCGAGCAACACGCATCTCGTGAATACCGGAAAGTCATTGCAGCTTGCGAACGCAGGCCGCCTGAGTACCTGATCGATACTGTCGCCGTGTGCCGAAGCGATCACCGCGACGCCGCCGCCGGCCGCGTCGCGCACGGCCTCAAACTCGTCGGCCGTGGCCAGTTCGTCCACCACCAGTACATCCGGCGCCATTGCCCTAAGAAGCATCCGCATCCCCTCCGCCTTCGGGCAGCCGTCCAGCACATCCGCCCGCGGCCCCAGTTCCGTTTGCGGGATTCCGCCATAGCAGGCCGCGATTTCCGAGCGCTCGTCCACCACGCTCACATGAAATCCCGAGCATCCGTCAAAACCTGTGCTAAGGCTCCGTACGATGTCCCGCAGCATCGTCGTTTTCCCAAGCCCGGGGGGCGATATGATGAGCGTGGAATGTACGCCCTGTTCCCCGATCAAAAACGGCAGGACGGGATCGGCGCAGCCGATAACCTCCCGCACGATGCGTATATTGAAGGACGCGCAGGGCGAGACGATCGTGGGGATTCCTCCCCGCATCACCGTTTTCCCGCAAAAGCCCACGCGGTAGCCGCCGGGCAGAGTCGTATATCCGCTTTGCAGCTCATGTTCCACCGCATACACGGACGCGCGCGTCACGCGTTCGAATATGTCTCCCACATGCTCCTGTTCAACGTACAGTGCGTTCTCTTTTTGAACCGCTTTTCCATGCGCGTCTATGAACACATCCATGCCCCCTGCCACCACCATCAAGGGACGCGAAGCGCGTATGCGCACCTCTTCGACATGCCGGGCTGTCGCATTATCCAGCGCGCAAAGCGCGCCGCGCAGCTCCTTTGGCAGGTACTGCATGATGTCATGCTGCCATCTTACGTTCATAGCGCTTCCTCCTGTCCATCGTCATATAATACATATGCTGTCATTGCATTCTTTATCACAATTCAGCATGGGTTTGCGTGCAAATTTGAAGTGCGCAACCGCCGTTGGAGCAGATGGCGCAGGGCGCACGAAATATATTCGCGCGCCCTGCCGCGTGAATTTGGGCACCAAAAAAAACCGGCGTTGACAGAAACAACGCCGGTATAATGGTTTTTGTTTACTTGCTTATGTTATTTTAATCAACCGAAGCCTCTTCCTCATCATCGATATCGGGTAAAGGGGTATTACACTCCGGACAAATCAGTTCGTTTCCCGATCCCGCCATGCTGTGGTCAAAATAAACGATCTCTCCGCATTCGGGGCATTCAACCGCTAGGAAGCGTTCGCACAGGTCCGCGTATTCATCATCGTCTTCGTCGTACTCTTCAAGGTCATCGTCCAAAAACGAGACCTTTTCCTCCAGTACCTGTATATAATCGAGCAGTTCTTCATTGTTGTCCTCGATTTCATCGATGGCTTCGACCATTTCCTCCGTTACAGAAACCAGCGCCATTAAAAAACGCCCTTCCTTGGTTTCGCTCTCGATGTTCATGCCTTCGGCCAGACCGCGGATATAGGAAATCCGCTCGCTGAGATAACTCATGTTTTCTCCTCTCCTGCACGTTCAACCCAAAGCTAAACGCGCTCCATATATTCTCCTGTACGGGTATCGATTCTTAAAATGTCCCCCTGTTCTACAAACAACGGAACCATGACCGTATAACCGGTTTCCAGCTTAGCGGGCTTTGTCGCGCCGGTTGCCGTATCGCCTTTAAACCCTGGATCCGTCTCCACGACTTCCAGTTCCACAAAATTCGGCGGGTCTACCGAAAACGCAGCGCCTTTGAAAAATTTGATCTGGACGTTCATGTTTTCTTTTATATACGGCAGCGCGCTCTCTACCATCTCGTGGTTAAGGGGGAGCTGTTCATAGGTCTCGGTATCCATGAAATAATACAGTTCCCCGTCACTGTATAAGTATTGCATATCTTTCTTCTCAACATGCGCTTTGGGGAATTTTTCTGTGGGGTTAAATGTTTTTTCAAGGACCGCGCCCGTGATAACGTTTTTTATCTTCGTGCGAACAAACGCAGCGCCTTTTCCGGGCTTAACATGCTGGAAATCCACGATGCTCCATACCTGTCCGTCTATGTCGATGGTGATGCCTTTTCTAAAATCGCCAGCCGAAATCATAAGTTACCTCCGTCAACGTTAATTTATACTTGAATAATTTCCTTGGTCGCATGTACGAGGTTTTCAACGCCGTTTTCCCTGACCACGCACAGATCCTCTATGCGCACGCCGCCCAGCTCCGGAATGTATATGCCGGGTTCCACGGTAATGACCATGTCTGGGAGCAGCGCGCCGGAAGCAGTCCCTGACAAGCGGGGGTCCTCATGGACATCCATTCCGACGCCGTGGCCCAGGCTGTGTCCGAAACGGGCGCCATAGCCCGCCTGTACGATCACATCGCGCGCCAGCGCA
The DNA here is from genome assembly GCA_049324235.1 of Bacillota bacterium. Taxonomy (GTDB): domain Bacteria; phylum Bacillota; class Clostridia; order Christensenellales; family UBA1431; genus UBA1431. The sequence continues at coordinate 2,477 of JBMOLJ010000077.1, forward strand.
TCGGCCCCGCTGCACTCCATTCCCGCACGGATACCTTCAAGCGCCAGGGCCTGGGCATTTCTGACAACATTATATACGTTATGGAGTTCTTTATCAATTGTACCGACGAATAAAGTCCGTGTAAAATCTGAACAGTACCCCATATATACCGCCCCGAAATCGAGTATCAGCGCATCTCCCTGCTTCAGGCAGCGCTCGCCCGGCTGGGCATGCGGCAGCGCGCTGTTCGGGCCGGACGCCGCAATCGTAGCAAAAGAGGTCGCGCCGCATCTTTTCTTGATCTGACAATCAATTTCCAGCGCAATGTCCCGTTCGCGCATGCCTTCCTTTATAAAACCGCAGATATGCGCAAAGACTTCATCGGTGATGCGGGCAGCTTCTTTTATCTTTTCGATCTCTTCGTCCGTTTTTATTGCGCGAAGCGTCTTTGGGATACGCCCCGCGTAGACGAGTTCAATCTTTTCCCCGAAACGTTCCCGCATCTGCAGATACACAGAAACAGGCACGTCATCCTCTTCAAAACCGAGACGCCGCACGGAAGCGTCCATGCATGCCTCCGCCAGCCGCGCATAGATTTCTCCCGCCGCACACTCCACGACCTCAAACCCTTGCGCCTGCTGCATAGCCTGCTGGGTGTAACGGAAGTCGGTAAACAGCTTGCACCCTGATGCATGGATGAGCAATACGGCCGAACTACCCGTAAACCCGCTCAGATACCGCCGGTTCGTCGCGCCATTGCACCAGAAAGCATCCAGATTCTCTTTTTCGAGGGCTTCCATTACAGCCTGAATCCTCATAGCATTCCCCCGCTTTCCGCAATCCTGCATGCGTTCTCATATATCCCTTTAAGCTTTGCCGCGTCCTCGGCCATCGTCCCCTTGGATTCGCAAATCACGACGGGGGTCAGACTGCGGATAGCGAGCTCGAGCGCAAGCGGCTCAAAATCCGGGCCGTACTGCGTATCCTGATACGTCCAGTGCCGTTTTTCTCCGGTTGCGGAAAATTCGATCCTGCTGAAATGAATGTGCACGATGCGGAGCCTGTCCGCGCCCAGGGCGTTTTCCACCGCGTCGAAAACAGCGGCGTAGTCCTCACGCGTGCGCAGAGACCCCTGACCCCGTGCGTTGATGTGTCCGAAGTCGAGCGTGGGCAGCAGCGTTTCGTCCAATGCGCACAGCGCCATGACCTCGTCTACCGTACCGAGCTGGCTCAGCCTGCCCATTGTTTCCACGCACAGCCGGATGTCGTCAAAGCCCAGCTCGCGCTTAATCTCCAGAATTTGTACCAGGTTCTTTTTTGCCGCCTCAAACCCTGAGGGGCGGTCAAGCTTTGCTATCGACCCCGGATGCACCACAACACGCGTGGCGCCCATATCCTGCGCCGCGCTTAATGTTTCCATAATATACTGAACGTTCTTTTGCTGGTTTTCACAAGATGACGCGGCCAGGTTGATGTAGTACGGCGCATGCGCGCTCATTGCAATGCCGTACGCCTTTGCCTCCTCGCCAATCTTTTGCGCGGTATCCTTCTTTATGCGCACACCGTGCCCGAATGAATACTCAAATGCGTCAAGCCCCATCTGATGCAGCCATTTGGGCATTTGTGCGGTGCTTTTATATCCTTCTTCGTAAAACGCATCGGAATTCCCTGACGGGCCGAAGCGGATCTTTTGCATGCGCTGCCTCCTGTTGCCTTTTTCTATAGTATTATATCATCAAAACCGCAACATACCTAATCATTGCCTTCATTAAGTCTTTTACACAGTTTTTGCAGCGCGCGCTTTTCTATTCTCGATACATAGGAACGCGATATGCCCAGCAATCGGGCGATCTCGCGTTGCGTGAGTATACGGCTGCTGCGCAATCCATAGCGCAGTTCGACCACGATGCGTTCGCGCCTGGTGAGCACCGTGGCGATCATTTTCCGCACCTTTGCCGCCTGGAGTTTGCGTTCCACTTCTTCGGTGACCGAGTCTTCCTGGGTGTGCAATACGTCCATCAGGCTCATTTCGTTGCCGTCGCGGTCCATCCCGATGGGATCGTTCAAGGATATTGCCTGGTTAAGTTTCTTGGAAGCCCGGATGGACATGAGTATCTCGTTTGCTATCCTCACCCAATGGCTCTTCATTTTTACCGTTCAACCTGTCAGGGTCATCATCATCTGAGCCGAACAAGTAAATATGGACATTCTCTCCGTCCCATACAATCCTTTTTACGAAGACACGCAGCGCTGCTCTCTTTTGTTCTATATCCATCAGATCAAAAGAGAGGTCAAATGAGATTAGAAGGTCATGTAAAATATCAAACTGAATCTCGGATAGCATATTGGTTTCAGTCAATCTTTTAAGTTCTCCTATCCTATTTTTGATATCAATATTCTTCGCATGTAATTCGTTTATCTTATTTGTGATATAATCGCATGCGGGTGTTTCCTCAGCCTTTGCTAAAGATGTCACCAATGCCGATATTTCCTTTTCATTATCATTCAGATTCCGTTGAAGATCATCAAATAAGTTACCATACTCTTCTGTATTACTTGACACCAGTTTTTCGGCTTTCCTCAATTGTTCCATGAATGCTGAATCATCACCGGATAGCTTTTTGATTTCTTCGCAGACGGCTGCATCTAGCAAATTGCCGTTTGGGTTTTTGATATTGCAATGCTTACACCGGCTCTTCTCCTTTGTTTCACATAAATAGCTGAATATCTTATTACCCTCTGCATTAACACGTTGGCTTAACTTGGGGCGCATAGTGTCACCACAGTTTCCGCAGTATAAGAGGCCCGATAGAAGCGCAACATGACTCTTAGGTTTCCGGAAAGCTTTTGATCTATTGAGCTGCAGCATATTCTGCACCTTTGCCCAGTCTTTTCCGGGTATCAAACCCTCGTGTTTCCCAACGGATATTACCCATTCATCAATGCTTCTTATCTGATTTGACTTGCCAGTTTCTTGAATCGTTTTGTTATAAGCGATTACACCGTGTTTGCCATCAAAGCTTGATTCTTGAGCGAATATATCCACACCAAGGTCTTTAAAGAAATTCCATGCGTCTTTATCAGCAATCATGTAAACAGGATTACGGAGAATATTCTTGATTGAGAAACGGGTAAAGGCTTTCCCGTTTTTTGTAAGCATATTGTTTTGGATTAAATAAGTCTCTACTTTGGTTAACGATTTCATCGTGAGGAATAAATCAAATATTCGTTTTACTAGGTCTGCTTCCTTCTCAACTATTTCTAACCTATAGGCTTTCCTTGCTTTTCCATCGACCGTGACTTTTTGAACTAACTGCAAGCTTTTATAACCGGTAGGTGTAGTACCACCAAGCCATCTGCCGGTTTTGGCAAGCTCATGCATGTTATCGCGAATACGTTCAGCTATAGTCTCTCTTTCTAGCTGTGAGAAAACAGACGCCATATACATCATGGCTCTGCCCAATGGAGATGAAGTGTCAAATTGCTCTTTTATTGAAATAAAATCGATGTTCAGACTTCCCAAATCTTGAATAAGCTTAGCGAAATCACCAATATTACGGCTTATTCGGTCTAATCTGTAACATACAATTGCTTTTAATTGATGTGATCGTCCGGCCTCCATCATAGTTTTTAACTTAGGACGTTGTATATTCCCTCCAGAAAACCCTTCATCCTCAAAGATTAATATATCCTCATCTTTTACCTGATAATGGGTTTGAATATACTGACGGCACATCTCAACCTGATTCTCAATGCTATCCCCTTTTTCTGAAAACTTAGATTTTCTTGAGTAAATTGCATATTTCAAACCACTCTCGGAATTACCCATAGCCATCCCTTTCTTAGTGATATAATTTGTTTATTTATATCATTATGGCCTACTGAAACTAATTGAGCAAGAGTAATTTTCCCTATTCCATAGCGTCCAGTCTTTGATTTCGAAAGGTAAGGATAACAGCTTCAGGGTCGCGAATGTCCACCCCCTCATAGATGTGTTGTGTCCCTGTAAGTATTATGTATCACCCCTGTAAAGCATCTCGAAAGCATCCTCGGGGTCAACCGGCAGAGGTCTCCCTATCCTAATTGGCCCATATTCAAGGCGTGTACACATGCTCATTCAATTCCCGAATGCGAAAACCAAGGATAAAAGCCAATCACCCATAACGATTACGGATTTGGCGAAAAAAAGGACGAGTCTGTTAGTTGTGTCATCGCCGGGATATAATTGACCTAGATCGCCGGTGAAAATTGACCCACTCAGAAATAACGGCTACCATGATCGGAGAACGATTGTGGAGTGAGGCCGATGTTAAGGAGTGGGATGATACTCATG
>JBMOLJ010000078.1:0-6775 GCA_049324235.1 Bacillota bacterium
CATACATATGCAGGCCCGCAGAGTTTCATCCGTCAACCATTGGCCTTCTGCAACAGTTTCGAGCGCTCATCCAGAGCCAGAGCGTCGATCATTTCATCCAGCTCGCCCAGCATGAAGGCTTCCAGTTTATACAGCGTCAAACCGATGCGGTGATCGGTGACCCTCCCCTGCGGAAAATTATAGGTCCGGATACGCTCCGAGCGGTCGCCCGAGCCGACCTGGCTTTTGCGCTCCCGGGCAAGCTCGTCGTCCTGCTGCGAGCGCATCAGGTCCAGAAGACGGCTTTTGAGCACGCGCATCGCCTTTTCCTTGTTTTTAAGCTGCGATTTTTCGTCCTGGCAGGTAACGACCAGGCCGGTGGGAATGTGCGTGATGCGTACGGCCGAGTCGGTGGTGTTCACGCTCTGCCCGCCGTGCCCCCCGCTCCGGTATACGTCCACGCGCAGATCGTTCGCATCGATCTGGACCTCAACGTCCTCGGCCTCGGGCAATACGGCCACCGTGGCCGCCGACGTGTGCACGCGGCCCTGCGACTCGGTTTCGGGTACGCGCTGCACGCGGTGCACCCCGCTCTCATACTTCAGCCTGGAGAACGCGCCCCGTCCCGAAATGCTCATCACAACCTCTTTCACGCCGCCGATATCGGTCAGCGATGTGGAGAGCATCTCCATTTTATATCCTCTGCGCTCGGCATACCGCGTATACATGCGCACAAGGTCCGCGCCGAAAAGCGCCGCTTCGTCGCCGCCTGTGCCCGCCCTGATTTCCATGATTACGTTTTTTTCGTCCCGGGGGTCTTTGGGTACGAGCAGCAGTTTGAGCGCCATTTCGGAAGCTTCCAGCGCGCGCTGCACCTCGGGAAGCTCCTCCTGCGCAATTTCCCTGATTTCTCCGTCGCCGTCCTCGAGCAGGCTTTTGAGTTCCTGCTCCTGCTCAAAAAGGCTCAGGTAGTTATCGTATTCGTGCACGATCTCCTCAAGAGCCGCATGCTTTTTCAACACCTCGGTATACCGCGGCATATCATTCATAAGCGCGGGATCCGCAAGGTTTTTGCTCAGTTCATCGTATCGGGCCTTGATGCCTTCAAGTTTTTCGCGCATGTCCTTCCCTTTCAGCGTAAATCATTTACCCTCGTATCTCCCGCTGACCACGCGGGGGCGCCCGCCGTCGTCGCGTACGACGCATATTGCGCCGAAACCGGCACGGAGCATCATTTCAGCTACGACCGCCGCCTGGTCGCTCGCCGTTTCCAGAACCAGCACACCGCCCTTACGGAGGTGCTGCCTTGCCGCAGGCACTATTTTCCGGTAATAGTCCATCCCGTCCTCCCCGCCTCTGAGAGCAAGCGCGGGCTCAAAATCGCGCACCTCATGGGATATGGTTTCCATTTCATCGTCGCGGATATAGGGCGGATTGCTCACGATTGCGTGAAAACGCTCGCCCTGTAGTTTCTCGAACAGGTCCGATACCACAAAATGCATGCGTCCATACACTTTGTTCTGCTGCGCGTTTTTTTTCGCGACATCGATGCATACCGGCGAAACATCGGCCGCCCAGACGGACGCCTCCCGTTTGAGATGCGCAATGGAGATCCCCACCGCGCCCGATCCGCAGCACATATCCAGCACACGGCATTTGGAATGCTTGCTCAGGCAAGCCAGGGCTTCACGCACCAGCGTTTCGGTGTCCTGCCTCGGAATAAGCACATGCTCGTGTACCAAAAACCACAGGCCCATAAAGCATTCTTTGCCTAAAATATATGCAAGGGGTTTACCGGACGCCCGTTCTTCAATTCTTTTCCAGAAAAGAGCGAGTTCTTTTTGCCCCATCTCTTTCATACCGTCGCGTAACAACCCTGCCATATCTGTTTGCAGGATATCCAGCAAAATAAACCGGGCTTCGTTTTGTGCGTTGGGTATTTGCGCCTGTTCCAGAGTCTGCCCCGCCTGCGAAAGTGCTTTAAGTGGGGTCATTACATTCAAAACTCTCTCTCCTCCGTTCGTGCGGCCCGATTAAACGCCGCAATAGCGACCTCAATCATACCGGACTCCGGCTCACGCGTAGTCAGGCGCTGGAGCTGCACGCCCGGAAAACGGATTGCCCGCCATACTAACGATTCGTGCCGCGCGGCAACGCGCAGCAGTTCGTAGGCAAGTCCGGTAACAACAGGCAGCATAAGCAAGCGTGTGCCGATGCGGACATACCATGCTCCGCTCCAGCCAAGAAGCGAAAACAGCACGATACTCAGCACTACAATCAACAACAGATAGCTCGTGCCGCAGCGCGGATGCAGCCGCGGACAAACAGAAGCATTCTCAACATTCAATTCAAGCCCCCGCTCATAACAATGCACAACCTTATGCTCGGCGCCGTGATACATGAAAACACGGCGGATATCCCTGATTCTGGAAACCGCCCACAGGTATGCAAGGAAAAGGGCTAAACGCACAATGCCTTCGGCAATGTTCAGCAGATAGGGGTTCTGAAACAAAGGGGCCATGGTGCCTGCCGCAACCGTGGGCAAGGCAATAAAAACCGCAAGCGCGATGATAACGGCCAACACCGTTGCCCATGCCCCGCCGGTATTTTGGTCAGTCTCACCGGGAAACGCGAGGGCAGCCGAACGGTTGATGGATCGCATGCCCACCGACAGCATCTTCCACATCCTCCAGACGCCGCGCAACATGGGCCAGTTCCGCCAGTTACGCTTCGGCGGCGGCTTAATATGCTCGAAGTCCTCCACATGTATGGAACCGTCCGGTACGCGCACCGCCAGGGCTGTTGCGGTAGGCGACTGCATCACCACGCCCTCAATGACGGCCTGGCCGCCCATGTATACCTTTTCCAATATTCTCTCCTGTTTTCCCTGTTGTACAGAAATAACACTATACCCGGTATGGAAAACACACACGGGAATAGTGTTATAAACCAAAATTCTACCAAAAACTGTTATAAAACTACAGGCTGTATCTGCGCTTGAAGCGGTCCACACGGCCTCCCGTATCCACTAGCTTTTGTTTTCCTGTAAAGAAAGGATGGCACTTTGAGCATATCTCAACGCGTATGTCTTTTTTTGTAGAACCTGTTTCAAAGGTTTCTCCGCAAGCGCAATGCACCGTGCATTTCTGATACTGGGGATGGATTCCCTCTTTCATCGGTTTCACTCCTACTCATTCTATAGCAGACTATATTATACCACAACACCTGTATAAATCAAGGACAAAACCGTGACAAATTTTGACGCCGGGAACGCCCGCCCGCTTGCTGCTCAATACGGCCGCCGTACCACAAAAAAGCCTCGGACAACTGCAAACTCTTTTTACTGACTTGCCGCCCGAACACGCATTGACACGTTTAATCCTCATTACATTTGTTTCGCTGTTTGTATAAACCAAAACAGCAGCCGAAGCTGCCGTTTTGGCGGGTGAAAGCTGCTACTGTGGAAAGCGAGCCTATGCCGTATATGGCGGTACGAGTCCGATTGCACGCATCTGATCCAGAGAATCTATGATCTCGGGAGCCGCGCGCGTTCCGATAAGATCGGCCCCTGCCAGCAGGAACGCATAGGCGTTCTGCGGCCGCGGGTATTTCACGCCCGATACCTTGAGCTTTACCTTTGTATCTTTCAGCGTTTCTTTCATGGTCAAGAACTGCGTCATGTCAAGGCCCTCAAACTGTCCGGTCCCGGTCTTTGCATAGTCAAGCCCCGCTTCCGCTATCAATTTGCAGGCGGTCGCGATTTCTTCCAGCGTGGCCTGGCAGAATTCAATGATGCCCTTTGTCAGACAGCCCTGCGCCGCGGATTTAAAATCCTTCAACTCCTGAAGCACCACATCGTACATTTTTGAACGCAGCGCGCCCATATTAATGGAGACGTCCAGCGACTGGCATCCTGCCTTAACCGCCTGCTCGGTCTCAAACGCCTTGACGATGCCGGGGGACACTCCCCACGGGAAATCAATACCCGCCGCGATGAGTACGTCCGAGCCCGCAAGTTCTTCCTTTGCGACCGGTGTCCAGAAGTAAGAGTTCGTATAGTACGCCGCGCAGTTGTACTTTACGGCGTCCCTTGCTCCTTTCCGTACATCGTCCTCGGTAATATTCTTCGGGAGCAGGGCCAGGTCGAAAAGCTTGCCGATCGTTTCCTTTTGATACTTTGATAGATCAACCATATTTTATCTCCGTTTCTGCGGCGGGTAAATGAAAACCCCCTTGCATAAACGGGATGAAACTCATTTCCCTCGCGCGTTTATTTTTTACATGCGCAAAAAATATGCACATGCGCTAAGTCTTCAGGAAATCTCCGGTCTCCGTTTCTGCGTGGGAATTTCAATCTGAATGCCACATTGTCAGAATTGCATTTATAGTGGGGGATTTCAATCCCCCACACCCCCCCACGTACGGTTTTCCTATAGCATCATCATATTATATATAGCATCATGTGTCAACATGTATATTCATGTTCGCTTAAAAAGAAAAACTGCCGCGAAAATGCCTTCCGTTCTTCGCGGAAACGTCATAAAAAGCATAAAAGGAAATGAATAGCCCCGCTTTAAAACGCAAGCGGGGCAGATATTCGGATGTAAGGGCGGTCTAGCGGCCCAGCTTGTATCCCTCTTTTTCCCAGATGGTCAGCCAGTCGCGCAAACGCTGCAGGAATTCCTCGTTGGAATCGGTACGCACCAGCATGCTGATGAGCTGCTCGGTCACTTCGGCGGTAGAGCCGGTGCTGAGTACGCGGCGCATGGCCCAGATGCCTTCGAATTCCTGCTGGTTTAAGAGCAGTTCCTCGCGGCGCGTGCCCGATTTGTTCAGGTCGATGGCGGGGAAGATGCGTTTTTCGCTCAGGCGGCGGTCCAGATGGATTTCCATGTTGCCCGTGCCTTTGAATTCCTCGTAGATGATCTCGTCCATGCGGCTGCCGGTCTCCACCAGCGCTGTGGCGATGATGGTCAGGCTGCCCCCGTTTTCGATGTTGCGCGCGGCGCCGAAAAAGCGTTTGGGCTTATGTAATGCGCCGGGGTCCAGGCCGCCGGACAGTGTACGTCCGGTAGGCGGTATGGTAAGGTTATACGCACGCGCCAGCCGCGTGATCGAATCGAGCAGCACAACCACGTCTTTGCCGTGCTCAACAAGGCGCTGTGCGCGCTCCAGAACCATTTCCGCCACGCGCGTATGATGCTCGGGCAACTCGTCAAACGTCGAAAAAATGACCTCGCCCTTGATGGAGCGCTGCATATCGGTAACTTCCTCGGGACGTTCGTCGATCAGGAGCACGATGAGTTCAACATCCGGGAAATTGGTGGAAATGCTGTTTGCAATCTTTTTCAATAGAATGGTTTTACCGGCCTTGGGCGGCGCTACGATCATGCCGCGCTGTCCTTTTCCGATGGGCGCAATCAGGTCGATAATGCGGATGGCCAGATCGCGAGAGAACTTCGGGTTCTCGAGCGTGAGGCGCTCATCAGGGTAGATGGGGACGAGTGAATCGAAGGGTTTGCGCGTAATCGCTTTCTCCACGTCTTCGCCGTTGATGGCCGTGATATAAAGCATTGCCAGGAGCTTTTCGCCTTCCTTGGTAGGACGCGTTTTGCCCGTAACCTTGTCTCCGGTTTTCAGGTTGAACCTGCGTATCTGTGCGATGGAAACATATACGTCGCGGTTGCCGGGTAAATAATTCACACTCCGTAAAAAGCCGTATCCGTCGGGATGCACTTCCAGCACGCCCTCGGCGTCACCGCAATCGCCCGTATTCAACAGTTCGGGGACCGCCGGGTTGGACGTTCCGTATTCCTTATTATAGTAGCCGTCCCTGCGGCCGCGGTAATTATTCCCCTGCACGGGTACATTACGCACGCGCGGAACGGGCCTGTAGGGCTGCATGTGCGCGGAACCGTTTTCCTCGTCTTCGCTCCGCGTCTGAGACGTTTCCTCCGTCCGCCCCCGGGGAACTCCCCCGTTTTGCGCCTGAGGCGCTTCTGCGTTCCGCATCTGGGGAGTTTCCGCCGGTTTCTGCATTGGTTCCGGCTGCACGTCTGCGTTATCGGACATTTCGGTCTGCTGCCGGGGCTTGCGCCCCCTGCGCTTTGGCTGCTGTATCTCCTCCGCCTGCACGGCCTGACCGTCCGGCGGCTGCGGTTGTGCCTGAATAGGGGTTTGCGCCTTCATCAGTTCTTCAACAAGCTCCGCTTTCCTGAATTTGGCAATGGATTTAATACCTGCCTCTTTGGCAAGCTCTCTTAGCTCGGCTAATGACTTTTGCCGATATTGCGAGGCTTCCAATACGAGTACCTCCTTGAATTTGAATGGCTTTATACTACAATATATACCAGCATGCACCAAAAATTTCCGCGGCATATCGTTTTACAACACAACCGTATCCTTTTTCTATGAGCAAAGCATGGCATTATCATATTCTTTTGGATTCATAACTTAGAAGATATTATACTAAAGGTCAAGGAATTAAATGAAATGGTGGTACAATAGAATAAGACTTTAATGCTCGGACCTTCTCCGATATTATACCATCCTTTCCTGTGCCGCGTCAACTGGAGTAACGGTTGTTCAATACACCATTATTATGCCCGCAACCCTTCGTATTAAACCGGTATTTATTTTATGCCCCTGCCCTGCGGGATATCCGTTCCGGCAACACATATGGCAGGTTCTATTATAATAAATCGGAAAAAACGTATGCAAAATGAACTGTATTCTAAATTTTTTCAAATTTATCGTTAGAAAATTGAAAGGGGGGATGTGGGGGATCGCGATCCCA
>JBMOLJ010000079.1:0-51547 GCA_049324235.1 Bacillota bacterium
TAACCGTCGGCGGCATGCGCCGCGCCCTGCTCATGGCTGGTAAGTACGTGCGTAATTTGGTCGCTGTAGCGGGACAGCTCATCGTAAAACGGAAGAATGGTGCCCCCGGGATAGCCGAAAACCAGATCAACATCGTGATCCAGCAGGCTTTGGGCCATAATTTGTGTGCCTGTTAATTTCATGGTTGCCCCTCCTTTTGAAAAGGTATTAAAAAAAGCCCTTGTCTCCCTGATACTATTGAGACGAAGGCTTGCTCCGCGTTACCACTCAATTTCATATGCATAAGCATATACGCTCAGACCGGTACTTTGCGTTCCCTATACCGCGCCTTTGTTAACGGAGGGTTCTCCGACACGGCCTACTCGCTTAAGCTTTTGGCCTGTTGCTCCTAGAGGATAGCGCATAAGCAGCTCTTTCACGGGGAATTCGCACCAGCATCCCCTCTCTGTGCTTCAAAAACCGCGCGCGTTCTAATCAAAGCATTTAAAAATATAAGATTAGACTACAGGATATCAGACGGTTTAATGAATGTCAAGAAAAATAATTGATATTCATGATTGATTTTTTTGAATGAGAGGGAATGACACACAGCCCGCGCCAGAGAGCGCGGGCGTGGAATTATAAATCGTCTGCATCCTGCTCGGGGTAATCGCCGTTGGTTGCAGGGGTACCCGTATAACCCCCGGCCATATCCGAATGATTCCTTTTGCTGGCTCTGGGCAGTTCGGCAGCTGCTTCTTTTACGTCTTTAGACCTGTTTTTCCTGTTCTTCGGCATGATATCACCTCCTTTTGGTAGTATGCTCTGAGAACACGGTGCATATGTATGCCGAAGACCGAAAGAACCCGCCTGTTGGCAGGTTCTTGACAGCAATTATAATTTAAAAAGCATCTCCGTCTATCTCGATGATACTGCCGCAATGCGGGCACTTAAACGGGGGGTCCTCGGACAGCACCTCGTCCGTGGTGGCCTTTATGTTTTTATTGCACTCCGGGCAGGTGAACGAAGCGATTCCGGTACAAAGCAGGAATTCAATGTCCTGTGCTTTCAAGCAAAACACCTCCGTATGTTCGTTTATTGTATTGTATCATATTTCAAGACTCTTATGTTACCTGTACATGTCCAAATATGTAATTTTTCCTGTGATGAGCCGTTGACTTATGGAAAAATATGGTATAGTATAAATCTACACATCACAACATATATCGACATGCATTCATCGTTGCAACGCATCATAATCGACATAATACGACATGAGCCATAGAGTAGGTGCCATATGAAAAAGATAGCCTTTGGTACTGTATTGGTTTTCCTGTTGGCATTGGGGGCCGTAACCGTTCATGCCGCGCCACAGTCCGTTTCGGATTGGGGGGCGTTACGGCAGGCGGTGGCGTCGGCGGCTTCAGGGGACTGCATTGTGCTTGCAGGGGACCTGGAGGCGGACGGCGAGATCGTGATCGGCAAAGACATCACGATTTCAGGGGACGGGCATTCGGTCCGCCCGCAAAGCGGATACCAGGGGCGCGCGCTTGTCCTGAAAAACGCCGCTGTAACGATAGAGAACACGCGCTTTGGGGGTTTTAGCTGCAAGGACGGCGATGGGGCGGCAGGCGGGGTGTTGTTTGCCCAAAACTGCTCTTTGAAGTTGCTGCGGTGCGTTTTTACGGACAACTCTGCCGATAATTCCGGGGGCGTGCTGTATCATTCGAAGGGGACGCTCCATATTACGCACTGTACTTTTAACAGCAACAAAGCATGCACGTCCGGCGGAACCAGCGGATTCGGCGGCGCTGTGTTCAATGACGGTACGGACATGAACGTACAGAACAGCGTGTTTACGGCAAACAGCGCGGGACGGTACGGCGGCGTGGTGTATGCGACGTTTAACAGCCAGGAGCAGAACAATAAAGTGGAGTTTGCCGGATGTACGTTTGAACAGAACACGGCAAACGGGGGCGGCGGTGCCGTGTACGCTCTGAGCGGGCTGCAGCCCCTTACCGTTGACGCATGCACTTTTACGCAGAACAGTGTGACCGGGGCCGGCGCCGGTGGCGGCGCGATTGCCGTCCGCGCGCCGCATACGTATATCAGCGGTTCAGCCTTTTCGGAGAATACGTCGGACGGGGAGGGGCCTGCCCTGAAGATGCTCTCCGGCGATTTGTATCTGGATACCGTTTCATTTGATCATAACACGCGCGGGAGCACCTATGAATACGGCGAGGATATTGCGCTCAGTTACGGGTACGGGGTGAACCGCCTGGCGCTGACGGTGGACGGAAAACCCTGTGAAAAAAGCATTAATATTGGCGATAAGGCCGAGCTTTTTATCGGGTGCGATGCGAAGGAAGCGCCTTTTGTGATAGAGTCCAGCGATGCGTCGGTGGTAGCGCTGCAAAACGTCGGACAGGCTTACAGCGTCGACGGCGGATACGCGGCGGCTTTAACCGGGGAGTCGAGCGGCAAGGCAAAGATCACGCTGCGGGAAGACCGGGGCAAAACCTATGCCGTGCTGGACGTTTCTGTGAGCACGGTAAGCTCAAGGTGCAGGATTACGGGGATTTCGTTCAAGGGAATCAAAGACCCTTTGCCGGTCGAAGTACAGGGACAGGCATGGACCGTGGAGGTGCCTGCCAAAACAGACGTCACCTGCCTTGTTCCCACGATCGCGTTTGAGGGAGTGTCCACATCACCCCGGGATGGCGTGCCCACGGACTTTTCTTCACCCGTCACGTATACCGTTACGGCGCAGAGCGGTAAGAAGCTTGCGTATCAAATTGCTGTTCATGTGAAGGCTACTGCTCTGGATATTACGGGGCTGCCGGAAAACCTGATCGTGTATGCGGGCGGGAAGTATACGCTGAAAGCCTCCATACCGGGCGGGCAGTGGAGTTATTATGCCCCTGCCGCCACAGCCGAAACGGATGGGGACATTTTAACGCTGGAACCGTGCAATGCGGGGGGCGGCTGGGTGGAATATGAAGTGATGACAGGTGACGGAATGAAAAACCTGCGCAGGGAGTTCACGGTGATTCCTGCGCTTTTGCCTGTGGCCGGGCAGAGTTTGGACGGGATAGCGCTGCTTATCGTGTTTGCCGCCCTGTGTATCTTAGCTTTGAAGCTTTTGCCCAAAGTGCCGGAATCATAAAATAACGGTTGCGGGAGGTCAGTCCCACAAACCGTTTACTTTTTTTTGAATGCTTGCTTTTCTTTTTTCCGTGAGCCGTTTATCAATGGTGATGTTGCCGCCGTTAATGCTGAGGACATCGCCTTCCTTTGCTTCCGGCGGGACCTGGGAGCGCGCGATGTTTTGCATGTCCCCGTTTTCAAGGGACTGGCAGATGGCGAAACCGCCTTCGAAACGGTCTATGACGGCTTGCATAACGATCCTCTTTTCTATTGCTTTACCCTTAGGGAGCTTCCGTCGCCGTATACAACAATTGTGCCCGTCACATCCGTCCGGTATACGGTGGCGCCTACGTCATGCAGGCGCCGGATGGTTTGGGGGCTGGGGTGGCCGTAATCATTGTCCTTGCCGACGCTGATTACGGCGATGGACGGTGAAACTGCCTCTAAGAATGGGACAGTGCTGGAAGAACTGCTCCCGTGGTGCCCGACTTTGAGCACGTCCGCCCGAGGGGATATCGCGCTGCTCAGCAGCATCTCCTGTTCCGACAGCGCTTCCGCGTCGCCGGTGAATAAAAACGCGGTTTTGCCGAACGTGAGGCGGACAACGACCGAATAGTTATTCAGGTTTTCATAGGTTTGAGATTTGGGGGCAAGGATTGTACACTGCGCGTTCCCTACCATGAACTGGTTGCCCGGTACGGGCGTGGTCACGCGCAGCCCTTTTTGCTCGACGGCGTTCAATACGTCCTCGTATGTTTTGCTTGTATGCGACACCTTGGGCATGATGATGCTCCCTACGGCAAACGTCTTAATAACATTGTCCAGGCCGCCGATATGGTCTTCGTGCGGGTGCGTGCCGATAACGGTATCGAGCTTCTGTACGCCCTGGGCCTTAATATAACCGACCACCGCCGAACCGTCCGCGTTATTGCCCGCATCGATGAGCAGGGTGGCCTCATTCTGGCGGATGAATACGCAGTCGGCCTGGCCTACATCGATGAAGTGGACTTCAAGGGCGCCCTGCGACGCGGTTGTCTGCACCGGAGGGGACGCAGCGCTTGCCGGCGCCGTGGTCTGCGAAGAAGGATCGGCGGCCGTGCATCCGGCAAATAAAACGAGTGCAACAACCAGCCACAGAAGTTTTCGCATCCGGTTTCTTTTTTGCATTGCCGCAGCCCTCCTTGGCAGCAACTATTTCATGATATAGCCTGTGTATTCGACAAACGCGTGCGTGATGACGGTTATTTCGTACATCTGGTGGGCGGCTTCATCATCGACGCGGTAATTGTCGACCAAAGCGTACAGGGTATCCGCAACGGCCATATGTATGCGTTCTTCCAGGGGGGCCTCCATGTTCTCATAATTTTCTTCCCAAATCGGGACGAATTCTTTGCCGAAAATACCGCTCTCAATCAGTTTTTGGCGGGCCTCGTCTTTGGTCATATCTGTCAGGCTGCCTTTCTTTAAATATTTTATATGCTTACAGTATACCCGGCGGCATCCGGCGATACAAGTGCGAAGCAGAGACGTAATAAAAGTATAAAGTTATGGAAAGACTTTGCCTTTTATAGATGGTTACTGTATACTGAAGACGTGAAAGAGAATCGTTTCACTCTATAATTTTTGAGGAGGGATACAGGATGAAAAGATACGTTTGTACGGTTTGTGGCTGGGTATATGACGAGCAGGCAGGTTTGCCGGATGAAGGCATTGCTCCCGGCACCGCGTTTGAAGACCTCCCCGATGATTTTGTCTGCCCGCTTTGCGGCGCCGACAAAGATGCTTTCGAGGAAGAATAAGGAGGATACATGCTGTCATTTAAGATCGACGAGGATTTATACTGGGTCGGCGTACAGGACCCTGATTTGAAAATATTCGATGTAATCATGACGACGCAGTACGGAACGTCCTATAACTCGTATTTTGTGCGGGGGCAGAACGCGTGCGCCGTTGTGGAGGGTGTGAAAGCCGGTTTTTTTGATGCGTGGAAGGCGCGGCTTCAAGATGCGGGCGCGGATATTACGAAGATAGATTATCTGGTGCTGAACCATACCGAGCCTGACCATACCGGAGCGGTCCGCGAGCTGCTCGAGCTTTCGCCGCAGACGTGCATCGTATGCAGCCGCGCTGCGTCGGCGTTGATCAAAGAGATCGTGAACGAGCCTATGAATATTAAGGTGGTGGGTGACGGCGACAGCCTTGATCTGGGCGGCATTACGCTCAGGTTCATTTCCGCGCCGTTTTTGCACTGGCCTGATTCCATGTTCACGTATATCCCGGAGCGCAAGGCGCTGATCTCGGGCGATGTCTTCGGGTTCCATCATCACTGGCCGGGCGTGGCCGAAGGGACCGCGCCGGTTTCGGAACTGCTGTCCACGCAGAAGTATTATTTTGACATTATCATGAGCCCGTTCAAAAGCTATGTGCTGGACGCATGCAAAAAGGCGCGGGAGCTGGACATTGCTGTGATCTGCCCTTCGCACGGGCCGGTGCTGGACAAGGACCCGTGGGGGGCGGTGGAGCGCTATGAGGCATGGGCAAAGCCAAAGGAGCGCGAAGGCAAAAGCGCTTTTGTCGGATACGTTTCGTGTTACGGGTTTACCGCCAGGCTTGCACAGGCAATTGTTTCTCAGCTAAAAATTGAGGGCGTGCACGCGATTGTACAGGATGTTTCGGTGATACCGGCGGTGGAAGCGGCGGCCATGGCCATGGATGCGGACGCCGTCATCATGGGGTCGCCGACGCTCAACCGCGACGCGCTCGAACCTGTATGGGCGGTACTGAGCCTTCTCTCGGCCATTGGCTGCCGGAACAAGATCGGAGCGGCGTTCGGGAGCTACGGCTGGAGCGGCGAAGCAACGAAGTTCATTATCGAGCGTATGGAACAACTAGGCATGAAGACCGCAGGTTTGTGCAAGGCAAAAATGAACCCGAACGAAGCGGAGCTGGAAGCGGCGCGTGCGCTGGCAAGCGATGTGGTTGCCGCTCTGAACGCATAAACTCTTGTGAGAAAACATCCGGCCGTTTTTCGGCCGGATGTTTTCGGCTGTTTGGAAAACAATGCCGGAAATATATGCGTATAATTAGCTTATGCATGTAATAAAGCTTTTTGACACGCCAAAAAAGCTTTGTGTTTGTTTGGGGAATTGGGTATAATAGCATTGTAATACTTTCTTAATATTTCCTGCAACTGAAACGGATGAAGAAAGGATAAACATGTTTAAGGAAAATCGATCCGCCACGCAAAAAAGCGATATACGCGGCAACCGGACAGGCTTACATGCAAAGCAGGTGCTTGCTGCAGTCCTGGTAACGGTCATGGTACCTGCGGGAGCAGCGGGAGCCAAAAGCGCGTATTTGACGCAGGACCTGGTGGACACGCTGATCCTGCCCGGCATTGACAGCGAAGAAATACAGAAAATAGATGATGTCTCTGTGCTGGCAAGTGGGCAGGCGCCAACGGGTACGGCATCGGCCGGCACGAAAGCGCCAGCGGCGGCAACCGCAAAAGCAACCGCAAAACCCACAGCTACTTCCGGTTCGGCTACAGCCGGCAACGATGACAGCGTACTGGATACAAACAATGAACTGGAAGTCCTGCCGGGAATGACGGTTTATGTGCCCGGGGAGGATGAACAGGCGGACTTTTTGAATCTGGTTTTTTCCGAGACGCAGCTTAAAGAGGGGATGACCAGCCCGCAGGTCGCCAGTCTCCAGCAAAGGCTGATGGAACTTGAATACTTTGAAAACGATGAGGTGACGGATTACTTCGGGCCTGTCACGGAGTATTCCGTGGAGCTTTTCCAGCGTGCGCACGATCTTCAGGTGGACGGCATCGCCGGTGGTGAAACATTGCGGCTCCTGTATTCAAAGGACGCAAAGGTATATACGATCTATCCCGGAAACATAGGTCTGGATGTTACAAACATGCAGGAACGCCTGAAAGAGCTGGGCTATTATACAGGGAAAGCCACAGGGAAATACGATACTGCCACCGAAAAAGCGGTGCGTGCGTTCCAGAAGCTCAACGGATTGGTCGTGGATGCGAAGATGGGGACGGATTCGCGTGATATTCTGTTCTCGCCTGACGCGAAGGCCGCGCCCCAACCGACGCCCAAGCCGACACCCAAGCCGAACGGGTCATACTCGTCCGGGTCGCATTACGGTTCAGGTGCGCAGGGTCTTGTCTCGGTTGCCCTCTCGCAGATTGGGGACCGGTACGTGTGGGGAGCTACAGGCCCAGGGTCGTTTGACTGTTCCGGCCTGGTGTACTACTCGCTGAATCATTCCGGCGTGCATATCGGCAGATATAATGCGGCCGGTTTCAGCCGGGTTTCGTCCTGGACGCGGGTAAGCAGCGTCGGTTCATTGCGGAGAGGCGATTTGATCTTCTTCAAATCCGATAAAAGCTCACGCGTGAGCCATACCGCTATCTATCTTGGCGGCGGGAGGTTCGTGCATGCATCCTCGAGCAAGGGCAGGGTGATGATCAGCAGCTTCGGCCCCTATTGGTACCGCAACTTTGTATGCGGCAGGCGCGTATTCTAAAATTAAAGTAAAGGCCCAAGCGGGCCTTTTTTGTTGGATGATTTGTTAGTCTGCGCCGTCTTTTATGAGCGCGTAGATACAGGAATCCAGTATCTGCCCGTTTTTAAATACGCTTTTTCTCAAAATCCCTTCCAGGACGAAGCCTGCGTGTTCGAGGACTTTCCGCGAGGCCGTGTTGGACGCATAAGGCTCAGCAAAGATTCTTACGATGTCGTAGGCTGCAAAGGCGTGGCCGCAGATGCGCGGCACCGCCGCGGACATGATGCCCTTTCCCCAGAATGGCTCCGCGAGCCAGTAGCCAAGCTCGGCGCTCTTGCTGTATACGTCATCTTTCAGAAAAATGCCGATGCTTCCGATGGCAGTCCCGTCAACGGAGATGGCACGGAGGCACTTTTTGCGCTCATCCGCGTTCAGGCAGGCGGAGATAAAAGCTTTTGCGTCTTTTTCGGTATAGGGATGCGGAAACGCATTTCGCAGGTTGTCCGCGATTTTTTTATTGTTTGCAAAGTGCGCGATGCTTTGCACATCTTCAAGCTTAAATTTCCGAAGCTCGAATTCCATTGATACCCAACCTTTCTGAAAAACGTAGGATTACGGTAGTTGTTTTATTTTGCAATAAAAATGGCCAATAGGGCGGGAACACTGTGCACACGAAATACAGGATGAGGTGAAGTGGTCGCCCGATTCCCACCGGTTTGGAAGGTCGGGGTCGGCTACCAGCGCACGGCAAAGGCCGATTGCGGCGATATTGCTGCTTTCTAGCGTGTCCCGTACGACCGCATAGGAACGGTAGCCGCCTACTGAGATAACGGGAACGGATACCTCTCCGGCGAGCGCTTTGGCTGCGGGAGCGAAGTAGGCCTCCTGCGCCGGGGTATTGATGTTTTTACGGATAGGCGTGGTGTCGCTGTCGATGTTTAGTCCGCCGCTCACCTCAATGGCATCTATACCGGCCTGGACGAGTTGTTTGGACAGCCACAGGAAATCGGATTCTGTCTGGCCCGGAGTTGTCAGGTCATTGGAATTGAGCTTGACCATGACCGGAAATAAAGCGCCGACCGCATCGCGCACTTCTTCGTTTACTTCCATCAGCAGGCGCGCGCGGTTCTCCAGCGTTCCGCCGTAAGCGTCCTGTCGTTTGTTGAAATACGGTGAGAGGAACTGGCTGAGCAAAAAACCGTGCGCGGCATGCAGCTGCACTGCGTCAAACCCGGCGGTTTTGGCGCGCAGGGCCGTATCTTTAAAGGCGGTAATGATGCGCCTGATATCGTTTGGATCGAGTGCGCGCGATTCAGGTTTGCCGGGCAGCGGGGAAGGTCCCCGGACGAGGCCGTTGGCGTCCGGTTCGGCTTTCAGCCCGCAATGCGCTATTTGCAGTGCGATACGGGCGCCGTGCCTGTGCGCGGCGTCCGTTAGCTGCATAGCTTCCTGAACGAATGCATCATGCCATGCGCCGATCATTTCCGGACAGTAGGCAGAAAACTCCTCCACAGCAGCCATGCTGGTTATGATGAGGCCTGTGCCGCCCTTTGCAAGGGTCTCGTACACTTTGACCATTGCAGGTGTGATATGCTGGTTTTCGGCTAGCCGTTCGAGCGTTGCGCTGCGTACGATGCGGTTTTTTATGGTGAGCGTGCCGATACTGAATTCCTCAAAAAGCTTTTTCATGGCTGTCCCCCGATCTTTATACCGGCGCGTTCTTCATAGTAGCTGATCAGCGCGCCGTGGTCGAGCATGCCTTTGCCGTTTGCGCTCAGTTCCTGCATGAACTCCATGGCCAGGCTTGTAAGAGGGAGCGGCGCCCCGATTTCGGATGCGGTCTGCAGGGCGTTTTTCAGGTCCTTGATGTGCAGGTCCAGCGTAAATCCCGGGGCGAAATCACGCGTAAGGGCTTTGGGGAGCTTCATATCCAGTACGGCGCTTCCTGCCATGCCGCCGCGGATGGCATGATACATCACCTCCGCGTCAAGGCCCATTTTTGCGCCCATGACCATCGCCTCGCCCACGGCGGCGATGTTGAGGGCGACGATGATCTGGTTTGCCAGTTTGGTCATGCTGCCGCTGCCAATGCCTCCCGTATGTACGACGCTTTTGCCCATGCACAGCAGGACCGGTCTGCATTCCTCGATATCGGCGCTCTCCCCGCCTGCCATGATGGAGAGTGTCGCGTCCTTTGCGCCCTGTTCGCCGCCCGATACCGGGGCGTCGATAAAGCGTACGCCCTTTTCCCTGCACCGCCTGCCCGCCTCCTGCGCGGCAGGCGGCGCAATCGAACTCATATCCATAACAATAGCGCCCGGCTTTGCCCCTTCCAGTATGCCGTCCTTTCCCGTAAGCACTTCCAGCACATCAGGCGAATCGGGCAGCATTGTAATGACGATATCGCTTTTCGAAGCTGTATCCGCGCTGCTTTTGCCCAAGTGTGCGCCTTCGGCGGCCAGCGCGTCCATGGCCGGCCTGCTCCGGTTGTAGACAGTGAGGGGGTACCCTGATTTTAGCAGGTTCCGCGCCATTGGTCTTCCCATGATTCCAAGTCCGATGAAACCGATTTTTTGCATTGGCTTTTTCTCCTTTTACGCTGCAAGCTGGAAAGAACAGGATGATTGGTGCTTTGGATTACAAATAAGAAGCTTTGCACACGAAGCTTTGCAGGGGTACGCCCAGTGCCCGTGTTACGTTATTGCATTTGCTTGTGAGCAGGAAAAAGATTTTTTTATCCTTAATGTGGTGGAGAGACTCGAAATTCCCCATGCCTTTTGCAATAACCACATCGGCTTTTTCGTAGTGCTCTATGAAGTTTTGAGAGCAGTGGTCAAGCTCGGTGCCGGGGACGTTGTCCCCGTTGCCTATCACGTTTACAAGGCCGGTCAGGCCAACTTCGCGCGCGTCCTCCATGGTGGCATCGTTGAGGGTGGGAAGGCCGCGGACAACGGCGGTGACCTGGTTCGGCTTCAAAATTCCTTTTTCAATGAGCAGCTCAAGGAGCAGCTTGTCGGCTACGATTTCTCCGGCGTTGTCCAGAAGGTAGAGCACGTTTTCCGCCTGGGACAGCACGCGCAGCATTTCGTCCACATGGTCGATGGTGAGGTCGCTGTTCATGGCATTTTGGACGACGGTGTCCATATCCAGCCCGTGGCTGGGCGTATAGTCGATGATGTTGCCGCAGATAGCCAAAAGCACCGCGGCGCGCAAAGGATCGGGGTGTTGCCGGACCTTTTCGAAGAAATCATCGTATTTTTTGAGCATATTTTGGTTGTCTATCGATCTTTGTTCGGCGTAACCGTCCCTGCCCCCTGTTAGCCTGGGGGTAATATTGCACAGGTATCGCAGGATTTGGGGCGGCGACTGTGCATAATCAAATTCATACAGGTATTTGAGCATGGCCTGCATTTCATGGATCCTGTCTTTCTCGTCAGGAACAAACCGGTTTAGAATCCTGTTCAGGCCATTTACTGCACAAACGGCACACTCGGCAGCACATTTCATCTGTTGAAGCCCCTCTCTTTTTTCATTAGCCAATATGATTGTACAGGATTGTACAAGGGCATTCAACACCCGGGTTTTATTGCGGATAGAGCATATTGTAAAGATCGACCGCCTTTTTGAGCTGGGAAGCATTCATTCCCAGCTTTCGCGCGTATTCCAGCACCGCAAGTTCTTCTGCCGTATACGCATGTGTTTCGAACGTGGTTTGGGCGTCTGCCACCCATAGGCCGGTGTCAGCGCGGCTACGGTATTTGTTGTCTGCATTGGATGGGCAAGCGCCCAGGATGAGATAGTCCGGTGTGGTTTGTAAGACCTGGCACAGCTTTGTGATGGCGGTGATGGCCGGTGCCAGACGCCGGTCGTTTTCGTAGTAGCCTAAAACCCGTGGCGATATCCCCGTTTTCTCTCCCAGTTGCTGCTGGGTCCACCGGTTCTGCTCGCGCAGTCTGCGCAGCCTTGCTCCGAATGTCATGATTTTTGCCTCCCTGGGCTTTCACACATCGACGAACAAAACGTTCTTGACAGTGCCCAAATGTCGTGATAAATTTTTAGATAGAACAAATTGTTCTATCCTTTCTTCCGTATCCAAAGTAGTTATGTAGGTAAATGTACTCGATTAGCATGAACTCGTTTGCGGAACAGACCAAATGACGCATATGTCATTATAATACATTATACCAGAGCCTGGGAAAAAGTGTAAGCACAGGAATGTCGAAAAAGGGCGAAGTTCGACACAGAATAAGAGCGGCGTAACAGGACGGATTTGGAGGGGGTTATGCCAAAAAGCAGAAAATGTAAAACATATTGAATAGAATAATTCAGCAGGGACCCGTCAGTAAGGTCAAAAACTGGAGTGCAGCCGCGGATACCCGGCTGCTGCCGGCTTTTTAGGATCTTGCTATGGAGGTGTTACACAGAAATGGACATCGAGCAAGGGTTGAGGGATTACCTTGAGACCAAGGCATCGGTTGCGTACATGGAAAATGAATTAAACCAGTTATATGCAAAAAAGGATAGGACTTATGACCGGCCGAAAGAAGCCGGACAGGATGATACGGCGCAATTCCATATGGTCGGATTGAAACGCAGGGAGGATGTGCTGGATGCCAGGATAGCGCGGCTTACGGCGAAGCTGGAGCATAAAAGGTATGCGCTCAGAAAATTGGATGCGCTCCTCAGCGCGCTGGATGAAAGAGAACGCTTCGTGGCCAGGAAGTTCTATATTGAACATCTGACATGGAGGGACGTGGTGTCATATTATAATATGGAAATGCCTTCGCCGCGTGAAGTCGACGCGCTCAAGGCAGTTCGGAAACGGATGCTGAACAAAATCATAAGGGTGCAAAGAAACTGTTCATAGGTGCTGCAAAGGCATGCGGTGGCGGGAGGCAGGATCTAAAACAGCAGGTTTGCTTTTTTAGGGCTTAAATCACAGGCGTTTTTCCTGTGATTGCCACCTGTTCGCGTGTGTATACTTTATAGCAGAGAACTGCGGCAGGTGTAAGGAACGGGAGGCATGCTATTGCGGTTAATCCCGGGTGTAGGTGGTCACCTTTCCGTCTTTATCGGTGAGCTTTAACTGGTTTCCCTCGATTACAAAAGTATAGGTCTTCTTTTTATCGCCTGATACCGTTGTGAGTTGGTTGTCTTTTGTGGTATAGGTGCCTTCAATAGGTATGATCACCATAACGGAGCCGTCCTGTGTAAATTCCGTGATGGTTTTTCCGGAGCTGTCCTTCCATTTTCCCACGATGCTGTTGGAACTGCAGGCAGCCAGTCCGAATATAAGCAGGAGCACGAGCGCTGCGGTAAAAATGTTTTTTTTCATGCAGGTTCCCTCCTTTTCTGGAACCCCCTTTGGGGTTTGTGACGGATTTTCTGTGCGGGTAAAATGCCGCTGAAGCGGCATTTTACGCTGCTCACTGCGATACCCCGCAAAGCGAAGCTTTGCGGGGATAAGGAGGAGCAACGCAGCGTACGAGCTTTCACGCTTCCGCGTGGAAACGAGCGGAGCGAAGTTTGCTCCGACGCTCTGACGCTATGTCGTCAGATTGGATTGAAAGTGGGGGATTGCGATCCCCCACGTCCCCTGAAGGATACTTTTTCTTTATTATTGTATATGCAAAGGAATTTTATGTAAACATGTTAACTGTGAAAACTGTGTTTTGTGTAAAACACAGGCCCGGTAAAAACCGGGCCTGTGGGTTTTCTGCTGTCATTGCCGGACGTAGACCTGCGTTTTTTTTGTACCGGTTTGGATAATCGTGAGCTTGTTGTCGTTGATTTCAAATGTGCCGGTTTGCTTTTTATTATTCAAGGTTATGGTTATATTGTTTCCATCGGCGGTATATGTTGCCGAAAGCATGGAAATGGATTTAACGTTTTTAAGCTGCGCGTAAATATTCAAAGTCCCGTCGGGAAGGAATTCGAGAGTTGTGGTACCGTTGCTTTCCTCACGCACCCATTTGCCGAGCAGAGGATTGCTTTTGCCGCCGGTGAAAATAATGAGCACGAGCGCGAGCACCAGGAGTGCAGCCACGCCTATCAATATCCATTTTTTATGCTTTTGAAAATTATCCTTAAATTTTGCCGGAACAATATTTTTTTTTCGTCTTCTTGCCGAACCAGCACTAAACGCCGGAGCAGCGCTTTTTCTCATGACGCTTTTTATCCTCCTAATTTGTTCTATATTGCACACGAGCCGCGGACCATTTTGACGCCGTATGAGGCGGAACGTTTTGATCCGTTAATTCATTGTACATAAATTAAGGGAGCGTGTAAAGATCAAAATGAGCCGGAAAAATGAAAACGGGGCCGTCAGAGGCAGAAAAAAGGCCAATGCGCGCCGACAGAGAAAACCGAATAATGGCGAAGTTTGGGAAGAAATCAGGAAGCTTGTTGAAGGCGGGATTCCGTGCGCACAGGCTGCCCGTACGATGCAGGTAAGCGCTTCTTCGGTCTATGCCCGTGCGCGCAGGGAAGCATGGAAACGTCCTGGAAAAAGGAAGGCGTCCTTGCCGGAGGGCGTGTCCAGTAATAAGGGGCAGGACCCTGCCGCGGCCCTGGATGCGTGCGAGCGCGCCGTTACGCGGGCGCTTTTCAAGGCAGCCCAGGGGCTGATGCATGCGGATACGGACATTTCCAAGGCGATGGAGCCGGTAGACAAGGCGTTGAAGCTAAAAAGGGAGCTTGCCCGGGAGAACCGCGGGCAGGGGAACACGACGGTGGTGGTGGAAACGCTGGTACCCGAGCCGCAAACGCCGTTGGAGGAGGAATAGCCGATGGAGGAGGTCCGTTTGCAGTTGGACTATGCCCCGACACCACGGCAGCGGCTGTTCCATGCTTCCACGGCGGACGAGGTGCTCTACGGCGGCGCGGCAGGCGGCGGAAAGACCAAGGCGGTGGTGATGGACGCATTATTGAGGTGCCTGAGACATGCGGGGACGCAGGCATATCTGTTCCGGCGCACATACCGCGAGCTGAAAGACACAGTGTTGGGGGAAGCGCTGCAATCCGTGCCCACCGATCTGGGGGAATACTGCGCATCCGACTACGAATTCAGGCTCATCAACGGGTCGGTGATGCGATTCCGGCATTGCCAGTATGATGAGGACAGGATGCGGTATCAGGGGGCTGAGATACAATGGCTGTATATCGACGAGCTGACGCATTTTTCAAAGGCGGTGTATGATTTTCTCAAAAGCCGTCTGAGGGCGCGGCGCGCCCTTAAGGTCAAGCCTTTGGTCCGTGCGACTGCGAATCCGGGCGGAGTGGGACATGCCTGGGTGCGCGATCACTTCATCGAGCGGGGGGAACCAGAAAAGGAGCATGTGTTTGAGGTGTATTCCAAGACGCTGGGGAGGGCGCAGCGGAGGAGCATAGTGTATATCCCCGCGCTGTGTACCGATAATCCCTATCTGGGGCAGGATTATATCTTTGAGCTTGAACAGAAGCCGCGCGCGCTGCGGGACGCGCTGCTGCACGGGCGGTGGGACGCGTTTGAAGGGCAGGTGTTCAGCGAATGGCGGGATGTGCCCGAACATTACCACGACGGCATTGGCACGCACGTGATTGCGGATTTTGCGGTGCCACATTCCTGGAAGCGGTACCGCGCCTTCGACTTTGGGTTCGCGCGGCCGTTTGCGGCACTCTGGATGGCGGTGGACCCCGATGAACGCGTGTATGTATACCGCGAGATGTATGGCGCCGGTGCGCCGGATGAAGGCGTGCGCAAGACGCCGGTGGAGATCGCGCGGGCCATTCTTCAGGCCGAGAAGGATGCCGGTGAAGGGGAGATATCCGGCGTTGCCGACCCTTCGATATGGGATGCGAGCAGGGGGGAATCCATTGCAGCGCAGATGGCGCGCGAAGGCGTGCATTTTCAGAAAGGGGACAACGCACGTATTGCGGGGAAGATGCAGATGCACAAAAGGCTGGCGTTTGACGGAACGGGCAGGCCGTTTTTGTATGTGATGCGCTCTTGCAGGCATACGATACGGACGATTCCCGCGCTGGTGTATGACCCGATGCGGCCCGAGGACGTGAACACGGCGGGTGAGGACCATATTTATGACGCGCTGCGCTATTTTCTGATGAGCAGGCCGGCGGGCCCGGAGAGGGAAAGGATGCGCGCCAGGCCCGGGTTTGATCCGCTGTCGGGAGGGAAAAGAGCACGGAAGGGATTTTGGGACGCGTAATTTTTTGGATTCAATATTTAGATTAAAGTTGACAATTTTATAGGATACTATAATATAATGATGAGAGACTTTTATGGGAGACTCTTATGATGGTCTATTCAAACATTGAAGATGTTGCTGAATTCTATTTGAAGAAAAGAGCAATGTCAAATAAAAAACTAAATAAGATATTATATTATGCGTATTCTTGGACCCTTACGCTTCTAAACGATATTGAAGTTGGAATTGAGAATAAGCTTTTTAGTGAAAAATTTGAGGCGTGGGTTCATGGGCCAGTGTGCCCCATTATCTATCATAAGTATAAAAAATATGGATGGGAAGACATTCCTCAAACTAATTTTGAAAAGAGTTTACCACCTCAAATTGTGGAAGTTCTGGACGAAGTTTGGAATGTTTATTCTGAATACTCCGCAGATGAGCTTGAAAGCATGACACACCAGGAATTACCATGGAGGGAGATAAGAATTGGTTTAAGCCCTTTTGATCCTTGTGACAAAGAGTTGAATGATGAAACAATTTTCCGCTACTATACTGAAATGATGACGAAATAAATGTCTATTAATAATAGAACAACCCCTTCATTAACAATTAAGAGTTCAATTCCTAAGACAGATGGTTCTATTGTCTTCTCTTTTAAAGAATTCCGTTTTGATTCTATCAAAATCGAAAAAAAATTTAATAATCATTTTAAAGATGAAAATGATTTAAGAGAAAAAATTGTTAGTTTTATGTCCTTTTCACTTCCATGGTTTTCGAATGAAACTATTAGTAATATTGAAGCCAATAAAGGGATCAGGAACAAGTTTCATTTTCATAAAATTGAGAATGAAAAACTCGAAATGATTGAAGAAATTTTAGCTAAATATGCTTTTTCTCAAAAGAGGATTGATTCTTTGATTGATGGGAATAGCATTTATCAATTTTCACCGTTAATTAAGGATTCTCCAAGAATAATTGCAGAAAAAGTGGACAATGTATTTTCGATTTTATTTTGGGATGTAAATCACCACATTTATATAAATGCCGAAATGGTTGAAGATGCAAATTCATTATTTTTCGAAGTATGTCCAGTTTATAATAGTGGCCAATGCTGTTATATGGATGGTTTTTGTTTTGCTGTTGATTTCATTGATGAATCCAAAGTCAACGAGAGTATGGGATATACTTTAGCCTATAAACGATTGAATGAATAGGTAATAAAAAAGTAGAGTAGTATTGTTCGCGAACTTAGTGCCATTTGGTAAAAGAACTATGTTAGGGATTCAAGCAGGAGCGCTCGTTTTGGCGCGGGGCTTATGCTTTACGGATGTTGAGATGAAGGAGATTACCTGCTGTTTTACGGGGCACCGACCGCAAAACCTTGTTTTCGGGTTCGACGAGGAGCATGCTGCTTGTCTGCGCATAAAAAGAGAATTGCATACGCAGGTGAAAAAAGCTGTTGCCGATGGATACCGTTTTTTTGTATCGGGCATGGCGATGGGCGTGGACCTATGGGCGGCGGAAGCGGTGCTGTCACTCAGGAAACAGGTGCCAGGCGTCTTTCTGGTATGCGTGCTGCCCTGCGCTACGCAGGCCGCACGCTGGAGCAGTGGGCTGCGGGCGCGGCATGCCCGTATACTCGGCGCATGCGACGACGTGATAACGATGCAGCCGGTTTACACGCGCGCCTGCATGTTTGAGCGGAACCGGGAGATGATTGAGCGCTCTAACAGGGTGATCGCGGTATATGACGGGCGCAGGCGCGGAGGGACGTGCTTTACGGTGAATCTTGCCAGGCGTGAGGGGCTGGAGGTCGTCGTGATCGATCCGGCGGGGGCCGGGGAGGGGTGAAAATGAGTTGGGGCGGGAGCAGCGTAAAATGCGTACGGAATACGCCGGTTTTACCCCGTTGAAACGGCCGCGTGCCATGTTAAAATGAATCATGGAATTTTGAAACAGAAACCGTCTTAATAAGGAGGCGGTTTTTTGTTTTGCGTTATCTACAGGGCAGGAGGGGTTGTATGGATTCGATGTATCCCCACGACGACGGGAAGGACGCGATTGTCACGCAGGCGTACGCGCTTTTTTCACGGTTCTATCAGCAGACGCGCACGCTGCGCGATCAATTCGTAAAAAACGAAAAAATCTGGGAAGGGCGGCAATGGGAGCATTTGACGGGCAGGGAGCCGGACGCTCCCCGCCCGTCTTCGCCCGTGCTGTTTTCAACCTGTGAGTCGCTGCTTGCCGATGTGATGGATTACTATCCCGAGCCGGTGCTCTTAGGGCAGGAACCCGGGGATACGGAACTGGCGACAGAGCTTAGCGAGGTAGTCCGGTACGTTATAAAGCGCAGGAACTACAGGAAGACGTACAGGGAAAAGGTGCGCAACGCGCTTATTAAAGGTACCAGCGTGCAGGAGGTATTCTGGGACCGGTCTTTATACGGCGGTCTGGGGGATGTGAACATCCGGGAGTGGGATGTGAAGAACTTTTTCTTTGACCCGCGGTGCGAAGATATCCAGCAGGGACGCGCGTGCTTCAAGACCCTGCGGCTGCCGCGTGCGTGGTTCAAAATGCACTACCCTGATCAGGAGCCGCAGATGCGCGCCGATGCGTATGCGCGGCTGATGCCCGGGGAGGATGAATCGGCGGATGAAGAGGAAGTGCTGCTCATAGAGTACTGGTATAAGACGCGTGGGGACGGCGGGCAAAGCTGCGTGCACATGGCAAAGATAGCAGGCGGCGTGTTACTGGAGGACAGCAGGAAGACCTGCCCGGACGGTCTGTACGCGCACGGTCTGTACCCGTTCATTGTCGAGCCTTTGTTCAGGCTGGGCGCGCGGCCCTGGGGCCTTGGCATCATGGACATATTCGGCCCGTTGCAGTTCCTTGCCGACAGGCTCGACCAGATCATTTTGAACAACGCGCTGTTATCCGGAAAGCTCAAGCTCCTGGTGGACAAGGGCGCGGACGTGGATATGGAGGCGCTTACGGATTATTCGCGCGAGGTGGTGCGGGCAGGGCGCATAGACGACGCCGCCGTGCGCTGGTTTTCGGCCCTGCCGCTCAATCCTGTGGTATACAGCCACTACAACGGCAAGATACAGATGATCAAGGAGGAGTCCGGGCAGAACCAGATGAACCGGGGGGAGGGGCTGCGCAACGTGACGGCGGCCAGCGCCATCATCGCCTTGCAGGAGGCGGGGTCGAAACGGAGCCGTTTGATCGTGCAGCAGCTCTATGACGGGTTCGAGCAGCTGGTGCACATGGTGATCGAGCTTATTGCGCAGTTTTATACGGAGAACCGGCGGTTCATGGTGCGCGGGCAGGGCGGAGACCAAAGGATGATCAGCTTCAATGCGTCGAGAATGGCCAGGCCGGATCTGGGGCAGGGCGTCATGCGCAGGCATTTTGATTTTGACGTGCGCATTGAGGCGCAGAGGCAGACGCCGGTGGAAGCGGCATACCGCAACGAATTGGCAATGCAGCTTTTGCAGATGTCCGGCGGCCTGATAACGCCGGTGATGGCGATTGAGATGATGGATTTTGAGGGCAAGGAGCGCGTGCTCGCGCAATTGCGCGAGCGCGTTTTGCAGGCAGGAACGGGAGAGGCAGAACCGGACGGAGCCGGATACGGGCTTTAGCAGGCGGCGTAAGGCCGCAGGCCGTTCAACCGGGCGGTAAAACGGTTGAAACCAAACATGTGGAGGGGAAAACATGCAGGAAGAAACGGTCGGTTTAGTAAACGAGCAGGCGCACGACGACGGTGTGCCGGTTGAGATGGAGGATGCGGAAGGTGTTGGCGGTGTGCAGCCCGATGGAAATGACGCAAATCCGGCGGAAACGGTGCAGGAGGAAGCGGTTACATTCGGGTCTCAGAGTGAATTTGACCGCGTGCTGGGAAAACGGATCGAGCAGGAGCGCAGGAAATGGCAGCGCGAGAACGAGACCGTGCTCAACGTAGGGAGGCTGGCCATGGCGCGGTATGAAGGGCTGGATGGCGCGGAGGCAGAGAAGCGGGCAAACGAGGAGTATTATGAGCATCTGGCGCGCAAGCTGGACATTTCACCGCAGGCGGCCGAGTATATCACAAGGAAGATGGGACCGGGAAACGAAGCCCGGCAGGAGTCCGGCGCGGCTTTGCCGCAGCGGCTTTCGAGCGAGCAGGTGGAGAACCTGTTCAGAGAGGAAGAGCGCATCCGCGAGAGCATGCCGGAATTCGATGTGGTTGAATTTGCCGGTTCCAGTGAGATGGTGGCCGCGCTCATAGCGCTGGGGTACCCGCTTAGCGGCATCGTTGAGCAGTTCAGCGGGAAATCGCGCATGCATCAGCTCAAAGAGCAGGCCGAGCAGGAGGTAATAGAGCGCATCCGCGCGCGAAACAGCATGCCTGCGCCTGCGGGAGGATACGGACAGGCAGATATGGAGCAGAGCATACGCATGATGACCGACGCGCAGATCGAGTCGATCGACCGGGCCGTGCGCGCGGGGAAACGCGTGGTGCTTTAGCTCCGCCATATTTTTGAAAGGATGATACAATGGCAAACTTGAATACTGCGACGACAGCGACGATACCTACGGCGATGCAGGAGTATTATGACAGAAAGCTTTTATTGAGGGCTAAGCCCAAGCTGGTGTTCTACAACTGGGGGAAAAAGAAGGTGGTCCCGCTGCACAGCGGGAAAGTGGCGCAGTTCAGGCGGTGGACCAACTTCGCGCCCATTACCACGCCGCTGACGGAAGGCGTCATCCCTGACGGGCAGTCTCTGGCGCAGACGGAAATACAGGCGACGATGAGCCCGTACGGCGGATATGTGGCAACCGAAAGGTTCATGACGCTGACCGCCGTGGATGAGGTGATCAACGATGCCGTAGGGCTGATGGGGCAGCAGGGCGGCGAGTCCATCGATATTGTGACGCGCGACGCCGTGCTTCTGGGCACGAACGTGCAGTACGCGAACGGGAAGACGGCAAGGAATACGCTGCTGTCCACGGATGTTCTGACAGTAAGAGAGATACGCAAGGCTGTGCGTTCGCTGAAAAAAGCGAACGCGCCGCAGTTCATGCGCAACGGGCGCGGGTATTACGTGGCAATCGTGACGCCTGAGGCGACGTATGATTTGCAGTCGGACACGCTGTGGCAGGATGTCGCAAAATATTCCGCAGGTGAGCGCATCTTCGACGGGGAAATCGGGAAGCTGTTTGGCGTGATATTTGTGGAGACCACGCTTGGAAAGATCTATACAGGGGCGGGAGGAGGCACGCCCGCTGCGGATGTAGCCACCACCTTCGTATTTGGAGAAGAGGCTTTCGGCGTGATCGACATCGAAGAAGGCGGGCATCTAAGGACCATCGTCAAGCCCGCAGGATCGGCAGGGAGCCAGGACCCGCTGGACCAGATCAACACGGTGGGCTGGAAGGTGGAGGGCTATGCGGCAAAGGTGCTGCAGAACGAATGGCTCATACGCATTGAGCACGGATTTACCGCGGCTTAAACCGGTAACGAAGCAACCGGCATGGAGGCTAAGCGGCGGTCTGCGGGGTCCGCAGGGCCGCCGCTTAGCGATGCATCCCAAAAAAGAGGAGGATTTGTTAATATGAACAAAGCGATAGCGAAGACGGATGCGGCGGGTGAGGATACGAAAAGGGCTTTGCAGGAACAGCCGCGCGAAAAGCTGAAGATCCCGGTAATCCCGGGAGAGAGCGAGCAGGTGGAGGTATGCATCAACGGGTACTGGACCGTTATCAGGCGCGGCGCGGAAGTTGAGGTGCCTGCAAGCGTTGCCACGGTGCTGCGGCAGGCGCAGATTATTTAGGAGGAAGCCATGACATTGCTGGAGATCGTGGAGCAAGCGCTGATAAATCTGGGAGAAGACCCGGACGCCGAAACGGTGGAGGAATATAAGCAGGGGTTCGGCATCGCCGAGCACGTGAATTCGGGATATATGCAGGTGTGTGAGCGGGATTACCGGCCCTGTCGCGTGGAGCAGGTAACTTTGGACGAGGACGGATGCTTTTTACCCTCCGCGCTTATTTATACGGTGCTGTTCATCGAGGGAGTATATTCCGAAGGCAAGGCGGGGCAGGGTGCGCCCAGGGCGCATTATGCGCTGCCGGATTCGAGGGTGTGCGTGCTGAACGCGAAGGGGGAAACCGTAGACGTCGTATACAGGTACTTGCCGGATATGCTGATGAATGACACGGATGCGCCTTTGTTTCCCGAGCGTTTTCATGACTGTCTTGCCGATTACGCGGCATACCGGGTAATGGGCACGGGTTCCGTCATCCGTCAGCAGCGCGCGCAGTTCTTTTTGCAGGAGTTTGAAAGAAAGAGGCAGATGATACAGCCCTGGGGCACGGAACTGGGAGGGATGTTTGCGTCTGCGATCAAAAACAAGTTTACATAGGGGGTGTATCCGGTGGGCAGTGATCTTGCACAGTACCGCATAAACCGGTTTTGGGGACTGGACCAATCGGAGGATGAGACAAATCTGGGAGCCGGATATACCCCCAACGCCTGCAATTTTGACACCGATGAAGGGAATCTGGCGGTAGCGAAGGGGCTTTCATCGTATGATACGCCTGTGCATCCCGATATTCCCGCACTGGAAGGGTGCACATTGCTGATGCAGTATTTCCCGTATGCGCAGATTGAGCAGACCGAGCAGCGAAGGCCTATGCTCATCAGTTCGCAGCCCAGCGGCGTGTATTTGCGCAACCACAGCGGCGTATGGTCGAAGATAAGCGGTGCGACCGCGTACAGCAGCGTGAATTATCAGCTGGGGAATCAGAATTTGCTGGTAATGGGCGATTTCGGCGTTTCGATCTACAACGGGACCGGCGTGCAGAGCGTGGCCAACGCGCCGAGGGTGCGGTATCTGGCGTTGAATCATGAACGGGTATTCGGGACAGGGTCCTCCGAAACAGGGGAGATGGATACGGTGTACTGGTCGTGCCCCATGGACCCCTATGACTGGAGCGCCGACCCGTTTAATCCTGACGGCGCGGGCGGATTTGTGAACATCCCGAGCTTTGACGGCGGCGCCGTGGTGGGGCTGGCGACGGTCTTTAATGAGGTGGTGGTCTTCAAGGAGCACAGCCTGCACCGCATAGCCGGTTCCTCCCCGAGCACGTATGCGGTGGCGCGGGTGCCCGGGGATGTGCATCCGGTGAGCAACGCGTCCATCGTTGTGACGGGGAACGCCGCGTATTTCCTCTCGCGCGAGGGGCTGTGCGTATATGACGGGGTGCGTGCGGCTTTGGTGGCCGGAAACGATAGAATAAAGGATGTCTGGAAGGAATTCACACCGGACAGCACCAGTGTCATGGCATTATACAGGAACAAGCTGCATATGGCCGTGGGGGGCGCTTCGGGGCGCGTGGTGGAATATGATCTGAAACGGCAGGTTTTTATGGTCAAGGACGTGGGCGTGACGAACAACGTGGCGGGATTCCTGGTGTTTGAGGAAGCGCTTCTGTGCTTCGAACATGAATCGCGAAATATAAAGCTCTACGGGGTCAGAGGTACGGGGGATGCCTGCCTGCAGGCGTTTTGGGAGGTCCCCTGGATGGATTTGAAGCAGAAGGATGCGGTTAAGGCCGTGGAGGTCGGGTATTTGTACGGCTACGGAGAAGAAGGCGGCAAGCTGGTGATCGAAGCGTGGACCGAGAAAAAGTATAAGCGCGGCGTCGTGAGCTTGTCCGCGCTTGCGAAGGTTGTGCGCACGCGCATCAACGTACGCGGGCGGCGCGTGAAGCTCCGCTTTGCCAATTACGCGGAGGAAAACGCACAAGCCGGGCTGCCGGCGGTGGAGGCGAAGGAGATCAGGCTGCTTTCGGGCGTGCAGGTGGCGTTGGAGATCGAACAGGACTAGACGGGGATTATGGAGCGGCGGTTAATTGGACCGGAAAACGGCAGTTTACGCGTATGGAGGGGGAGACACGTGGCAATAGGATATGGAAGCAGGGGAGAGGAAGTCAAGGCGCTACAGAGGCGGCTGAATGCATCGGGCGCCAACCTTAAAGTGGACGGGGTATGGGGGCCGAAAACGCAAGCGGCGTTTGAAGCATACGGAACGAAAACCGTAAATACAAGTTCCAACGCGTCGAAAACGAATTCGAATGCGAATGCTGCAAAAGCAACCTATGCCGCGCCAAAGATTGAGTATATGCAGTATACGCCCATGACTGAGGCGCAGAAGCGGTCGATAGCCAGAGCGCAGGTCGATCCGGCGTATGATGTGCAGATCAAGGAGCTGGAAGCCGGCTATGCGCAGGCCAGGCAGGATAACGAAAACGAGGCGCTGAAGAGGGGAATGAGCCGGTCGAGTTATGTGATGGATGTGCGGTCGGCGTTGGATGCGCATAAGGCAGAGGACAAAAGTGCGCTAATCGGGGAGCGCGCTGCAAGAATTCAGGCGTTGATCGCGGAATTGACGCAGAAGGACAGCGAAAAGGCGCAGAGCGCACGGAAGTACAACAACGATATCGCGCTGCAGCTCGAAGCCATGCGCCAAAAACAGCTGGATGCGCAGCGTGATTATGAAATCCAGCTGCAAAAGCTATCGGCATCAGCCGCAAAGAAATCCGCCACATCCGGGTCTTCGGTTTCATCCAGAAGGTCATCGGGCAGAACAAACAGGACATCCAATAAATCATCAGGGGGGGCGCACAGCACGCCGGTCAGCTACTATGATTATTATTCCAAGAACTATCTGCAAAAATACGGCAACAATCCGGCTGCAGCGCGCGTGCTTTACTATGCTGACAGGGTGAATCTGCAAAAAAAGTTCGGTTCTCAGGCGGTTAAGCAGATGGATGCAATCGCGGAGCAGTTCAGTAAAGCGCGTTCAATATCGGCTGTACTGGCACGGTGAGGTTTATAGATGGTTGGACAGTGAAGGGGTGCAGGAGGCCCTGGAAGTGGTGCCCAGGCAGGAATCGGTTGATGCTCGATTGCACGCGGATTGTATGCGGAATTGTCCATTGCAGCGTGCAGGCAAATGCATTGCGGGGGAAACGAAACAGGGGCGGGATAAGATTTATTATTGAAACCGGCGCCAAAATGTTCTATGCTGAGTAAAGCGTAAATACAAGAGCGTTTATGGATCGAGGAGGGGTGCCCGTTGATCGGCGTCGTTTGCGGGATTATGCTGGTGCTTGTGAGCGCTTTAGCCATACTGTTTTTTCCGTTTTCGAAAAAGGGCGAGTTTTTGCAGCGGTACGGCCGTCTGCTTGCGTTGATCGGTATGGTCGCAGGGATTCTGCTTGCCGTGCTGTTCGCGTGGAAAGGTTTGTAACGGTGTTAGATAAGAATTGAACAAGAAAGTCCCGAGCAAAACTGCTCGGGACTTTCTGCTTTTTATTATTTATCGTCGAGTGCGACGAGACCGGGGAGTTCCTTTCCTTCCAGAAGCTCGAGCGTTGCGCCGCCGCCTGTGGAGATGTGCGTCATTTTATCCGCATATCCCAGTTTTTTAACGGCGCTCGCCGAATCGCCGCCGCCGATGATGGTGACCGCGCTGCTTTCAGCAAGTGCTTTCGCGACGGCGCGTGTGCCTTCCGCAAAGTTGTCAAACTCAAACACGCCCATAGGGCCGTTCCATATCACGGTTTGCGCATCCGCAATGGCCGCGTTGAAGATTTCGATGGATTTGGGACCGATGTCCATGCCCATCCAGCCGTCGGGAATGGACGTGATATCCGTAATTTGACGGTTTGCGTCGTTTTTGAACGCATCGGCGGCTACACAATCGACAGGCAAAAGAAAATGCACGCCTTTTTCTTTTGCCTGGTCGAGCATTTTCAAAGATTCCTGCATATGGGGTTCATCCAGCAGGGAATTGCCTATGCTGCCGCCCTGCGCCTTGGCAAAGGTGTAGGCCATACCGCCGCCTACGATGAGCGTGTCCACTTTATTCAGTAAATTGGTGATAAGGCCGATCTTGTCCGCGACCTTCGCACCGCCGAGTATGGCGACGAAGGGGCGTTTGGGGTGGGTGATGGCGCCGACCATCATTTCGAGTTCCTTGCCCATCAAAAACCCGGCGACGGCGGGCAGGAAATGCGCGACGCCCTCGGTTGACGCGTGCGCACGATGGCAGGAGCCAAAAGCGTCGTTGATATAAATATCGGCGAAGGACGCCAGCTTTTTGGCGAACCCGGGATCGTTATCGGTTTCTTCCTTATGGAAGCGGACGTTTTCAAGCAGGACAACGTCGCCGTCCTGCAATGCGGAAACCGCGGCCTGGGCGCTTTCGCCGATGACGTCTGTTGCGAATGTAACGTTTGTATCGGGGAGCAACTGCGCGATGCGTTTTGCGACCGGCGCAAGGGAAAAATCAGGGTTGAACTGCCCCTTGGGGCGGCCCAGATGAGCGCACAGGATAATGCGCGCTTTGTGATCGACAAGGTAGCGTATTGTCGGAAGCGCTGCCTGAATGCGCTTATCGTCCGTGATATTTTTATTCTCATCCAGGGGCACGTTCAGTTCCAGGCGCACAAGAACGCGCTTGGAGGTCACATCGATATCGGTGATGGTTTTTTTGTTCAGCATAAATATGTAAGCTCCTTTCAAACTCCGCCAGAGGCTGTCCATAGTATTCCCGAAAAAAGGCAGGATTTCCAGACCTTTGCATCTGATTATAGAGCATTTGTGTGTACGGTTCAAGCGCAGCAGCGATAAAGATGGTGACGCTGTATTTGCCTGAAGTGTATAATGTGTTAAGGAAGGGGGCGGTGCGAATGAATATGTATACGGTCCTGGACGCCAAGCGCAAGGGGCTGGCGCTCACAGACCAACAGATAGAGTATGTTATTCAGGGTGCGGTAACGGGAGATATCCCAGACTATCAGCTCAGCGCGCTTCTGATGGCAATCTGTATTCAGGGCGCCGGTCAGTCGGAAACGCTTGCCTTGGCGCGTGCCATGACGGAATCGGGGCACAGCGTGGATTTTTCCGGTGTGCCCGGCGTGATTGCGGACAAGCATTCTTCGGGCGGCGTCGGGGACAGCACGACGCTGGTGGTGGCGCCTGTGTGTGCGGCATGCGGATTGAAGGTGGCGAAGATGTCAGGACGCGCATTGGGACATACCGGAGGCACCATAGATAAGCTGGAGTCCATTCCCGGGTTATCCGTTACATTATCTCCGCAGCGTTTCAGGGAAGTGCTCTCTGCGTGCGGGCTGGCCATTACCCAGCAGTCGGACGGTATTGCGCCGGCCGATAAACGGCTCTATGCACTGCGGGACGCAACGGCAACGGTGGAAAGCATTCCTTTGATCGCATCAAGCATCATGAGCAAAAAAATGGCGCTGAAGACCCATGTGCTGGTACTCGATGTCAAATGCGGCGCGGGCGCGTTTATGAAAACGCTGCAGGATGCGCGGCTGCTTGCCAGGGTAATGGTCGATATCGGACGCTGTAACGGCCGCGCGGTGCGGGCGGTTGTTACAGCGATGGATCAGCCGCTGGGGGATGCCGTGGGCAATGCGCTAGAGGTCAGGGAGGCAGTGGAAGTGCTGGGCGGTGCGCGTGCGGATACGCCGTTTGCACAGGTGTGTGTGGAATTGTGCGCCCACATGCTGGAGCTTGGAGGCGTCTGCGATTCGCTTGAAAAGGGGCGTGAAAAGGCCAGACATGCGCTCGCGGACGGGAGTGCGCTTCATAGGTTCCGCATGATGGTGGAGCTGCAGGGAGGCGATAGCAGGTTCATAACCCCTGAAGGCGTTTCCAGGCTCCTGACTGCAAGAACACGAACCGGTGTTTTTGCCGATAAAGCGGGGGTGGTACAAAATGTGGATGCGCGTAAAGTAGGGACCGCTGCACGGATGCTCGGGGCCGGGCGCTGGAGCAAGACGGACAGGATCGATCCTGCAGCGGGGGTTGTCTGCCGGGTGCGCGAAGGGAATACGGTTGAACCGGAACAAGAGCTGTTTGAGGTGCATGCAAATGATGACACGCGCCTTGATGAGGCGTTGAAGCTCCTTAAAGAAGCATGCAGTATTGGGGATGAGGAAAGAACCGCACGGCCGTTCATCCTTGAAACCGTTGTGTAGTAGTCTGCCGGTGATTTATACGGACAAAAAAGAATGACATGCTTGGCTTATTGTGAATAGGGTTAGTTATGTTTACATCATGCGTAAACTCTGTTTCCCTCCCGGAATGCCGTTGATATAATGAGCATGATCATGGGAAGAGATCCGTTTTGGATGCTTCGCACGATAACGGCAAACCCTTGAAAGGAGGGATAACGGGGCAAACCGGACAGGGACATGGATGTCACAGAACCGATGGAAGCAAAAAATAAAAATAGGTCAGCTTCATATCGGAATAGCGATGGAACGCGCATTATCGTAGAAACATCAAAGGATTGACTCCCCAGCGAGAATGGCAAAGCCGCTGAAAGGCGGTGACGCAAAGCTACAGGGCCTAAACGGGAAACCGCAGGGCAGCCTGGCCACCGAAAGGAGAGTTGTCTTTTATGCTAAAGAAGCTAATCGCTGTGGGCGTGTTTTGTGCAGTATTCCTCACGCAAGTGCTCATGGGCGTGGCTGATGCAGCTCCTAAGATGGCGCAAAACGAATCTGTTGTACAAGAAGGACTGGTTCCGCAAGCTGCGGCGGGATCGTCGATGCAGACGGCGAAGAGTACGTACCTGTATGCCAAGGGCACAAAAAACAGTTCCAAGCTTCTGAAACTGGGCGCCGGGACCAAAGTTACGGTAAAGAAGAACGGTAAAACGTGGATACAGGTGAGCGTGTCCGGCAAGACCGGTTATGTGAATGGTGCGTATCTGAAAACATCAGGCAGTACACCGAAAAGCGCGGCTGCCGTCGCGCTGAAAGCCGGATCGGTGATGCAGACGACTGCGTCCACGGGTGTGTATGCCAAGGCAACAAAAAACAGCACAAAGATTCTCAGCTTGAGCACGGGAAACAAGGTTACTGTGAAGAAGGACGGCAAAACATGGGCGATGATAGCTGCGTCTGGTAAGACAGGTTATATCAATCGCGGTTATCTGACTGCTTCAAAGTCCTCTGCTTCTTCAAGCACCACCAGCACCACCAGCACCAAGGTTCCGACATCTTCAACCTCAAAGGCAGAAATATATACGGATCAGGTTGCAAACAACGTCATTAAGATTAAGCTCATCAGCCATAACGGCAAAAAGCTTAAGGCTATGATCGCGAAAGGATCGCAGACAGCGTATTATAATCTTCTTGCAACAACGGGCTATCAAACTTTCCCTTTGAATATGGGAACGGGTACGTATAAGGTTTCTGCACTGGAGAATATCTCGGGTACTTCCTATAAGTATATTGCCAGTAAGAGCGTTACTGTTTCGAGTACCAGCACCAGCGCGTATCTCATCAGCACGTCCGAGGTAAACTTTAATGCATCGATGGCGCCGATAAAGCTGGCCGCATCGCTGGCAAACGGGAAAACAGAGAGCCAGAAGGTTCAGGCAATCTACAACTGGGTCGTGAACAACATTGACTACGACCGTTACAAGAACCCGCCGGCCGGATATGTGCCCAGTATCGTAAATACGTATAATACGCGCAAAGGAATCTGCTATGATTTTGCAGCTCTGTTTGCAGCGATGCTCAGGAGCCAGGGAGTTCCGACGAAGCTGGTAAAAGGCTATGCCGACAATGTTAACGGATACCATGCGTGGAACGAGGTGTACATCAGCGGGAAATGGTATACCGTAGACACATCGTACGACGCGCAGGTCAAGGGCAGCATGTATAAGTATTCGGGGTACCACAAGACAAGCGAGAGCTGAAAACGGTAAAAAAGAAACCTGATATTTCAGGTTTCCGGCCGCAGGCAAATCCCAAAGGGATTTGCCTGCGGCTTTTTCTTTAGTTTTGGCATATTCTACACAGTGCTACAAAATGAGGCTTCCGCCGTCCATTTCTGCGGGCTTTTCAAGCCCGAGGAGCTGGAGTATGGTGGGAGCGATATCGCAAAGCCGCCCGTCTTCCCTAAGTTTTAAGTTGCGTACGCTTTCTCCTGCGAGTATAAGGGGAACGGGGTTGCCGGTATGGGCCGTGAAAGGCCCGCCGTCTATCGGATCGATCATCTGCTCGGCATTTCCGTGGTCTCCGGTGATGATTGCGACGCCGCCCTGCTCCAAAACGGCCTGTACGACATGGTGCGTACATTCGTCCACGGCTTTGGCGGCTTTTTGCGCGGCCTCCAAAATGCCGGTATGCCCGACCATGTCAAGATTCGCAAAGTTCAGGATCACCACATCCTGCGCGCCTTCCCGGATCAGGCGTGCCGCTTCGTTTGCGACTTCATATGCGCTCATTTCGGGCTGCAGGTCATATGTCGGCACTTTGGGGGAGGGGATGAGTACGCGGTTTTCACCCGGGAAAGGCGCTTCGACGCCGCCGTTGAAGAAGAAGGTGACGTGCGCGTATTTTTCGGTTTCGGCGATGCGCAGCTGGGTAAGCCCGCATTTACTCAGGTATTCGCCCAGTACATTGGACATTCCCTGCGGCTTGTATGCCACATGAATATTTTTAAAGGACTTATCATACTGTGTCAGGCAAACGAAGTAAAGCTTCCGCTTTCCGCCAGGCAGGTCGAAGCCGTTGAAGCCGTCCTGCGTGAACGCGCGGGTGATCTCGCGGGCACGGTCCGGACGGAAGTTGAAAAAGATGACGCTGTCGTTATCCCGGATGGTGGCAAGAGGGGCGCCGTCCTGCGTAACGACGGTGGGGACGACGAATTCATCGGTTACCCCGGCGGCGTAGGACTGTTCCATGGCCTCCACCGCCGAACCGGCGGTATTGCCTTCGCCCAGCGCGAGTGCGCGGTACGCCTTTTCAACACGTTCCCAGCGGTTGTCGCGGTCCATCGCGTAATACCGGCCGGAAACGGTGGCGATCCGCCCTGTGCCGTTTGCATCGATAAAATCCTGAAGGTCCTGTATATAGCCTTTCCCGCTTGAAGGCGGAACATCGCGGCCGTCCATAAACGCGTGGACGTACACCTTTAAAAGCCCGTTTTCCTTAGCCAGTTTTAAAAAGGCAAAGAGATGCTCGATGTGGCTGTGGACGCCGCCGTCGGAGACCAGGCCCATCAGGTGCAGGCTGCTGCCTTTTATCTTGCAGTTTTCAATAGCGCCCAACAATACAGGGTTGGTGAAAAAATCGCCGTCCTCGATGGATTTTGTTACGCGCGTAAAATCCTGATACACGATGCGCCCTGCCCCGATGTTGAGGTGGCCCACTTCCGAATTCCCCATCTGGCCTTTCGGCAGTCCGACAGCCAGGCCGTTTGCCGCAATCATTGTTGATGGATATTCGCGCGCGTACGCTTTGATACTGGGAATGCCTTCTGTTTCAATCGCGTTGGAGGGGGAATCGGGAGCGATTCCGAATCCGTCCAGGATCAATAATGCCAAACGTGTTTTGCCCATATTCGTGATACCAGCCTGCCTGCGTGCGCTGGCAGGCTCCCTTCTTAAGTAGTAGCTGGCGCTGATTCAGGGAAAGGCGTCCCGCCTTGGCCCTAATATCTATTATATCGCGTTTTTGCGCGCGAAGACAAGCGCGCCTCTTTAGAATGCGCGCGTTCCGCCTGGGGTTTTGCATATTTCATGAGATTACGAGGATTGAATAAGATACGTGATCCTTACCAACCGTTTACAAAAATATCTTTTATTTTTTGCCCATAAAAACGATTTACAAGGCAGGATATTTCAGCGCCGTGTCGAATTAGTTATACACGTGTAAACAAGTCCAAATATTAGCGTGAACAGAATTGATTTTTTTGCTTGATAATGCTTGTATGAACGTGTTAATATTGATACACATATTTATCCTTTGCGTCGTTTAAACATTAAATATTTATACATACACATTATTATGCATGGGGGGTTTCATATGAAATTTGGCAGTCTTGACTTAAGCCGGAAGACGTTGGCGCAGATGATGGATTTTTCGGAGCTGAATCCGAACGCGAACAAACAGGCCCTGCTCGACGCGTGCAAGGTCGCGAAGGAGTATAATTTTAAAGGACTCCATGTGAACCCCGTTTGGGCGCCCCTGGTGGCCAAGGAGCTTGAAGGGACCGGAATCGAAACAGGCTGGGTCGTGAGTTTCCCGTTCGGCACGAACGAGACTGAAATAAAGGTTGCGGAAGCCAAACGGGGCGCGTCCTTCTTAAGCGGGAAGCCATGGGTCATCGATATGGTCACCAACGTGGGCAGGCTCCGCGGAAAAGAATACGACTATTACAAAAACGACATGGCCGAAGTCGCCAGGGTTGCGCACGACAACGGCGCGGAGTGCAAGGCCATTCTGGAAGTGTGCTTTCTGAACGACGAAGAGCTGAGGATAGCCTGCGAGCTGGCTGCCGAAGCGGGGA
This sequence comes from Bacillota bacterium, assembly GCA_049324235.1. Lineage (GTDB taxonomy): Bacteria > Bacillota > Clostridia > Christensenellales > UBA1431 > UBA1431. The sequence continues at coordinate 32,224 of JBMOLJ010000079.1, forward strand.
TGGACTGGGTAAAAACCTCCACCGGCCGTCAGGCCGGGCCGACGTTGGAACAGGTTCGGTTCATGCGCGATATCACTCCTTCTCACATGAAAGTAAAGGTTGCAGGCACAGGCAGCTTCTGGACGCCGATGGTTGCCCTGGGCTGCATTCTGGCAGGCGCGGAACGCATCGGGACGCGCAATGCGCCGTGGATTGTGGATGAGCTGTCGGGCATGGTATCCGATTTATTAAAGGAAAAACTACAATTTTAAAGAAGATGGAGGGTCATGATATGGGCAGATACTTAGTGGGAATTGACGAAGGGACCACGGGGTGCAAGACGTGCGTATTCGATTTTGAAGGGAACCTTATCGGGATGGACTACCGCGAGTACCCCTGCTATTATCCGAAGCCGGGCTGGGTAGAGCAGACTGCCGAGGACATCACGCCTTCGCTGTTTGAGTCCTGCAAGGCGGCGATCAAAAACTCGGGCGTGGACCCCAAAGAGATCGTGGCGCTGGGCCTTTCCTCGCAGGGCTCGGTCATCGGGCTGCTGGACAAGGACGGCAAGCTGCTAAGGCCGTTCATCGGCTGGCAGGACCTCAGGAGCGGGCAGAAGGAAATCGACTATATCACCAGCAAAATCCCGCGCGACGAGTATTATGCGCTCACAGGCGACCCCCTGGGCGTGATCTTCAGCACGACGAAGCTTGCATGGCTGCGGGAGAACGAACCGGAGAACTGGGAGAAAACTGCGCTGTTCTCCACCAACCAGGACTACTTCCTCAAGGAATTCGGCGCGGAAGGGTACTATACCGACCTTTCATCGGCCAGCCGCGAGGGCATGTGCGACGTAAACAACCATTGCTGGGCGCCGAGGATGTTCGACGTGCTGGGCATCCGCATGGACCAGCGCGCGGAGCTGGCCACCGACCCGGGCAGGGTGGTCGGCAAGATCAACAAGGACATCGCGGAAAAGACCGGCCTTGCCGAGGGCACGCTTATTTGCGTAGGCGCGCACGACCAGAACTGCAACACCTTCGGCTCGGGCGCGATTGACGACGGCGTGGCGGTGATGGTCATCGGCACGTTTGGCTCCTGCTTCGTGGTGTCCGACGAGCCCATCCGCGACCCGAACAAAAAGCTGGTCGTGAAGGGCAACCACGGCGTGAACAACTGGACCATCGAGGCGTTCTCGGTGACGGCGGCGTCCAGCTTCAGGTGGTACCGCGACACGTTCTGCGACCTGGAGGTCGCGGCGGGCAAAGTGCTCAAGGAGGACACGTACAACCTCATCACGAAGCAGATCGACACCGTACCCCCGGGCGCGAACGGCATCACGTTCCTGTCCTACCTGCAGGGCGCGTCGGGCGCACGCCTGAACGGGAACGCGCGCGGCGTGTTTGCGGGCATGTCGCTGGGCACGACCAAGGCCGACATGGCGCGTGCGGTCATGGAGGGCATCTGCTACGAGATGACCGACATTCTGAAGGCCGAGGCAGCGGCGGGCATCAACATCAACGCGATCCGGCTGACCGGCGGCGCGGCCAAGTCGCCGACCTGGTGCCAGATGATGGCCGACATCACGCAAAAGCCCATCCAGCTCCTGCACGCCTCCGAGACGGGCTGTCTTGGCGCGGCGCTGTACGCGGGCATCGGCACCGGCATTTACAAGGACGTCAGGGACGCGACCAAGGCTGTATCGGTTACGAAGACGTTTGAGCCGAATCCGGCCAACTTCGCGGCATACGAGGACGCCTTCAAGCGCTTCACCGACATCTACGAAGCGCTGGATGGCCCCGTGTTCTAAAACATTCGGGTACAGAAAAACGATATATCACAAAACCGCTATTGCCCGGAGGAAGCCATTCCTCCGGGCAAACGAGCGCTATAAATATTTTATTTGGGAGGTTGTATCAGATGAAAATCAACGGAGAAGTCTTTACAGTGGAAAGAATCGCGGGAATGATGGACTTTGCCGTGCTCGACCCGGCGACGGATGCGGCCAAGATCAAGCAGGTGTGCGAATTGGCCGTCAAATACAAGGTAAAAGGCGTACATCCCAATCCGCTCTGGGTCACGACGGTTGCCGACCTGCTGGAAGGGACCGGCCTGGAAGCTGGGATACCCGTGGCTTTCCCCTTCGGCGCAATACCTACCGAGCTGAAGGTTGCCGAGGCGGCTGCGGTCGTTAAATCGCTTAAAGGGCGTCCGGCATGCATTGACATGGTCACCAGCATCGGCAAGCTCAAGGGCAGAGAATACGATTATTATACGAAAGACATCGCCGAGGTGGTCAAGGTCGGGCACGACGCGGGGTATGAAGTGAAGGCCATTCTGGAAGTCGCCATGCTTACCGACGAGGAAGTTGCCACAGCCAGCAAGTGCGCCGTGGAAGCAGGCGTGGATTTTGTGAAGACGTCGACCGGCCGCGGCGGGAACCCGGAGATCAAGCATGTGAAAATCATGCGCGCTTCGGTGCCCGAAAACGTGGGCGTTAAGTTTGCCGGATACGGCAGCTACAATTCGGCGCAGCTTACGCTCATGGCCATTGCAGCCGGCGCTACGCGGCTGGGAACGCGCCGGGCCGTGGAGATCTGCGATGAGCTGACAGCTTATTATCAGGATATTGAAATCAACGGTTAGTGAGGATGTAACCCTGATATACTTGTCTAAAAACTTATTTTTTAGGAGGTGTGGGGGATCGCAATCCCCCACATATAAAATCCACGACATGCGCGTCAAGGCGTCGGAGCAGACTTCGCTCCGCTCGCTTCCACGCGGAAGCGTAAAAGCTCGCATGCTCTGTTGCTCCTCCTTATCCCCACAAAGCTTCGCTTTGCGGGGACGACCGGAGTGAGCAGCGAAAAAATGGCGCCCTAGCGGCATTTTAACCGCATAGGAAATCCGTTGACAAATCCCAAAGGGGTTTGTCAACGGCCTAAGCCCGGCAACCCTGCCGGGCTTTTTTGCATGATTGAAATATCGTTCTTGCATTTTTATATCGGTATACTGTAAAATTGAAAGCAGGTACAAAATGCTGTATACTTTCGGTAGGTTTGGGAAAGAGGGTCGATACAAACGATGGTGCTCCTGAGCGCTCAGAGCCTTGGCAAGATGTACGGCGAGAGGACGCTTTTTGAAAACGTTTCCTTTGACGTACGCGAAGGCGAGCGCATAGGCCTCATCGGGGTGAACGGCGCGGGCAAGACCACGCTTCTGAGCATATTCACGGGAGAGGCGGCTGCCGATTCGGGCAGGGCATATGTGTCGCGCGAGATCAACGTGGGGCACATGCGCCAGCACGTGCAGGGCGACCTTTCGCGTACGATGTACGAGGAGGCGCTGAGCGTCTTTGCGCCGCTGGAGGCGATGAATGCCGAGCTTTCTGACATCGCGCAGGCCATAGAGCAGGGGCGAGGCGATACGGCGGCGCTGGTGGCGCGCCAGCACCGGCTGGGCGAAGCGTTTGCAGCGGCGGGCGGATACACGTATAAAAGCCGTTTGCGCTCCACGCTCAAGGGCGTCGGTTTTCCCGAAGAGGATTTCAGCCTTCCGCTGCATGCGTTGAGCGGGGGCCAGCGTTCCAAGGTGCAGCTTGCGCGCCTGCTGCTTTCAGATGCACAGGTTCTGCTGCTGGACGAACCGACGAACCATCTGGACACCGCTTCGTCGGAATGGCTGGAAAACTATCTTCTGCAGTTCCGCGGCGCGTTCATCGTGGTATCGCACGACAGGTATTTCCTGGACCGCGTGACAAACCGTACGCTGGAGATCGAAAACGGCAGGCTTTCTTCCTTCGCAGGCGGTTACACCCGTTACGCAAGGCATAAGGCCAGGGAACTCGAGATCCGCGCGCGCCATCGCGAAAACACGCTTCATGAGATCGGCCGTATCGAAGGCATCATTGCCCAGCAGAAGCAGTGGAACCGCGAAAGGAACCTGCGCGCGGCGCAGAGCAAGCAAAAGATCGTGGCCCGTCTTCGTGAGACGCTGGACGAACCCGTGAGAGCGCCCGATATAACGCGGTGCATGTTCGCGGCGGAGCAGGGAAGCGGCGACGATGTCCTTATAGCCAGGGGCCTTCAAAAAAGCTTTGGCGATAAACACCTGTTTACGGATGTTTCATTGCATGTTCGAAGGGGAGAACATGTTTTTTTGCTGGGTCCGAACGGCTGCGGCAAAACGACGCTGATCAAAACGCTGATTAAATCGCTGCATGAATCGGCGTTTGGAGATTATACGCCTGATGATGGGTGGGTAACCCTTGGTCCGGGAGTGAAAACCGGGTATTATGACCAAACACAGGAGCGCCTGAACCCGGCAAACACGGTGCTGGAGGAAGTATGGAACGCGCATCGGCATTTGACGCAGACCCAGGTGCGCAACGCGCTCGCGGCATTCCTTTTCAGGGGGGACGACGTTTTCAAGACTATTGATGTCCTGAGCGGCGGGGAGCGTGCACGGGTTGCGCTGGTGAAACTCATGCTTCAGCGCGCCAACTTCCTGCTGCTGGACGAGCCGACGAACCATCTCGATATCGCGTCCCGCGAGGCGTTCGAAAACGCGCTCGAAGCATACGACGGCACGCTTTTAATCGTGTCGCACGACAGGTATCTGATCAACAAACTGGCGCACAGGATCCTGTATTTTAACGGACAGGGCGGCATCAGCGAGCATCAGGGCGATTACGACAGCTATGTCAGGGTACGGGAAGAGGAACGCGCTAAGGCGCAGGAGCCGGAAAAGCTACCGCAGTGGAGGCCTGCCAAAAACGAATATGCCCGCAAAAAAGAAGCCGCCGCGAGAATACGCTCACTCAGGGCGCGCATGCGGAGGACCGAAGCCGAGATCGAAAAGGCGGAGGATAGCATCAGCCGGATGGATGCCGAATTGCAGGGTCCCGAAACGGCCGCGGATTACGCGCGCGTCATGCAGATCACCCGCGAAATGGAAGCGGAGCGCGTACGCCTGGAAAGGCTGTATCAGGCGTGGGAAGAGGACGGGGCGGAGCTTGACGCGCTGTCGGGACAATACCATGAATAATCTTGAGCCGCATTGGGTGAAAGCAAAATGTGGTGTTAAAATATTATAGATTTACGAAAAGAGGCAAAAACGAAGTGATTGCGATCATCGACTATGGCGCTGGCAACCTGAGCAGCGTGAAAAAGGCCTGCGAGCATATTGGCTGCACGGCCAAAATAACGTCGGACAGGGCCACCGTTTTGACCAGCGGAAGAGTCATACTGCCCGGTGTAGGCGCGTTCGGCGATGCGATGAACGGCCTGAAGAAAAATGGCATGGACGACGTGGTCCGCGAAGTTGTGGAACGCGGACTGCCCATGCTGGGTATTTGCCTGGGGTTGCAGCTGTTGTTTGAAAGCAGCGAGGAAAGCCCGGGCGTGGAGGGTCTCGGCATCCTAAAAGGCAGCGTGCTGCGCATCCCGTTCAAAGAGGGTATGAAGATCCCGCACATGGGCTGGAACACTCTAAAAACGAAGGAGGACGCCTGCCTGTTCACGTCGCTCCCCCCGAATCCCTTCGTATATTTCGTGCATTCGTATTACGTAAAGGCGGAGGAACGCGAAAATGTCATCGCGACGACGACCTACGGCATAGAAATGGATGTTGCCGTACGGCGCAAGAACCTGCAGGCCGTCCAATTCCACCCCGAGAAAAGCGGTGCTGTGGGACTCGACATCCTGAGAAACTTCGCGTTCGGCATACGCGGGGAGAGGGGGCTTATCGATGCTGGCTAAGCGGATCATCCCCTGCCTGGATGTACACGGCGGGCGCGTCGTGAAGGGCGTGAATTTCGTCAATCTGCGCGATGCGGGCGACCCCGTGGAAGTAGCGGCGGTGTACGATGCCCAGGGCGCGGACGAACTCGTTTTCCTGGACATTACCGCTTCGTCGGATGCGCGCGCTATCGTGATCGACATGGTTTCGCGCGTGGCCGACCGCGTATTCATCCCGTTTACCGTGGGCGGCGGTATACGTACGGTGGAGGATTTCAGGGGCATATTATTAGCGGGTGCGGACAAGATTTCCGTGAACTCTGCGGCCGTCAAGGACAAGACCATTATCAGCGAGGCGGCATTGAAGTTCGGGAGTCAGTGCGTGGTGGTGGCCATCGACGCGCGCAGGCGCGTTGGCGGCGGATGGGACGTATTCATCAACGGCGGGCGTATCAATACCGGAATGGACGCTGTCGAATGGGCGGTGGAAGCCGAGCGGCTGGGCGCGGGCGAAATACTGCTCACCAGCATGGACGCGGACGGGACCAAAGCCGGTTACGATGTCGAGCTGACGCGCATGGTAAGCCAAAACGTGGGTATCCCCGTTATCGCATCGGGCGGGGCGGGCACGATGGAGCATTTTTACGACGTGCTCTCGGATGGCTGTGCCGACGCGGCGCTGGCGGCGTCGCTGTTCCACTACAAGGAGCTGGAGATCGGGACACTGAAGGAATTCCTGCGCGAACGCGGCATTACGATGCGCTCTTAAGCGTCTCCTGCCATGCGTTTGCCGGCGGATTTTCTGCGGGGGAAACCAAGAAAACGGTTTTTAGCAGTAAAGAGGCCTTTTTTGTGGAAAAGGCCTCTTTGTTTTTTGCTATATTTTAAGGTTTTTATCGGGAGTTTACAAAATATCCGGTCCAGAAAAAGCTGTCTGGCAGTTTGGGACATAATATATCGAATTCAAAATAACGTGGGAAAATTTCCCGAGAAATATCGAAAACGGTCATTTTAAATCCTCAGTGTTAAAAGTAATGACTTGTTAAAATATATCCGTTTTTGTGCTATTATACTTTTAACGAGTGGAGGTTTTAAAATGAAACAAGATTTAATTCAAAGTCAGGCTTCATTTGGCTTACACTTAGATGGTGAAAACGAGATAGATGCTAATCTTTTATCAAATACCATAAGAGATATTGCAGAGTTAACTAAAATTGCTGCCAAAGAAGAAAATTTTGAAGCATATCTTAAAATAAACGTGACGGCTTTCCGCAATGGGAGTTTTCAAATTGATTTTTCAACTATATGCGAAGTTGGTGAAACCCTTATCACTATTATTGGTGCTGCAAGCGCCTTTGCGCTTACTATCGTTGGAATTGTCAAAGGTTATTTGGAAATAAAAAAGCTATTAAAGGGTGAAAAACCAAAGAATACAGTACAAATCCAAGATAGTAAAATGGAAGTTGAAAACAATATAGGGCAAAAAGTAATTGTTCATAAATCAAGCGTTGCTATCTTAACGAATGTTACGATAGATCAGTTAACAATGAATATTGCAAACTATGTACAAGAATATAATCCAAGTGGCGGATTTACTTTTTTGACTCAAGAGGGAAATGTTATTTGTTTAGCTGATGATGTCAAAAACATATCTAAACCAATAACCATAGCTGAAGAAACTCTATGCAAACGGCTAACGGTTAAAGCTGATTTACCAATTAAAAAGGTCGACTTAACAGGAAGGTCAACTTGGGAGTTTAAATATCAGGGGCATGTAATTATAGCAAAAATACATGATGAAGAATGGCTTGCGGAAGTTAATAGTGGAAATGTGCCTATTAGAGCAGGGGATTATATTAAGGCCACACTTGAAATATATTTTGAATTAGATTTGTATGAGAGACCTATTCCAGATTCGGGGAAATACAATATTATTAAAGTTCATGGTATTTTTCATAATTACTCAGAACAAATTAAATTGTAATGTCATATTCTACTTAACCATATATCGTGTATAAAGCCGACCGCGTTAATCGCAAACGGCTTAATTGCTTCAATCTTTCTTACTGTGCTGCAGCGCGGCTTCCACGAACGACTGGAAAAGCGGGTGCGGCCTGTTGGGCCGGGACTTGAACTCGGGATGGAACTGCACCGAGACGTGCCAGGGATGATCCGGCAATTCGACCATCTCGACAATGTGCCCGTCGGGCGACATGCCGCACAGGCTCAGGCCCGCGTCCGAGAGGACCTCGCGGTATTCGTTATTGAACTCGTACCTGTGCCTGTGCCGTTCATGGATAAGCGGTTTTCCGTAGATGGCTTCCGCCTTTGAACCAGGCTTCAATTGGCAGGGATAGCTGCCCAGGCGCAGCGTTCCGCCCAGATCCACCACGCCGTTCTGGTCGGGCATGAGATGGATGACGGGGTGCGCGGCTTTGCCGTCAAATTCGACGCCGTGCGAGCCGTCGAGCATCGCCACGTTCCGTGCGAACTCAATGACGGCAACCTGCAGTCCAAGGCAAATGCCGAGATACGGTATATTGTTTTCGCGTGCGTAGCGCGCGACTTCGATCTTGCCCTCCACACCGCGTATCCCGAACCCGCCGGGGATGAGTATGCCGTCTATGCCTTTGAGGAGTTCGGCGGCGTTCTGGGGGAAGACGGTTTCCGAATCGACCCAGACAATCTCTACCCTGGTGCGGCTGGGGACGCCGCCGTGCTTCAGCGCTTCCACAACGCTCAGGTACGCGTCGTGCAGCGCGACATATTTGCCCACCATCGCGATACGGACGCTGTTCACCGGCGTTTTAAGCGCGTTCACCATAGCCTCCCAATCGCTCAGGTCAGGCTTGGGGCAGGGGGAATCCAGCGTTTCGAGCACGGTTTGCGCGAAGTCTTCTTCCTCGAGCTTGAGCGGTACTTCATAAAGGACGTCCACGTCCTGGTTTGCAATAACATGGTGGAGCGGTACGTTGCAGAACAGCGAAATCTTCTCGCGGACTTCGCGCCCCACCGGCCTTTCGCACCGGCAAACGATGATGTTTGGCTGGATACCGATGCTTTGCAGCTGCTGCACGCTGTGCTGCGTAGGCTTTGTCTTCAGTTCGCCCGAGGACTTCAGATAGGGAATCAGCGTCACGTGCACGAACGCGCAGTTCCCGCGCCCGCGCTCGATGGCGAACTGGCGGATGGCTTCCAGGAAGGGCTGGCTTTCGATGTCGCCCACGGTTCCGCCAATCTCGACAATGGCGACGTCAACTTTCTCGGGGTCGCCTATGCTTAGAATCTGTTCCTTAATATAGCCTGTGATGTGCGGGATGACCTGCACGGTCGAACCGGCATATTCACCGGCGCGCTCGCGCGCGATGACCTCCTGGTACACTTTGCCTGATGTCACGTTGCAGAAACGGTCAAGGTTTTCGTCGATGAAGCGCTCGTAATGGCCTGAGTCAAGATCGGTTTCCGCGCCGTCCTCCGTGACGAATACTTCACCGTGTTGGAAGGGGTTCATGGTGCCGGGGTCGACGTTTAAATACGGATCAAGCTTCTGAATGGAGACGCGGTATCCCCTGGCCTTCAGCAGGCGGCCCAGGGAAGCGGCCGTAATCCCCTTTCCTAGACCGGAAACGACGCCGCCGGTGACGAATATAAATTTAACAGGCAATGCTTACACCCCCACAAAAAGTTCCAACAGCATTTATTATACCAGTATTACGGGAAAAGCGAACGGCTTTTTTTAAATTTTATCGAAATTTATAAAATGACATTTCGAAAGAAAAAACTTGCTTTTGGGAAGAAATAGATTATATAAATAATTAATAAATAATGGTATACTGGAATCCATGCAAGTAAAATACGAATTGGGATTAAGGCTATGAAAACAGAATTTTATACGAAACAGGGCGAAGTCGTTATAAAATTGGCCGAGCATTTGCTGCAGGTCGGCCCGGGCGACCGTCTTCCCAGCGTCAGCGATTACTGCGCGCTGCTTGCCGCAGGTTCCGGGACGGTGCAGGCTGCGCTGAGGACGCTTATCGATGCGGGAGCAATCGTTATCGAGTCGCACGGGCATCAGGGGACCTATGTCGTGTCGACAAATCTGACGCTTCTATGGAAATTCAGCCAGCACTCGGTACTTATCGGATGCATGCCGCTTCCCTATACAAAGCGTTTTCAGGGGCTGGCCACCGCGCTCTACCAGCAGTTTGACCAGGTGAATATTCCGCTGAGCCTCAACTACGTGCGCGGCGGGCGGTGGCGCGTGCAGCGGCTGATGGAGGGGCACATTGATTTTACCGTTTGTTCGCGGCTTACGGCAAAAAAGGGCCTTGAAGAGTTTCCCGATCTCTGCATAGCCCTGGACCTCGGCGAGAGGTCGTTCATCGGCGGATGCTGCATCATGTTTTCATCGCCGAACGAGACGCGTATCCGCGACGGGATGCGCATCGGCGTCGACCGCGCGACCTATGACCATGTGGTGTTTAACGAGGCGCTTTGCCGCGATGTGGACGTCACTTTCGTACCGCTGAATTATCCCGAGATATTTTCGACACTGAGAAAAGGGATTATCGACGCGACGATGTGGAACATGGATGAAGCCGAGGAAAAGTATATCGGGCTCAACTGCGTACCGGCCGCCATTTCGCCCGAAACGGAGGAGATAGAGCGCGAATTCTGCTGGGGCGTGATATTGACGCGTGATTACGACCCGCAGTTTGCGTCGGTTATACGCGAGGTGATCAACGTTCCCCAGCTGCACGTCATCCAGCAAAACGTGATCGAGGACCGGATCATACCCGCGTATTAGGATGCAATGTGCATTAAATGGCAAAGAAATTAACACCCAAAGACTTGGAACCCTGTGCCAAGAGGTTTGTCACAGGGCAAACCGGCTGATTCTGCGGCCGGTTTTTTGCTGCCGGGGGTTACGTTACTGGGCTTTACGCTGGTATAATCGGGGCAGGGGGGATAATCGCCATGGAACGCTTCATATCCTGGAATGTAAACGGCTTACGCGCCTGTATGGCGAAGGGGTTTTGGGAGTATTTTGAGGCCGCGGACGCGGATTTCTTCTGCATACAGGAAACCAAGCTGCAGGACGGTCAGGTGGAACTCGATCTGCCGGGGTACACGCAGGTCTGGAACCATGCCGCGCGCAAAGGGTATTCGGGGACGGCGGTGTTTGCGCGCAGGGAGCCGCTGTCAAGCGCGCTCGGCATCGGTATTGCCGAGCATGATCAGGAAGGGCGCGTGATTACGCTGGAGTACAAGGACTTCTTTCTGGTGAACGCATACGTCCCCAATGCCCAGCCGGGGCTTGTACGGCTTGCATACAGAATGCGCTGGGATCAGGATCTTCGCGCATACCTTTGCGCACTGGACGCAAAGAAGCCCGTTATCCTCTGCGGGGACCTGAACGTTGCGCATACCGAGATGGATATAAAAAACCCGAAAGCAAACCGCATGAATCCGGGGTTTACGGACCAGGAGCGCGAAGGATTCACAAGGCTTTTAGATTGTGGTTTCACCGATACGTTCCGCAGCAGGAATCCGGCGCTAATGGACGCATACTCCTGGTGGTCCTACCGTTTTAACGCGCGCGAGAAGAATATCGGCTGGCGCATCGATTATTTTGTGATTTCCGCGCGATTGTATCAACGCGTAGCCGAGGCGGAGATATTTTCCGGTGTATACGGGTCCGACCACTGCCCGGTCGGCCTGACGCTTGATTAGGGAGGAGAAGCAATTGAAAGTACAGCTTCTGTCCATGAACGTGGACAACGAGTTTGGCGTGCTCACCCGCATCACTTCGCTGATCCGGCGAGAGGGCTGGAACATCAAGAGCCTGGCCGTGGCTGAGACGTTGGACCCTGCGGTATCCTGCATCACGGTCTGCATCGAGTGCCTGGACAGCGCGCTTTCGCATGTGCGTACGCGCCTGGGCAAGCTGGATTGCGTAAAAAGCCTGACCGTTTTTGATCCGCAAAAGCACGAGCGGATAGAGCTTGCCGTGGTAAGCGTGCTGTCGTCGGACAAAAACGCCGCGGAGGCGTGCGCGCAATCGTTTGGCGCACGCCTTCTTTGCATGGATGGCGGCAGGCAGGTATTTGAAATCACGAAGGACCCTGTGCAAATCGACGCGTTTATCAACAACCTCGCATCATTCGGTACCGTAAATGTAACGCGCAGCGGCGCTATCATGATTGAGAAAAGCGTTAATGCCGATAAATAAACAACCACATCCAAGATGCAAAGGAGGCCGGCATATGAGCAGCAGGCATACGATTCTGGTTATCAATCCCGGCTCCACCTCCACCAAGGTGGCGGTGTTTGAAGACGAAACGCTGCTAAAAGAGACCGTTGCGCGCCATACGCGCCATGAGCTGGATGCATGCAAAAGCGTTGCGGGGCAGATGAACCTGCGCTTAAATATCGTGGAGCGGTTTTTGGAAAAAGCAGGCATTAGCCTGGATGCGCTCAGTGCCGTAGTCGGACGGGGCGGCCTGGTGGAGCCTATCGACAGCGGTACGTATACCGTGAACGAGGCCATGCTGCGCGACCTGCAGGCCACGGCGTCCGAGCATGCAGCTTCGCTGGGCGGGATTATTGCGTCTGTCATTGGCGAACGCGCGGGCATTCCCGCGTTTGTGGTCGATCCGGTGGTCGTGGACGAAATGGACCAGTATGCCAAGCTTACGGGCCTGCCGGGTATCGAGCGCCGCAGCGTGTTCCACGCGCTCAACCAAAAAGCCGTGGCGAGAAGGTGCGCCAAGGATATGGGCGTGCTGTATGAAAACAGCCGGTTCATCGTGGCGCATATGGGCGGCGGAATTACCGTGGGGGCGCACCGGTACGGCCGTGTCATCGACGTGAACGACGCGCTCTCGGGCGAAGGCCCGTTTACGCCCGAGCGCAGCGGGAGCGTCCCCGCCGCCGAGCTGATCCGCCTGTGCTATTCGGGTGCGTTCACCGAGCAGGAAATGCTGGATAAGGTTTCGAAGTCGGGCGGTATGCAGGCGTATCTGGGGACGAACGACCTTCGCAAGTGCGAGCGCCTGATCAAGGAAGGCGACGCCTATGCCGCGCTGGTGCTCGAGTCCATGGCGTATCAGGTATCCAAGGAAATCGGCGCTATGGTGGCCGTGCTGGAAGGACGCGTGGACGCAATCATCCTGACCGGAGGCCTGACCTATTCGGACCGCTTCACGGGCTGCATCAAACAGCGCGTGAGCCTCATCGCGCCCATCATGGTTTACCCGGGAGAAGATGAGATGCTCTCGCTTGCGCTGGGCGCGCTCCGCGTGCTCAGGGGGGAACGGAAGGCGATAGAGTATTAGGACAAAGAAACCGCGCTCAGGGCGGTTCATATAGAGGTTTGCCGGTTTGATATATGGTTTATGGCATTCATCTGGGATATTTCATTTAGAGAAGTGCCTTAGCAGCACAAAATGGAGTTGAAAAAAATCGGCTTTGAGTAGTGCCATACAATAATGCATAATATGGTCAATGCCTGCTCCCTTTCCTGCGGAATATGAGTTTTGCGCGATGCCATATGGGTTGCCGCCGTCCATATCCTTTTCCTCGAAATGCCACGCATGCGCAATTTATGAAACCTTACGTGACTTTTTTCTCCGGACTCTTATAACAAAAAACTTATCAAGAAGAAAACAAACACAGAGCAGTATGCAGCGTGTTTCGGTCGGTTTATGTCGATTAAGGGTTTTATTCTCCTTGTATGGATGTAATACTGATGTTATAATGTTGGATAATGTTGGATTATGCGGAAAATAGCTTAGTCTGAAAAGTTCCACGGGAAGTATTCGAGCATATCATTTTACAATAGTATAGCTTTTTAATATTGTTCGGTATAAATCTGGCTGAAAGCCGTAGGGAGATAAAAGCAGCCCTACATCGGGACAAAACTATATGCTTACCGCTTGGACAGCCGCAATATAATCTCGAAGCATATTGCTTGCCGAAGCTGCGTTGATTACGGGCCCGAAAGACCGTTACATATTACGCCACAGTATGTAGAATGCGTATGTCATTTGTACTGATGGAAGGGGTTGTATTATACTGTTTTTTGTGCTTTTGGTTATCGTAGGGATTATCGGCAGTGTATTCATTTACCATATAAATGGACGCTCTCTCAGGCGTAGCATTGCCGGTATCTGCGCAATCATTATTGCAGACATTTTTTGCTGTTTATTGTTTATTCCACTCAGAGAAGGGGCAAGCATCCAGGAATTGGCTCCTCAACTGATATTGCTGGCAGTTGCGCCTTTATCGGCTTTCTTTATTATTCGGGCTATTACGAATATACTGTATCGTTCCTTTGCTAAATATCCCCTCAAGCCGCATGAAGTGTTGGTGGCCGACGAGCCGGGACCGTATACTGATCCATTGCCGGATATGCTGCAAGCGGCCAGTCGCGACACCATAGAGCAAAAACCGTCCTCATTGAGAGCACGCTGGACCGGCAGACGTACGAAAAGTGGTTTTGCTGATGCTTTATCTGAGGAGTTGCGTTTGTTAGAGGAAGCGCGGGTCGCCGAGGAAGCGCGGATTGCCGAGGAAGCGCGGGTCGCCGAAGAAGCGCGGATTGCCGAGGAAGCGTGGATTGCCGAGGAAGCGCGGATTGCCGAGGAAGCGCGGATTGCCGAGGAAGCGCGGATTGCCGAGGAAGCAAGCGCAACTTTGCTGGCGGCAAAGATGCGGGTATTTGAAAAAGCAATGGAAGCAAAGGCAAACGGCGGCATCGCTTTGGCAGCGTTATTATTGGAACAATATATTACAAATCCGGCAGACGAACAATCAGAGACCGAAGCGCTCAGGATCTTGCTAGAGTGTTATATATCCCTTAAGCGCTTTGCGGACGCAAAGGTATTGGCAGAGCGACTGTCCGAACGCTTGGATGAAGCGGGCGCACAAAAGATGCGTATCATTTTGAAACTGATACATCAAGGCAAGGATTTTAAATAATTTATGAAACGCGAAAACGCAGAACATGTTAAGCGATGCGTTCGGAACGGAGACAAGAACAACGCTGAGGTAAAAGACAGGCCGTTGGCTAATGTGTTGGTCGTAACCTGTATAACGGCGTTATCGCTGTTTGTTTGTCTTTGGATGGCAGGCGATGTTTCGCTGAGCCAGCGGGTGATTTCACAGGAAACAGCCGCTGCGCAATGCGATGCCAGCCTGGTACGCTATCGGGATTTAATCGGAAAATACGCGGCCATGTATGATCTGGATCCTGCATTCGTCACTGTAACGGTATTCGTGGAGAGCTCTTTTCAGCAATCTGCTGAATCATCCTCCGGGGCCATAGGACTGATGCAGATCATGCCATTGACGGGTATGTGGATAGCAGGTAAAATAGGCATTAACGATTACCGTGTCGAAATGCTGTTGGAACCGGATGTGAACATCCAAATGGGATGTTGGTATCTGTCATACCTTATGAAAAAATTCTGCGGCAACGAGGAAACCGTGTCTGCCGCATACTATGCAGGCCCGAGCAAGGTGGATGAATGGCTGGCAGACAAAAAATATTCAAAAGACGGGAAGACCCTGGATGTAATCCCCTATGAAAAGACGAGGATCTACGTGCAAAGGATTGCGAGTTATTACGAGATATTCAGGGGTATCTGGGGGAACGCGAGCTGTTTGAATACGAAAGGCAGTATAGAAAGTGCCAAAACCCCTGAATAGCGAGGATGTTGCTTTCCGGCTTGGAAAAGGTTCAGGACAAACAACAAATGCTACGCTGCTTGTGGCGCGAAGGAAAGCGGCGTATAATAATCAGGCAGAGATTATTCTATTAATCATTGAGGGGGAAACATTATGAACTCTGCAAGCACCGTCTCAAAACTATCCATTGTTAGCATAAATGAAGGAGAACAGGTTGCCGTTGTTAAAAGTCTTTTGGTAAACCGCATATCCAAGCAAGTTGAATATCTGAGCGTTGTGCACAGCGTTTCGGATGCTTTGCCGGCACTGCTGTCTTTCAAGGATATAACAGGTATTGGCAAGGATTATATCGTTATAAAATCGGCGGACGACATCAAGAAAGCCAATGATGACAAAAGCCTTGCGGCGGTCGCGGATGAATGTCTTTTGCTCACGGGTATCAGTGTGCTGTCTTCTTCAGGTAATATTATCGGCACCATTACAGATTATATGATTGATGAAAAGTCCGGGAAAATCGAAAAATTGCTGCTCAATGACGGGCAGGAGGTTGATGGCCGAACGCTCCTTACGCTTTCTGCTAAATTTGTTTTGGTTGATGTTGACGGGGAGACGGATGACGATGCGGATACTGAAGTTGAAACAGGATTAGACGAGGGAAGCATTGCTTTTCTTTTGGGCAAAACAATGAATACCGATATTACCAGTGAGGACGGCGCTTTCTCCATCACGAAGGGCACGGTGCTGACGCAGGAATTGATTGACAAAGCCGCGAAGCATGACGTTTTGCTGCAAATGACAATGGGAGTATATGATTTCTAACCGCGGACAGCGCACAGCATATCGTCAGAAAAGATGAATAAATGCGGCAGGATACATATGCCTTTTTCAAGGGATATCTCTGTTTATCGTGGACAAATATATAATCCCCAATATTGACTAAATAACGTAGCCGTTGACCACGACTACGTTATATTTTGGGTGCTCTGCCGAAGACGTTTAAGGCGTTTTTTACTTATTCCAACCTGCACCGTACCAGCAACCGTTTGGCGTTTTCCTCCGCGCAGGTCAGGAGCGTGGCTTCCCTGTTCCCCGCAGGCACTTCAAGCGCCTGCGTATTCTCCGGTGTTACGAGTTCCATGGCATACACCGTATAGGTGTATGCCTGTTTGTTTTTGTCGGTAAGAACTACCGTATCGCCCTTTTGCATCCTATCCAGTCTGGCAAACTGCGCGCCGCTGACGAAGTCGTGGCCCACGATCACGTAGTTTCCCTCCTGGCCGGGATGGGGGCCGGAAAACTTGCAGACCGACGACAGCAGCGCCTCGTCCGTGCAAAAAGCCTTTACGGGCAGTTCAAGCGAAAGGGAGGGAATGGAAAGCGTGCATTCCACCGTCAAGTCACCGGTGGCCTGAGTCTGCTCCGGGTCCTCCGCGGATTTTTTTAGGGATGCCGCGTTTGTTTTGGGCTGTGCCAAAGGGACGGCGGTTTCCGTCACCTGATTTACTGCTTGCGCGCCTGGTACCGATGCTTCCGGCGCAACGGTACCCTGCTTCAAAAGCACGGCTCCCCAAATAAAGGCGCCCAGGAAAAATACGGCCGTGCATGCATACAGGGCGTTGCGTATCCTCTGCAAACGGGTGGCAGGAGCACGCTTTTTTCCGGCGGAATTGCTTTTATCGGGATGCGAACACATAGAGCACCTCCGCGTGCGATACCGGACGTAACCGGATTATTCTGCGGTGTATCGGACTCGTGTATACTGCGGATGGGCGCCGAGCTTCTCGGCCCATTTTTCCTCAAGCGCTTCGAGTGCCGTGACGATCGCGGGGAAATCTTCATCGTCCTGCGGCAGGTATTCTTCCAGTATGTCAAAACGGAAGGCTTCCTCGCCGTACTTTTTCCAATCCTCCTGCAACGGGCGGTGGCGGTATACGCCCAGGCGCAGCTCGGTGCGCATGCGGTTGTAATGGCTGTTGAAATGGAGGCTGTTCCCGATGAGCATCCGGCCTGTTACGGTGTTGACCAGGCTGTATACGCCCATGATCATTTCCCTGCCGAATTCCCGCCGCCTTTTTGTCTGTTCCATTTGTAGGGGTAAGGTCCTTTCTGCTCAAGTTGAAAAAATTGTCTCCGTTCGTTTAATTATAGTACGGCGCCGCTGAGCCTTCAAGCATTATACGAATTTACGGACAAAACGATAATCCGCAGGGTGTCCGGCGGCTTCCTGCATCATTCCGGCGAAGATTTATGCATGTAAACGCATGTCGAATCATGCATATAAACGATTCTCTGCATATTTTTCATTATTATGCATCATTATTTATGCAAGCATAAGCAAATTAAAGAAAATATAAGGTATCATTATTGAATTCGGAAATAATTGCAAATAATCTTTGATTATCAATGGAGTATGACAATAATACCAGATATTTCTTATTGCGCAAAATACTGCATGATGCTAACATGCAATATACAGCATACAATATATTGCATGCTGTGCCGCTATATAGTGCAATATACAGCATACTGTAACCATTACGTATCATATACTTTTAGAAAACTCTTTACGTTATCCAGCCTGCCGAAAGTTTTTGTTTTCCCGCGCACCGTACCCGGGAGAGCAGATGATAAACCAGAAAAATCATGGGAGGTAGAACAATGAGCAAGTACATACTTGGAATTGATGCCGGTACGTCCATCGTAAAATGCTGCATAATGGACATGGAAGGTAACGAGCTGGGAACCGCAAACCGCAAGATCCCCATTACCGTCCCCAATCCCAACTGGGCTGAGGAAGACATGTGGAAAATCTGGGTAGGCGTTACGGAGATCATCCCTGAAGTCTTGGCAACAACGGGCGTCAAGGCTGAAGAGATTATCGGTGTCGGCGTAACCGGTCAGGGCGACGGCAGCTGGCTGATCGACAAAGACGGAAACCCCGTGGGCGATGCGATCCTGTGGACGGACGGACGCGCAGGCGAAATCGTAAACAACTGGATGAAAGACGGAATCGTCAACAAGGCGTATGATTACACCGGAACCGGCCCGTATGCGGGCTCCACCAACGCTGTCCTGCGCTGGCGCGTGCTCAATCAGCCTGACGTGCTGCAAAAGGCTTATAAGAACATTTGGTGCATGGACTGGGTAGAGTACAAGCTTACCGGCGTCATCAGCACCGATGAATCGGACCCGTCCCTCTTTGGTTTGGACATCAAGGCACGTACGTGGTCGGATGAAGTTCTGAAGATGTATGGCCTTGACAGCATCAAGCACCTCCTGCCGGATATTGTGCAGTCCATGCAGATACTGGGCAACATCACCGCTGAGGCGGCCGCAGCGACCGGCCTGAAGGAAGGCACGCCTGTCGTAAAAGGCATGTTTGACGTGGTAGCGAGTGCTACCGGCGTTGGCGCTGTAAATGCCGGAGATGCCTGCACCATTCTGGGCACCACCTGTTTCAATGAAGCCATCTTTTCCGAGCCTGCATTTGAGCCTCGCAATGTCGGCATGAGCATCTGCCACGGTGTTCCCGGACTCTGGCTCAAGGCAATGGGCGTCAACTACGGAACCCCCAACCTTGACTGGTTTATCCGTGAATTCGGTGCGCCGTATAAGGCAGAAGCCGAAAAACGCGGCGTAAATGTTTTCCAGGTACTCAGCGAAGTTATCGAAAAGACACCCGCGGGCTCCAATGGCGTGATTTACAGCCCGTATCTCTGCCCCGGCGGCGAGCGCGCGCCGTTCGTCAAGCCCGAAGCCCGCGCACAGTTCTTCGGCATCACCGAAGAGAGCACCAGGGACGATATGCTCAGGGCAGTCTATGAGGGCGTCGGCCTTGCTTCGTGGTGTCCGACGAGCCCATCCGCGACCCGAACAAAAAGCTGGTCGTGAAGGGCAACCACGGCGTGAACAACTGG